>CBFICN010000065.1:0-18618 GCA_965661045.1 uncultured Myxococcota bacterium
GTCGATTGGTTGTCAATACCCAAGTTGGTACCGCACAGTCTGGTGGAGACGATGATCGAATCATTGATTACACCCGCGTGCAGTTCAGGGGCTGGCACAACAACCTGCATGCCAATTGGCAGCTCAAGTTCAACGACTGGGGTCCGTTTGATTACCACCGCGTCTACAACTTGACCTTTCCATTCCAAAGCATTGCGTCCTTGGAAATGGGGATGGTGAAGCCCAGGTTTGGCAAGTACTATCCACGCATTGGGGTACTCAGCAAGTACCGATTTACGGATGAGTTTTCACCAGAACATGTACCGTTGAACGGACTGCCCAACGACTGGGGCAGACAATACGAAGTGGGGGCCTATGTTTCCTTTGGTCGCTAGTTTATTCATGGGATGCGAAGCACCGCAGCCCTATTATTACCGCGGGATGAACCTGCTCGACGTTGAATTCGTCTATGCCGATGTCGGACACGGGACCTATCCAAACACAGGAATTTTGAATCACCCGACAAACCCGATTGATCAGGCTTTGTTTGAAGGGAAGTGGGACGTTGAAGCCTTCGGGTTTGCACCGGCGTCGTATTACGTTTGGGCAACACAACTGGCTGTGGAACCAACGGGAGACAATCAGTTTTACACTGCGCAGGCACTAACCAGTATGTACAACCTCGAAATGATGGACGAGTATGAGCGCTATTACGTTTGGCAAATGGCGGTCAATGCACACACGGCGATGCTCGAGCACTTTCCCGACGCGGTGTCGTATCTGGCAGATGGAGAAACCTATTTTCCTTTGGCACCGCTGTCTTATGAAGCCCTGCTCAGTTTGGGAGCAGATGTTTCCGATTGGCATCGAATTGAAACGGAAGATGGTGGTTTCGTGATCGTTCCTGCAGCCGGGAGTCAACAATGATGGGAAGTATCTTGGTCTTGCTGGCGGCATGTCGTCCGGAGCCGATGGAGTATCCATACAACAGTGTTGATGTCTCTGACACTGGGGTTGAAGAAAATCAGTTTGCGGGGCCAGATCCCTACCAGGATGGCGACTCCAGGTTGAGTTTGGGTGTCTTTTACGAGAGTGGGTACTCAGACTTGATTCCAGTGGATGATGAAACATCTTTCTTTTACATTTGGATCACCGAGTATACGAGCATGCCGACATTCAGTCAGGTGCCCACGACAGATCGTGTGGAAGGCAATGTGGCTGATGAAATTACCGCGGGTGAACACGGTTGGTTTGGCGGTGGCGTCAGCTGGAACGTGGCCAAAGACATGAGTGCTTGGAATACGCTCTACGTTTCTGTCAAGTCTGAATCAGAGGTGATGTCCGGATTGCAAGTGGGCATGAGCGGTGCCTTGGATGGCTCTGGTGGCTGTACAGGCAGCGGTACCAGACAAAACTGGGTGGACTTGGTGGATCATGGTTTTGAAATCGATGGTGAGTGGCACCATTTGGCCATCCCAATGTCTGACTTGACCCTCTGTATGGATGCAACGCAAGTTTCTGAACCCTTTTCGATTCTAACTGCGGGTCTTTCTGCGAGTGATGCTGGCGCACAAGTTTTGATTGACAATGTTTACTTTACGGGAGAGTGACATGTTGTTGTGGATGTTTGCTTGTGTACTGCCTGAGACGCCCTCTCAAGACCTTGGTAAGTTTGGGCTTGTATTTGAGCATCAGTTTGACGGTCCTGCAGGAACGGCTCCCGACCCCACGATTTGGAAGCACGATGTTGGGGGAGACGGCTGGGGCAACGGTCAACTCGAGTACAATACAGACAGCACTGACAATGTACGCTTGACAGGGGATGGGTTTTTAGAGATTGTCGCCCAGCGAGAAGAGTACGAAGGCAATGACTACACTTCGGGTCGAATTCTCACCGAAGGACTGTGGACCGGTGGGTTTGGAAAGTACGAGGCGCGCATCAAACTGCCAGAAGGGCAGGGTGTGTGGCCGGCGTTTTGGTTGTTGGGGGCCGACTTTGAGACCGTTGGATGGCCGAATTGTGGAGAGATCGACATCATGGAAATGCGTGGGGACAATCCCTATGAAGTATCTGGCACCATTCATGGACCTGGGTATTCTGGTGGGGATGGTCGTGGTGGAACGTTTCTGTCTGGCGAACCACTTTCGGATGATTTTCACGTATACCGCGTCGACATTGATCCCGAACACATCAGCTGGTTCGTTGATGACCAACATTACTTGACGGTGTCAGCAGGGGACATTCCCAGCACCGCGCCTTGGGTCTTTGACGGTGAATATTTCATTTTGCTCAATGTTGCGATCGGTGGGAACTTCTTAGACAATCCAGACGAGAGTACCGAGTTTCCAGTCAGTATGTTGGTGGACTATATTCGCTATTACGAGAGGGTCGAATGATTGCACTGTGGCTGCCAATAATTGCTTGCCACACTCCCAATCCTGTACCCGACGACATTGTGGTGGTGTCTCAAGAACAGCAGGTGTCTTGGCAACGCATCTTCAATCCGTTGTTGATCAACGGCTCAACCCGGTGGCCGACCAACGCCGGTATTTATGAGCCAATGTTGATTTACAATCCGATGGTGGGAGAGTATGTTCCGTGGTTGGCAACCGAGTATCGGTTCAACGAAGAGGCGACACGGCTGTCTTTGACGATGCGGGAAGGCGTACAGTGGTCTGATGGCACAGATTTTGATGCAGGCGACGTTCGGTTTACCTTTGAACTCATGCGAGACACCCCAGGGCTCGATGGACGCGGTCTTTGGCGTGACTTGGAGCGGATTGAGGTGGATGGTCAGCAGGTACACTTTGAATTCAAGGAGCCGTGTTTCAGTGGGTTGGAACGGGTTGCCCATCAAGCAATTGTACCAGAGCACATTTGGAAGGACGTCGAAAATCCGGGAACCTATCCAAATCCTGACCCTGTCGGTACTGGACCGTTTACCGAAGTGACGCACTTCACTTCACAGTCTTGGCGATTGGAGCGCAACCCCCATTACTGGCAAGAATTGGGTATCCAAGGGATGGAATTTCCTGCGTTGCCATCGAATGAACAAGCGACCTTGGCACTGTTGCAAGGTGAAGTGGACTGGGCAGGCAATTTCTTACCGGCCATTGATCGAATCTTTGTTGATCGCGATCCAGAGCACCACAACTACTGGTTTCCAACGATGGGCGCCAGTGTGTTGCTCTATCCAAATCATAGCAAGCCACCATTTGACGATGTGAACGTGCGAAAAGCCATTTCACTGAGCATTGACCGTGAACTGTTGGTGAAAGTGGCTCTACACGATTATGTGCCACCAGCCGATGAGAGTGGATTGTCCAGTGCTTACGAGGCTTGGCGAATGGATGATTGGGAAGGGCGTGACAAGTGGGCAGCGTACAATCCTACGCGTGCGGGTCAATTGCTCGATGAAGCCGGTTGGAAGCTAGTGGACGGCAAGCGTCAAAAGGACGGACAGGTATTGGAGTTGCAAGTCTCGGTGGTGTCTGGTTGGTCGGACTGGGTGCGGGCGGCCCAAGTGGTCTCGCGTTCTTTACAAGAAATTGGTGTAGAGTCTTCGGTGCTCAACCAAGATTTTGGTTCGTGGTTCCAGCGCTTGCAGCAAGGAGAGTTTGATCTCTCGCTTGGTTGGTCGGAAGACGGACCGCATCCCATCGGGTTTTACGAGAGTATGCTGTCGGCGCGTGCCGTCAAAGCGGTCGGAGAAAGTGCATCCATCAATTGGCATCGATATGCAGATCCAGAGGTGGATGGGTTGGTCGACGCCTTTGAGCAGACTTCGGATCGCAGTACGCAACTGGAGATCGGGCAACGACTACAGCAGAAGTTTGTGGACAATGTTCCGGCGATTCCACTCTTTCTCAATCCTTCTTGGGGCGAATTCAACAGCGCCCGCATCACTGGTTTCCCGTCCAAGAACAATCCTTACGCCAGACTCTCACCCAATCATGTGCCTGAAACCTTACTGGTGATGACTCAACTGGAAGTGGTGCGATGATTCGGTTTGTGTTGCAACGGTTGGGCTTTTATTTGTTGGCGGGATTGGTTGCCGTGACTGCCAATTTCTTCATCCCAAGACTAATGCCGGGAGATCCTGCCAGTGTGATGTTTGCCCGTTTCAAAGGCAAACTTGACCCAGAGGCGCTTCAAGCGATGAAAGAGGGGTTTGGACTATCGGATGCACCTCTGTGGCAGCAATACATCGAGTATCTTTCTTCGCTGTTGGTGGGGGATTTGGGCACGTCACTGGTCTACTTCCCAATGCCAGTGGGCAGCATTATGGTGGAAGGGCTATTGTGGACCACATTTTTAGCGGGTACGTCTTTGGTGATTTCCTTCGTCGGTGGGACAGTCTTGGGTGCGTGGTTGGCATGGAGAAGAGAAGGGAGACTGGATACAGTCTTGCCCCCGTTGTTTTCACTGATTGGTGCCTTTCCCTATTTCTGGATGGCGATGCTCTTTCTGTCTGTGTTTGGGTTTTCGCTGGGGTGGTTTCCAACGCGGCATGCCTATGCCAGTGGCTTGGAGCCCGGACTTGACTTGGCTTTTGTGACTTCGGCAGTGCAGCACGCCTTTCTACCGGCATTGACGATGGTGATAGCCAGCATTGGTGGATGGATGCTGTCGATGCGAAACGTCACGGTGTCTACGCTTGGAACAGAGTTTGTCTATTATGCCCACATTCGAGGGTTGTCTGAAAAGCAGGTCTGGTGGCGCTACGCCGTCCGCAATGCCCTCATACCCAATGTGACAGGGTTTGGGATGGCGCTGGGCTTTGTGTTGAGTGGGGCTTTGCTCACGGAAATGGTCTTTGGTTATCCGGGACAGGGATATCTGTTGATTCAGGCGGTGAACGGTCAGGACTTTCCACTGATGCAGGGGATTTTCCTCAGCATCACCTTTGCGGTGCTTTTCGCCAATTTCTTGGTCGACATCGTCTCCATTTGGCTCGATCCAAGGATGGTGCCACGTGACTAAGTCAAACACGCAAGCATCACTGCTGGCTTCGTTGTGGGACAATCCAAAGTCTCGTGTGGGGCTTGTGTTGGTCGCCGTGTATTTCACGATCGCGGTTGTTGGTCGCTTCTTGACAGGAGACCCCTTGGACTATGTTGGGGTCCCGTTGGACCCTCCGAGTTTGGAGTTTTGGTTTGGGACAACGGGACAAGGACAGTCGGTGTTGGCACAAACGGTACACGGTGCCCTGCCGACGTTGCTGGTTGGTTTTTCTGCTGGTGCGTTGGTGATTGCGCTGGGCTCCATTATTGGTGGGCTGGCTGGGTACTTCGGTGGCTGGGTAGACTCTATGCTGTCGTTGCTGATCAATGTATTTTTGCTGTTGCCGGGGTTGCCACTGATGGTGGTGATTGCAGCGTGGTTACCGCCGGGACCTGTGACGCTGGTGGTTGTACTTGGGTTGACCGGTTGGGCGTGGAATGCTCGAGTGGTTCGGGCACAGGTGGCGACAATGCGTGAGCGAGAGTTTGTGCTGGCTGCACAGTTGCTGGGGCGTTCGCACTTGGTCATTTTGTGTACAGAGGTTTTGCCAACGATGGCGTCGCTGCTTCTGTCGGCATTTATTGGGGCAACCATCTATGCGATTGGAGCACAGGTTGGGCTGGAATTTTTGGGGCTTGGTGACATCGGCAAAGTGACGTGGGGTACCAATTTGTACTGGGCGAGCAACGATGCCGCGTTGCTCACTGGCTCGTGGTGGACCTTTGTGCCGACGGGGATTTGCATTGCGTTGTTGGGATTTGCGTTGACTTTGATTTCCTTTGGGATGGATGAAATTACCAATCCTCGACTGTTGTCCACTCGTCGGTGGCGAAATGTCGTGGGAGAAGAGGCTTCTGAAGCCTATACACCCGTTCAAGTGAATAAGGAGCCCACCAGTACAGGATCGACGGATGCCTTGTTGTCCATTCAAGAGTTGAAGGTGGCCTTTGTGGGCGAACACGAAGATGTCGTCGCGGTCAAAGGGGTGTCTTTTGACATAGCACCAGGAGAGATCGTCGGGTTGGTCGGTGAGTCTGGTTGTGGAAAGTCGACCATCTTGCAAAGCATTTTGCGTTCATTGCCTCCTCCGGCGGTGATTCGAGGTGGGCACGTGTTGTGGAACGGGGAGCAAAACCTGTTGGACACCCCTGAAGCACAAGCGATGTCGCAGCGTTGGACCGAGGTTGCGTTGATTGTACAGTCGGCATTGACCTCTCTCAATCCGGTGCAAACCATTGTATCCCACTTCTATGACACTCTTGAAGCGCACCCCGAACATGCCATTGACAACCCCGAACAGTGGATTGAACAGTTGATGGGGTGGATGGACCTGGATACGGACGTGTTGGGCAAATATCCACACGAACTATCCGGTGGAATGCGTCAACGAGTGGTGATCGCACTGGCGTTGTTGTTTAAGCCCAAACTGCTGTTGTTTGATGAACCCACCACTGCGCTCGATGTATTGGTGGAACAGGAAATTCTGGATCAAATCACCAAGTTACAAAAAGAACTGGGTTTCTCTGCGCTGTTCATCAGTCACGATCTGTCATTGGTTCGACAGTTTGTCCACCGTGTCGTCATCATGAAAGACGGGCAGTTGGTGGAGGCCTGTCGTACAGACGAGCTGGTCCATGCAAAACATCCGTATACACAGCAGTTACTGGCGGATCAGTTGATTCAAGGCATTCGTCCAGCATCCAGTGAATCCGACGTTGTCGCACAGTGTCAGTCGTTGTCCAAAACCTATCAAAGCATTTGGAGTACCCCCACAAAGGCCGTTGAGTCCTGCACGTTTGCCCTGAAGAAGCGTGGGTCCATCGCTTTGGTGGGTGGCTCTGGTTCTGGAAAATCGACGATCGCCAAGATGGTTGCTGGTTTGATTTCCATCACCGAAGGCTCCATCGAAGGGGTTTTGCCCACTCGATCGGCTTGGTTGGGACGTCGCAAACCCTCTCCAGTACAGATGATTTTTCAAAACCCATTTGGGGCCTTGAACCCAACTCGGACGGTGCGTCAGCATTTGGAACATGTACAATTGAATGGTGTCTCCGAAACAGAGATGGTTGCCATCTTAGAGCAAGTGGGGTTGAATGCACAGTCTACGCTGTCGAAGTTTCCACATGAGTTGTCGGGTGGGCAGCGACAGCGGGTCTCCATTGCCCGCGCGGTGTTGGCCAAACCACAGATTCTCATCGCCGATGAGCCAACGTCGATGTTGGATGTGTCACTGCGCTCTGAAATTCTCAAACTTCTTCGAGATTTACAGCAAGACCACAACATGGCGCTGTTGTTGATCACCCACGACATGGCAGTGGCCAATGCACTCACCGAAGAGGTCATTGTACTTGAACAGGGCGTCGTGGTCGAATCTGGACAAACGACAGGCATCTTTTCCAATCCTCAACACCCTTACACACAACGGCTGTTACAAGCCAGCCACAGCTTGGAGGCTTCATGAGCACACCACACATTTCTCAGTTTCCCAACGGTTTTACTTGGGGCGTTGCAACGTCGTCCTTTCAAATTGAGGGCTCAACCTTTGTGGACAATCGTGGAGAGTCGATTTGGGATCGTTTCTGCGTGACCGAAGGCAAAGTCAAGAATGGAGACAACGGCGAAGTGGCTTGTGATCATTACAACCGTTTTGAAGATGATATCGCCTTGATGAAGTCCTTGGGCGTCAAAGCCTACCGGTTCTCGATTGCGTGGCCACGGATTTTGCCGACGGGTACAGAGCAAGAGCCGATTGAAGATGGACTTGCGTTCTATGATCGCTTGGTGGATGCCCTATTGGAAGCCGATATCGAACCATGGGTGACGTTGTACCACTGGGATTTACCGCAGGCATTGCAAGATGAGGGTGGATGGTTGAACCGTCGAATTGTTGAGCGATTTGTGCACTACACAGAGATCGTCGTCAAGCGACTGGGCGATCGGGTAAAAAACTGGATCACCATCAACGAGCCTTGGGTAATTTGCCACTTGGGCTACGGGGTTGGAGAGCATGCTCCAGGTCTCAAATCCATTCGCCAGTCCTTGCTGGCTGCTCACCACGTATTGCTGGCACACGGTGCAGTGGTTCCGGTCATTCGCAATCTGGTTCCCGGTGCAAAGGTTGGAATTACGCTCAACCTGTGTCCATCAGAGCCAGCGTCTCAGAGTCCGTGGGACATCGAAGCCAATCGCTCCTTTGATGGATTCTTCAACCGGTGGTACCTCGATCCGATCTTTGGTCGTGGATATCCAGAAGACATGGTGAAAGAGTATTCGGAGCGGGGCGAGTTCAACGATCACTCGGCGTGGATTTTGGAGGGTGACTTGGAGACCATCTCTGTTCAAACCGACTTTTTGGGCATCAATTATTATTCGCGTGCCGTCATCCGTTCCGACAAGGTTTCAGAAGAAGAGAATTGGGAGCGTACAGTCTTTGACGATGGTCCTCGAACGGCGTTTAATTGGGAGGTTCACGCCCCAAGCCTTGAGCGTCTGTTGTTGAGATTGACCAATGACTATGGTGCCAATGCCATCGTCGTGACCGAGAATGGTGCCAGTTATCCCACTACACCAGATGACAATGGGGTGGTCGCCGATGTTGAACGACAAGCCTATTTCGAGCAGCATTTGTCTGCCTGTGCCGGCGCCATCGAAAAAGGGGCGACGCTTACTGGATATTTTGCGTGGTCATTGCTGGACAACTTTGAGTGGGCGGAAGGCTATGAACAGCGTTTTGGCTTGGTATGGGTGGATTTTGACACTCAAGAGCGCATTCCGAAGCAGTCTGCCTTGTGGCTGCGAGACTTTTGGTCTGTATGATTGCAGTTCTCGGATAGAAACTTCGGATTGTGCATCGGTGAATCTTTGACAACAGTTGCTGACTGCCGACTCCTGAACATCATACTCATTGACACAGAACATTGATCGACTGCAAGACCAACAGTCATATGCTATCTTAAAATCAGTCGAATGAGAATAAATCAAGGTTCAAAGGAGATGGCGTGGCAGGTGGACAAAGTTATCAAGCACAAGAGCAGGTTCAGGTACCGATGCAGGACACTCTATTCAATCGAGGAGTAGGGGCAGTTCAAAGCAACTCCGATCGGGTGCGGCAAATGAATGCACCATCACAAATGGCGGGGAACCCTTTGCTGGCTCATCTTCCTTTGAAGCGTGGAGACAGTGGGCAAGGGGTGAAATTGCTACAGCAGTCTCTCAACCGTCAGGGAATGGAACTGGTTGTGGATGGCATCTTTGGACCTGCGACAGAGGGGGCCGTTAAAGTATTGCAAGGCAGTCGAAACTTGGATGTAACGGGTGTGATGACCGTAGAATGTCTGACTGTTACCCCAAATCTGACGCCACAAACCCAATCACAGGGTGCCACGCAGGAGTCGGCTAGTGGGCTGGGCAGTGGATGGATTGATGAAGGGGAACGAATGTTGCGCCGAATGCAGCAAGATACGCCCAATGATTTGAGCCCGCACTTGCCTTTGTCTGCTGGTGCAAAAGGAGAGCCTGTGCGTATGTTGCAAACGCAACTACAGCAACACGGTGCCGATATGACAGTGGATGGTGATTTTGGGGCACAAACTGAAAATTTTGTTCGCGCCTTTCAAGCCGCCAACAGTTTGGCGATCTCTGGAACCGTTACCTCTTTGACTGCTGGGAAGTTGTTTGCCCCATCGTCTAAGTCCATTGATCGGGCAAAAATCGAAGGTGTTGAAGGAATGTTCATTGGAGATTACGATACGTACGATGCGGGTCAAAAAGGTGAATCAATTCCTGTCGTCATGCTGGATGGCTGCCGGATGGCTGCTTGGGTGGTGCCATTTTGGACCCGTCTGAGAGATGCGGCCAAAGAAGCTGGAGTACACCTTCAGCCCAATTCCAAGTATTCTGGCTTTAGAACCTATGAGGACCAAGCGCATTTGCGAGAGAAGTATGGAGCACGTCGAGCCGCTGGACCTGGCTGGTCCAATCACCAAACTGGCCACGCCATCGATATTCGCATGAACAATAAAGTCGAACAATGGTTGTCTGAAAATGCTGGTGATTACGGTTGGGTTCGCGACACCTGGGAAGATTGGCACTGGGAATACTGGGGACCGGGCGCTCCAGCCGCTACAGGCGTGGGATAGACAAGTGCTTGACGGGATGAGCACCCAAGAGCACATTCCGAAGCAGTCTGCCTTGTGGCTGCGAGACTTTTGGTCTGTGTAGTTGTTTAAGAATGGTGTCATAAATACACGTTGAAATTCAACGATCAAAATATTCTGGGCTTCTGAACACAAACGTCTTGTATGTAAATCTAGACGATTAAAAGATAAATGTTTGATTTTATTGATGTTTTGAATGGTGCCTTTTAACTTATTGCTGTCTGTAGGAAAAGTTTGACCCATTTTCCTGTTAAAAAATTTTTTCGCGTCTGTGAAAATACGCCGCTGAATATCAACTGAACACCACAGTCTTATCAAACCCCAAGCGCCACACAAACACATCCGAAATTGAAAGAAGGTTCGTCTGCTTACTCCATATGAGAAGCCGATGGGCCTTTTGAATTTTTGGATGCCAACCATTCACCAATAAACACCCAATCAAGGAGACAGTCATGTCGAACTGTTCACATTGCAATCAACCCATTCAACCCACCTCCCAATCCACCCCCCACGCAGAAATCTGCTCTGATTGTAGAAATCTCATTGTTGAGCGTACACCATCCGCCCTAATTCTCTTTGTAGAGTATCTACTGGAGCATGCAAACCCAGAGATTGAACGCGTTGGAAATGGAATTCGTTTGGAAGATATTTCTGCCAGTGGAACCATTCGAGGGTACAAACGTCACCTGACTGGATGGCGTACTGTGCACGACGAGCCCTATGAAACCGAAACTGGCTACTATGACAGTGTGACCCTAGAACGCAAAGAACTCAACAGTCGAGTGAAACTCTTGGAAAGTTCAGAGTTGGGCATTACGATCTGCGCCTATGTCAATTGTGTGGCTGAGTCTAAGGAGTTGCAAGCCCATAAATGTCCAACGTGTGGCGATGAATACAGTGCGGAGAACCCTTTTTGTGCATCGGAGAATCAATGTGCATTTTGTGTTGAGGAAATCGAACATGAACGACGTCAAACAGAAGAAGATTTGAGTACAATTTGGGGTGCGATGCAGTCTATGGAAGCCCGAGAGACCAAGCAAGTGTGGACTGCCGATGTTGCTTCTCCGGTTGGTACACTGTTTGTTCCGATGGACTTTGAGGACATCACCCTTCCAAAGAATCGATTGGCGTCGGGGGGTGTGGTACACTCTAGAGGGTTGTATTTCAATCCCACACGTCGCATGCTCTTTGTGGATGAGCAACACCAGAATTGCTCTGCGTTGACTGCATTGCCGAACGCTCCGACATTCAACGATCCCACGTTTCATCAGTATGTCGAAGCGCAGTTGCAGTATGTGTCGGAAGAACTTCATCCATTGATACGACGCATTACGAAGTCTGGTCGTCGGTTTGCTGAGCAGGTGTTGAACCAACCCTCACAGTTCGAAGTGACGATGAGTCCACCATCCTTGTCTCTGACTGAACTCAAAGACGCTATTCCATCGTGGCTACCATTGACAACGGCTCCCAATTCTGTGGATGAATCTCAGACGGTCTCCCTATTTGTCGGGGTATCACAAACAGATCCAGATCGAGTGGAGTATGTATCCCTGAGCTGTCAGCACAATGCCTCCACCGTAGAGACTCTCAACGCTAAGTTTGTAGATTCTCCGACGCATTGTCCGAACTGTGGTTGTGATCTCGTTGTCGGTACCTGTTTGGAGTGTGCTGAACACGAAATGTCCCTTCAGCCTCAGTACAATGATTTGTTGAATGCATTGCCTACGTACATCACCGTGTGGTTGCAAGCACTGGAGCGTCACCACAGTTTGGCGTCAGCGAGAGAACACTTTGGGTGTTTGAAGATTGTGACCGATCGTCATTGGATGGAAGGGACCGAGGCTTGTTTAGACTATGTCTTTGAGCACTTTTTCTGCTTGGAACAAACGGAAGAAATGATGGCTAGTTCGTCTGTGGATGACGCAAGTGTACATCGAGTCATCAGTGGCCACTTTTTGAGTCCAGATGGAAAAGTATATGTAGAAATTTATCCGATGACCATTCAAGCAACCGTATATCCAGACAGCATTCCCGCTTGGAATTGATTCGTTTGGAATGCTTGTTCTTTGACATTTTGAACAACTGTATGGCCAACAGTCGAGCGTCTTGCGCTGTACAACCACCAATCAATCTGAGAACTGGTGCATTGGGTGCACCGGTTTTCTTGTATTTCCCTTTCGTATCTCACTCTCCATTCATTGTGAGTACGATTCAACTTGGAGGATTTTATGAATCAACAACAATTCCGTACCGTCGCCAGTGAGCGACTCCCAACCTATTTGTCCAATCGCTTCACCCTTGGAAAAACAATCCGTCGCAACAATTTGCGCCAAGGTCAAAAACTGATTGCCATGTCCAAAAATCCAGCTGACCCATTTTACTTTGTCGGCGAGGTAATGGGTTTTGGCAGTCTATATGACTTGGGTGAGAGTGGGTCTTCGATCTCACCAAAAGCAGTCAATATTGATGCGGACCCACTACTGAAACGAAATATTGAACGCTACCTAGAAGATTTTGATCCTGAATATGATGACGTACCGGATCCTGTTCTCCTTGTTCGTTCAGCGGAAGAGTTGGCGGATGTCGACTGCTTAGAAGAGTCGGTACGCATCTATGATGCTGAGATGTCTCCAATCGGATTGAGTGACGAAGGCTTTGCTGCTTTCGAATCCTCTGAGCCGATCCTCATCGTGAAGAGTCTGCGTCGCGTGCAGAAAAAATACATCGCCTTGCAACGTCACGGCTGCTTTCAAAACTGGGTCAGCCCCAGATTTTCGCCCCTGTCCTTTTTCGAATTGCTACTCAAATCAAACCACAACGCCAAGGAGGCATGATGTCCAATTTATCCAATTACACTTCCCTTGAAATCCTAGAGCTGGCCAATCTTTGTTGTCCGGCTTTTTCTTTGCTCAACCACCGCATTGGTACTGAGATTCAGCCAACAGCCATTTCCAAAGACCAACTTTACTGGTTGGTATCCATCATAGAAGAGGGTGACTTTCCAACAGTGAGGGTTGAATTGATTGAAGTGCTTGAGTACTCTGACCAGTTGGTCAAAGGGTATTCTAGAATGCCTGGTTCCGATACAGAAGTGGGGACCACGCTTGAGGTGTCATTGTACAACGCGTGGATTTTTATGGCAGAACCTCAAAGATCCTATATTCCACGAGATAGTGCCTTGATCACTGCTGATCGTCTTCTCAGTGCAGCCCATTTTGAAGGGACCTTGCCAACGTATGTAGCCTCCTGTATTGGACTGTTGGATGGCAGAGACCAAATAGACGAGCCTCACAGGTCATGGACATATGGAAAACATCATAGGTATCAACGCTGTACGGTGCTCGACCTATCCAAAGGGGAATGTGTTGTCACCGCAGGAGAATATGCTGAATACGGAGAGTATGGACGGGATAAGCGTCGTCGTATTCGTCATTCTTCTGGTGGAGAAGTGGGTCAATGTCTGGGCTTTGCGTACGTTGATATTCCACGTGAGGTATCTAATTGGGCTGAATTTCAAGCTTGGTCAAAGCAGAAAACCGAAGTCAACGTGTTTTCTACAGAGCACAGTGGCGAATCCACCGACAGCATTACAGAACTGGACCGGTGGATTCAAGAGCAGATTCACACATTGCGCGACGATTTCCCTGAGCCGATGTACGATTCATTGTCGAATGTTCCCAATGCCGTATTGAATCCACCGTTGCCTGTCAGACTACAGCGTGTTTGGGTGATGCTCTCTCGAAATCTCAACGGTTTGGCGTCCATTCAACCCATTTGCCTACAATCAGGTCAGTTGCACGGAATGGGTGGGCGAGTGGCACTGTTCAAACTCCTGTCTGAACCTGCGGAGTCACTGGACTGTACACATTGTCAACAATGGTCTCCCCAGATAACGGAAGGCGTTTGCCCATCCTGTACGGCTTTGATGGGGCTATTGGAGGCTTTGCCGACACAATTGCATCCTTGGGTTGTTGACTTAAGTCATCGACATCAAATTGAGGTGGAAGAGGTGGACGCTGCCACACTCACTACAGATAAAGGGTGGGTGATGTACAAAAATGGATTGGTTCCCTCAGTAAAATTGCAGTTGCCACTGGGTGTTCTCTTTCAAAGGTACGATGGAGTCGGTGAAGTATATCACTGGAAGAATACTCAACGGACGGTTGAATTGAAAACCTACCATTCATCCATACAATCAATCGGAGTACAGGACGAAAATACCGAGCGAGAAATTTCCAGAATTGAACTTCAAGTTTGCAAGGAGTAGTCCCTTGCAATGCTTGTCGACTCTGACAGAGCAATACCCAAACAAAATCGGCAGTAAACCTACAGTATGATGGTCTGTCTGTAAAATTCTCCTATAATTAATAAATTGGAGGTACCATGACCAAAATCATCATCCCAACAGTATTCCTAACAGCCTGTATTGGGCCCTTAGAAGAAAGTAGCTACGAAACAGAAACAAATGTAGAACGACAAACGATCAGCATGCGAATCGACTTTGGCCAAGAAGATGGAAGTCTTGATTGGCAACCTGTGAACGATACCGTAATGGGTGGGGAATCTATCGGTATTGTCGATTATTTGGATACTGTGGCCGTCTTTGAGGGAACGGTGTCCACAGACAACAACGGCGGATTTGTTTCCTTGAGAAGCCCCGTCGCCGACTATGATTTGTCTCAGTTCACCGAAGTAGAGATATCGTACAAAGCGACTGGTCACAATTTCAAACTTGTTTTGGCGGATGCCGCTGCATGGTGGATGCCGACCTTTGAAGCTGTGATCGCTCCCACAACAGATGAGTGGACAACAACGGTGGTTTCTCTTTACGACTTTCAAGAATATGAAATGAGTGGCTATGGGGATCAATCTACAGGTGCTGAAATGACGCCAGAGTATTTGTCCGACGTCATTCGAATCGATCTCATGAACAAAGAGTTTGCGGATGGGGATTTTGTGTTGGAAGTGGATTACATCGAGTTCCGTGGCTATGTAGATTGATGCTCTCTTGAGAGGTTCGGTAGAGATGGCAACATTCGGTCATCGGTTGAAAAGGTGGATATGAAAATATCCACTTTTTTGTTTTTAGAGTGGTATGAAAAGTTTCTGATTCCGTATATACATTGTTCCCTTCTTGAATGGGGTGTAGATCAAAGTGTTCTTGATCCGTATAGATGGTGCAGGAAGCCAAAAAAATATTGCTCAGGGTATGACGTAAAAAATCGGCAGTCGTATAAGGGGGGGTAGACATTGTTTAATGTGCCTCCTTATACTGAGATATTTTTACTATAGTGTCGATATTTTCGAGTGGTTGTCGATACGCATGGAGCCATTGAGGATCTGTACATTCCATTTGGCTCGGAAAAAATACAATGGATGTGTATAGAACGTGTCACCGGATTGAGAGGGTTTCGATCCGCAACATGCTCCTCAATGCTGAATCTGGGATTTCTGATTCGGGATTCCTATTTGTCTTGTGAACCACGGATGTTCACCGAACCAGATTGCCACGCACCACAATTATTGTCAACACAACCACAACATCACCCAAAAACATGGAGGTTTTATGGGAAGAAAACGGACTGCGTCCTACAAACGCAAACGTCGAGCCCGCAACAAGGCGCGACTGAAAGCTTTAATCGCCAGCCCACGAGATCCAAATCGTCCATCGAGACCCTGTAGAGTCCAATTTTTCCAGCGACGAAATCAGTTGGTGTTTGATTTTACCTTTTCTGGTCAGGTGCAAGACTTTGATCCAGAAACGGGCAAACCACTTTCAAATCCTAAAGGAGGTGACGATGAATGAAGTTCCATCGCCATTTGTGTTGCATACCTTCAATCGACTCACTCGAGACATGGTTGAACACTTGATGAGACAGACACTGGAAACGGGCCGGTGTTTGCAATTTGACATTGAAAGAATCAATCGACACACCCACACAGCCGAAGTTCTGTTCAGGATCCGCTTTGGGTACTTTGGTTTTCAGGTCAATCGACTGACGTCCAAGAAGCCGTGCTCCTTCCCGGATGAATGGGGACGAACTGGTCGCGGTGTGGACATTGGAGCCTTTCTCGAAGGATGGTCTCAATTGGGTGTGGTGTCGATCAACAATTTGTCCATCCGTGCTTTAAAACCTTTTGTTTATTCTAGACCCAGGCTTTCGACTGAACCGATGGTGTACGACAAGGACATTGATGTTGAATGGACGTCGGTATTGGTGGTTCGACATCGCTTTGCATTTAGGGAAGTGCTGCCCATTTGTCATACAGATGAAGGATCAAAATTGGGACGTTGGTACAACATCGGGTCATCAGAGTGTCCTCAATGGAATATTGAATGGGTCAGTGTTGAGCCATTTGTCCTTCAACGGTATTCCCGAGAAGAGATTCGACGAGATTTACACATGCCAGCCTATCCACTCCAAATTGATCAGGAATTGGTCAGTGAGTTTCTGTCGGCATCTGAGCCCTACCTGCCTTGTCATTGTCCTTCTGTCTTGACAGCCACCCAGTTGCGTCAGCAGTTGTACGACGCATTGTGGTGTACGGAAGCCCGTCACAGATTGGTGCCCCGATACACAAAGGATCGGCTTTGGCAATGGGTGAACACTCTGCGAATAGAGCGCGCACACTTTGCTGGACCTCAACTCGAAACTGCGATGACCACCACTGAGATTTTACGATTGTACAAACAGCGTGGAAGTCCAATTGTTCAACACCTGTTGCATCGCTCACCCAATTATACGGAGGCCACCATGTCTGAATGATTCAATTCAATGTTCACTCTCAATATTTGTATGTTTTCACCTTGGAGTACACCATGTCGAAATCCGACGCTCAAACTAACCCCCCCACTCAACCACCGACAAAAGACGGAGAAGCCATGTCCACAGAGACACCGAAGACACCCAATGCAAAAGCGACAACCAATACAACACCAACCGAGGACAACGCCATGTCTACTGAGACAACACCCCATCACCAATACTATGCCTATGGTACCAAAGAAGAAGAATGGATTCCTGGCAGTTACCGAGAACCGTTTATTTGGCCGTCACCAGATGTGTTGCCCTATTCTGAAAATTACTATTCTATTTGGGAAGGTTTGCCGTCTCGACGTACGATCAGTGAAGGAGGCTTGGAGCGTTTCAAGCAACGTGCAACGCCGATTTCCAAGGAAGAGTACGATCGATTGACCAGCATCAAGTGTGCGCGACAAGAGGCTGATTCTCACGCTGAGTACATGTGGTCCGGTCCACGGTATGATGATGAGGACTGAGTCACATCAAACTTAAAATAGTTCTAGCAAAATATCGAGGGGGCGGATCTCTGCCAGCAATTTTTCACGCAACTCAGTTCGGCTGAGTCCCTCGGTGTTGAGTTTGTGTTTGCGGGCGATGGTGTTCAACACCCGTGCACTGGCAAAACGTACGATGCCTGCAAGCTCATCCTCAAGGCTGTTTTCCATAGATTTGGAGGTTCGCGTTTTTAAATAGAGTTCCAACGGAGGCAAAAATACAAACTCAAATCGCCCCAGTTTCACCTTGTCTCTGGGATTGAGCAGGTGTGGTTCATCTTTTTCCAAGGTTTCACCATTGAGACAGGTACCATTGGTGGCTCCGATGTCTTTGAGGTAATACTTCCCACCGTCGTAGGTGATGAAGGCGTGGCTCTTTGAAATCGTATAGTCAACGATGTTGATGTCGCTCTTGATGGTTCGACCAACGTGAAACAGTTGCATACCACCGGGGTTTCTGGAATTGTGCTGTAGATAAAAGAGGCTTCTGCTCACAAACTTGTTGAGGGCGCTTGAAGCTTGAGCCATCGCTTTGTCCACACCACCGACAAACTGCACTGTTCCATCTACTCCACTGTTTCCATCTTCCATTTCACCGGCATAGAGGTCGTTGCCAACCAAAAAAGGGTATTGGAAATGGTGTAAAAATTCTTTGAGTGGACTGGTTTTGACAAACTCCAAAAAGTCTGGATAGGAAACCTTTTTGTTGTTCAGCATGTATTCAATCGTCGCCATAAACCCTCTCTTTTCACGGACAAATTCTTTACTGTTTACCACCCGAAAAATCTAATTGTGTGCATTGCACCACAGGACATTTAGCATGACATTTGATCCAAACAAAACATTGACACGGACAGAACGCCAAGAATTGGCTCGCAAGGTTCACAATCATTTGATTGTCTCCGCATTGCCAAGCCACAAAGAACAAGTACAAAATATGGTCCCCAAAACAGACGCTGCAACACTTGGTGATGTACTCAATGACTGTCTAAAACCATTTCGCACGCAGGTGTGTGGTGGGTTTGATACCCCAGAAGGGTTGACTCAAGCAGTCGTCGAGCAGCGGTTGACTGAGGAGGTGAATTCCTTTGATGGCTTCATATGTGGAGTGGAAGCCTCCTCGCTGTCTCTGTTGAATTTCAAGTGTGCCCACAGGGATGAGGTGGTGGTTTACAAGCGCG
>CBFICN010000066.1:0-18283 GCA_965661045.1 uncultured Myxococcota bacterium
AGTGGGTGTACAAAATCTATCTTGGCACTTCGATCAGTATGGAGCAGGCGTTGTCGGATGAGCCATTGAATCAACTGTTGTCTTGGGGGCAACAGTATCCACGTCGGTGGCGCAATCAGCAACCCGCGCACATTCAGATATTGTTGCAAGGCGTCCACATACAAAGAGAGTTGGAAACTTGGTTGTCTTCTAAGCAGATGCTCCAATGGCAAGCACTGATTCCTTACATTCAGTCCGTTGTTGTACACCGTCCTTCTGGCTGGCTGTGTGCTGTTTGTCATTCTGGAACAATAGTTTGGCCCCTGTCTCAAAAAGACGATTGCGTCTATTGGGTGAATGCAGTCAATTGTCGACAGTGGTTGAACCCAAAGTTGAGGCAGCGCATGCCTTTCTCTCTTGAGTCAGTGGATGCATCGTTCGCCAAGAATTCAAATTGGATATCGGTGATGAATCAGCATGTAAAGGTGGAAGAACCCTTGTTGGTGCGATACAACTCCCAAGCAAAATGATGAGGAGACGCAAGCGGTGATGGGTTGGTTGGCATTGTTTTTTGGAGTGGCGATGGCTGAAGATGTGTTGGACATCGACGTTGCCGTTGAATGGAAACGTTGCTACCCCAAATATGTTCGTCAAGAAGCGCTGTGTACGACCCTGTCGGTCCCTGTGGATATCAGTAATCCAATGGGAGATACGCTTCCGCTCAACATTGTGAAACTCCCAGCAATTCGCTCCAGTGCGGAACCCGATCCTGTCTTTATCTTGGCTGGAGGTCCTGGACAGGGAGCCACTGAGACAATTGCCACACTGTATCCAGCGCTTCGCAAAGTGCATCAACGTCGAACGTTGGTGTTCATAGATCAGCGAGGGACTGGAAAGTCAGAGCCACTTGACTGTGATCTTCCAGATGACGCAGACGGCATGGAGGTTCCCACGGAGGCATTGAAACAGTGCCTGTCAGATATGCCACGCAGTTCGAAATGGTATCAAACGACGCGATTGGCGGATGATACAGATTGGGTGCGAGAGCGGTTGGGATATGCACAAATTAACCTCTATGGGGTGTCTTATGGAACACGGTTGGGATTGACCATCATGCAACGTCATCCATCGACTGTTCGCAGTGCCGTGTTGGATGGAGTCGTTCCTTTTCAACGGGCAATTGGTGGAGATTTTGGTTCCGGTGTTCGAGACGCATTGGCCGCTGTATTTGCAGATTGTGCATCTGACGTGGAGTGTCATACTGCATTTCCCAATCTCGAAGCAGAGTATCGTCAAGTGGTTTCGGCGCTGCAAAGCGACAGTCAAGTTGTTCGCCACCCAAATCCAATCACGGGTATTATGACGGAAACCACGGTGACCGATCAAGCATTTTGGGCGGTGCTTCAACAGTTGTTGTATCAAAACACCACCGCGTCGTTGATTCCCTATGCGATCCACAGCATTGCAACCGAAGACGATTGGTCAACGATAGTGGGGTGGTTGGGAAACAGTCCCTTTGATGGAATTCCAATTGGTCTCTATCTTTCCATTATGTGTGCAGAGGACGTCTCACAAATCGATTTCTCCAAGGCGCCTGAAATGGACATCGGTGTTCTGTCTACAACGCAACTTGAAGAAATGTGCAGCATTTGGAACGCCACACCGTCAACGAGACCAGACCTTGACTGGACATCGGACGTGCCAACGGTATTGCTCAGTGGAGAGTTTGATCCCGTGACGCCACCAGCGTATGGCGATTTGGCGTTGAGCATGCTTCGAAATGCCACACATGTTGTTGTATCAGGCATGGGACACAACACGATTCATCAGCCTTGTATTTCTGATGGTGTGACTGATTTCTATCAACAACTGTCGCCACAAAACATAGAGGTGGACTGTGCTCAATCTATCCGTCGCCCTCCCTTTGTACTCTCAGCAGCGGGGACGGCACCATGATTTCCGTATCCAATGTGGCGAAATCCTTTGGTGATGTGCAAGCGGTCAAGTCTGTTTCCTTTGACGCTCAAGATGGACAAATTACAGGCTTGTTGGGACCGAACGGAGCGGGGAAATCGACGACCATTCGGATGATGTACGGTTTGTTGAGACCAGACCAGGGCAGTGTGTCGGTGGATGGTTTTGACCCCAGTCAGCAGACGTTGGCGGCTCGACGGTGCTTGGGTGCCCTTCCGGATGCCTATGGACTTTATCCACGATTGACGGCTCGAGAAAACATTGCTTATTTTGCCAAGTTGCAAGGTATGGATACCCCAATGGTTGCGAGACGCATAGATGAACTCAATGAATTATTGGACATGAGTGAGATACTGCCTAGGAGAGTGGACGGCTTTTCACAGGGGCAGCGGATGAAGGTCTCGATTGCCCGTGCCATTGTGCACAACCCCAAAAATGTCATTTTGGATGAACCAACCAATGGATTGGACGTCATGACCACCCGTGCGATGCGCATTTTGATTCGCAGAATGAAAGAGGCGGGGTGCTGTGTCATTTTGTCTAGCCACATCATGCAAGAGGTATCGGCACTGTGCGATGAGATTGTGGTAATTGCCAACGGAAAAGTTAAGGCCACCGGCAATGTCGCGGACTTTTGTACACTGACAGGAGAGTCTGACTTGGAAGAGGCTTTTGTGAAACTGGTGTGTGAAGAATGAGCCAGTGGAATTTTATACGAACGGTTGCCCACAAAGAACTGCTGGACGGCTTTAGAGACCGACGAGCATTGTTGTCCGCGCTAACCTTTCCTTTGCTTGGACCATTGATGATCACTGTGATGCTCTCTGTCATCTCTTCCGAAGAAGAGATAGAAGGGCCGTTGGAAGTACCCGTTGTGGGAATCGAGCGCGCACCCAATTTGATTCAATTCTTGGAAGAACAAGGTGTGCTACTCGAAGAACCGACTGAAGAAATGAAATCCGATCCCCACGCTGTAGTGCGAAGGGGGGATGAAGCCATGGTCATCGAGATAGACGAAGACTTTGGCGAAGATTTTCGAGAGGGTGTCTCCGCTCGGATCACCATTGTCGCTGATGAGTCGAAGCGCAGTACTCAGGTGGCAACGGGGAGGTTCAAGGCAATTTTGGGTGCCTACAGTTCAAGAATTCTTCAGTTGCGTTTGTTGTCCAGGGGGATCTCCTCAGAGGTGTTAAGACCGTTGGAGATTCACAGTGAAGATTTGGCCACTCCGCAAACTCGAGCCTCCAATATCCTCGAAATGATTGGCATGTTTCTCATCATGGCGGCGTTTGGCTGCAACATGTACATTGCGATTGATGCCACCGCAGGAGAGCGAGAGCGTGGTTCGTTGGAGCCATTGTTGTTGCAACCAGTGTCCCCGTTGGCTTTGGTCTTGGGAAAATGGTTGAGCACCGTTGTGTTTGGTATCCTAGGTGGGTTGTTGACGTTGCTTTGTTTAACGGTTGCGATGCATCAATTGCCGTTGGAAAACCTTGGGCTTCGATTGGTGCTTGGATGGAGTGAGGGACTGCAATTGCTCTTGATTTCAGTTCCGTTGATTCTGTTTGCGGGAGCGGCCCAGTTACTGTTGGCAACCGTAGCAAAGTCCTTCAAGGAAGCCCAAACCTATTTGTCCACGACAATGTTGTTGCCGATGCTACCTGGGTTATTTGCTTCTATGAAGCCCATGGAGCCAGCACTGTGGATGGCTTCTGTGCCTGCATTGGGACAGCAGGTCATGACCAGTATGGTCTTGAGAGGAGAAACCGTTGCGTTATCCTATTGGGCGACATCGATAGGGGTATCCGTTGTCATGACGATTGTGTGCTTGGGGATCATGACCCGTGTTTTGGGTTCCGAGTATTTGTTTCGCAAAGGTGCATAGGGCGCTCGTTGAGATACAGTTTCTTATGCCTTCGACAACATTCTAAAAAATTCACACAGTTATCCTGATTGCTGAAAATTTTCTGTCCGATATTATTTCCAAAGATCGTATTGGTAAAACGGGGTATTGCATTTTGGGTTTGGGACAGATTTTGACCGTGGTGAATCTGTTGTATGCAATATGGTGTATAGTGTGTGGGCTTTGTTGGGGGTGACGTGAGTAGGGACAGAACTTTTTGGGGTTGGTTGAAGCAGGGAGAAGAGAGATTTGATGGGTTGTACGAGGTGATGGCTTATCGGGTAGAACAAAAACGATGCGGCGGAGATGTATACAGAGCCACCATCACAGAGAGGGTGTACACTCTCTGTACAGAGATTACGAGTCGATCAGATGAGTTCGGAATGTGGATGCAGCAGCTGTGTCGGCTGTACAAGTCAGAACCATACGACCCCATGGCTGAGGAGCGTGTCTTAATGATTTGGCGGTTTTGTTCCAGGATAGAAGAAACAGCCGGCAAAAAGATCTGGCTTGGGTTTGATGACCTTGCAGCCAACAATCAATGCTTTGAAGATTGAAGCCTATTGATTGTCGAGTTGGGGTTGTTTAGAGTGGCTCTACTTCGTGCAATTTGATGTCGGGTGCGTTGTCCAAAGCATAATTGAGTGACCAGAGTGACTCGGAGAGGAGTACTGGTTGGTTGTTGCGGTCTCGTAGAACTGGGTAGTCTCTTCGGGCTTCCAACCATTTGATTGTCTCATCGGTCCCTTCGACCCATCGAGCAAACTGGAAGGAAAGCAGTTCCAGCACTGCGGTCACTCGGTACTCATTTTTGAGGCGTTCACGCAATACTTCAAACTGCAACATCCCTACAGCCCCCAAGTATGGTTCCGAACGGCCTCTGTGGGGGTGATAGAAAATCTGGATGACGCCCTCATGGGAGAGTTGTGTCAACCCAGCATCCAACTGCTTTTTCTTGAGTGGATCTTTTAATACGACCCGAGCAAAGTGCTCTGGTGCAAAACGGGGGATTCCATCAAACTTGAGTCTGCCCTTGCCGGATAAGGTGTCCCCAATCCGCAACTTACCAGGATCGTAAAGCCCTACAATGTCACCGGGATAAGCATTGTCCACAATGGATCGTTCTTGTGCCATAAATGAGTGTGGTTTGGCAAGTTTGAGTTTGTCTCCATTTCTACCGATGATGACCGACATGTCCCGTTCAAAGGCACCCGATACAACGCGCATAAAGGCGATGCGATCACGGTGTTTGGGGTTCATATTTGCTTGGATTTTGAAGATGAAACCACTGAATCGTTCTTCTTCTGGTTTAATGATGTCGCCCTCTATCGTTTTGCGTGGAGAGGGTGGTGCTGCTTTCTCCGTCAAGAAGCGCAACAGGGGTTCGACCCCAAAGTTGTTCATTGCTGAACCCCAGAATACAGGCGAGAGTTTGCCATCTAAGAACTCTTCATCTGTGTATTCATCTCCAGCCATTTCAACCAGTTCCATTTCTTCGGAGACCTGTTCATGGAGTTCTGCACCAATCACATCCGCACATTCATCCCAGGGAATTCGCTGACTGGTCGCCGCCACAGCACCATGTCGTGCACCCTCGAAGAGAATGGCCTCTTTGGTTCGAAGATCCACCACGCCCTTGAATTCCTTTCCCATACCGATGGGCCAATTCATTGGAACCACTTTGAGTCCAAGTGTCGTGGTGACATCGTCGAGCAACTCGAGTGGATCCATTCCAAAGCGATCCAGTTTGTTCATGAACGTCACGGTGGGGAGTTCTCGCAGTCTACATACTTCAAAGAGTTTGAGCGTCCGAGCTTCGACCCCTTTGGCGTGGTCGATCAACATGACCGCTGAATCAACGGCAGCCAACACGCGATAGGTGTCTTCAGAGAAGTCAGCGTGACCCGGTGTATCCAAGAGGTTTAACGCTGCCCCCAAATATTCAAATTGCAACACGGAAGAAGTCACCGAGATACCACGCTGCTTTTCCATTTCCATCCAGTCAGAAACCGCGTGATTTTTGGCTTTGCGAGACTTTACAGAACCGGCCATGTGAATGGCACCAGAATAGAGTAACAGTTTCTCAGTGAGCGTCGTTTTACCAGCATCTGGATGGGAGATGATACCAAAAGTTCTTCGTCGTTTGGCTTCGTTGGCAATGTCCATGTCTTACCTCGCGTGATGAGCAAGACTAACGGATTTGTGGGGTTTTCTCAACCTTAAGGGTGTGCCGTTATCCGGTTGTGTCAAAAGATAGGGCAACGCTGTTGATGCAGTATCGAATGCCAGTTGGTGGTGGACCATCGTTGAATACATGTCCCAAATGTGCGTCGCAGGTTCGGCATCGAATTTCTGTTCGGATGCGCCCATAACTCGTGTCCAGTACCTCAAGTAAGTTGCTTCCATCCAGAGGCTCGAAAAAGCTGGGCCACCCACAGCCAGATTCGTATTTTGCATCGGATTTGAAAAGGGCGGTGTTGCAACAAATGCAATGAAATGTACCGACGCGTTTTTCATTCAACAAAGCCCCTGTCCACGGTGGTTCAGTACCAGCCTCACGGGTGATGTGGTAGGCTTCTGGACTGAGAACTTTCTTCCAGTGCTCGTTGTTCTTTTTGTCGTCACGCATTTTTCCTCCTCTCTTTCCAATATTGTAGTGTGTTTTCATTGTCATTCAAGAGAAGAAGATCGTGCCACTCTAAAACAATACCCTCGTGAAAAGATACCCTTCTAAAAAGATAAAAGCCCCACCACCGAAGTGATGAAGCCTGATCTCAGAAATCTATGATGTCAGATTACTTCTTTGCACCACGCTCGGCAGCCCATACGCGAACAGCAAAACGCAAAACTTTATCACCAGCATCTGTCCAGTTGTAGTTTTGACGAATGTAAGAGATTGTAGTTTTTTCCAAGTCAGAGTACTTACCGTCGTTTGCAAGCATGTCAAAAAGTTGAGCAGCATCGTCAGCAGAAATGCGACCGTCGCCTTTTCCTTCTGTCAATTCATCTGCTTTTGCCAAAAGAGCTGCAGAATATTTTTTTCCGTCGATTTGTTTGTAATGTGAAGACATAACGTTTCTCCAAAAGTGAGTTTGATTGTTTGTTCAGCAAACACTGAATCATCAATAACTTACAAATTTGCGACGTGATTGTCAACAATTTTTTAATTGAATCTTAAGTTTTTCTATTAGGCGTATTTTAAAGTCACACCTTCACGGGCCCCAAATACAGTCAAAGACCCCTGAAAACGCGCCACACGTTCTCTACACGATTGAATCTTTTGATCGACCATGTCGTCTGAATGCATCGGGTCATGATGCGTGATGGCAAGGTTTTTGACTTCGGCTTCCAAACAAACATCGACCAAGGTATTCGCACGTGCATGTCCCCAATTGATTTTGGATGGGTATTCTTCATCTGTGTATTGACCATCTGCGATCACCAAATCGGCGCCTCGCAAAAAATTGAGCAATTCTGGTGGTGCGCGACGAGGAATTTCAGTGTTTTCAAGTGTTGCATCTCGGTTCAACAGCAACATGTCCAGTTCGTTGTCTGTTGAGTAAACGATTTTTCTGCCTTTGTACGCAATTGAATATGCCAATGATCCACCTGGATGGTGTGTGTTGAAAAAATCCACGACTACGCCATTGATATTTTTCTTGCCGTTGTCCAAGTGGTCAGGCTGAATGTTGGACCCTAAGTCACTGAACTGAACTGGAAAGTAGCGATCTTGCATTTGACCGTGCAGCAGATCAAATATTTTGCGATCGCTGGCAGTGGTCCCGTAAATCTTCATGATGCTGTTGGCCGAATAAGCAGGAATGAAGAATGGGAACCCTTGAATGTGGTCCCAGTGTGAATGACTGAACAGTAAATGGGCTTTGATAGACGGGTGTCCTTGTCGAGACAAGATATCTTGCCCCAAGCTTCGCATGCCCGAACCACCGTCTAAAATGAAGAGTTCTTCTCCAGCCTGTACTTCTATACAAGCGGTGTTCCCACCGAACCTTTGAGTAGCGTGTCCAGGGGTTGGAATAGAGCCTCTAACGCCCCAAAAGGTTACATAGATGCCCATTGTACTCCCTGATGGTAAATCAGCACGATGTCCCCAATCTGTAAGGTGTCACCGTCTCTAAGCGCCACCGAATGCACCCTGATTCCATTCAATAGCAATCCATTGTGCGATTCCAAATCTATACAGTAGGTATCGTTGCTTTTTGTAAACAGTTTTGCATGTTTTCTTGATACACGACTGGACAAGAACCTCAAGTCTGCTTCTGTACTCCGACCAATAATGTGTTCGCCACGTTCAATGATGATGGTCTGTGGCGCACCGGGTCCCTTAATTTGCATAAAAACATCTCGTCGCTCTACTTTCTTTGGGGTGAAAGTTTTGCTTGGGTTCAGTCGAACGGTGTTTTCAAAATCATCGTGCATGCAAATTCCATTTTTATCAATTTATCCTAAATTTGCATTCGTGCAAAGACCTTAGGACTGCATGGGTATTACTCTACCATCATCGAGTACAATCTCTACAGAGCCTTTAGAACCGTTCTCTGTGTATCGGAAGGCGCCTAAATAGGATCCACTTTTGCCAGTTTCAATATTGTGGTGTCGTTCGATGAATCTTTTTCCAACCGAGTAGTCCACACACATCACATTTCTGCGTTCATTCTCTGACACTCCTAGCCAGTGAAAAGAGCCTTCATGGGGGTGAAAGGTCGATGGAATATTGCGCTTGTCTTTAGGCGTTAAATCAATCGTTCCTTCAGGGTGGTCGGCTTTTCGCCAGTAGTGCCCAATCACCACAATTTTGTGGTCTACGTAATTCTCCCACCATCGAGCCCGCTGAACATAGCGCTTCTTTTTGCCCGCCTCATACGGTTCTTGACCGTTGCGCAGTCTTTCTTCTGGTCCTGAAGACAGCAGTTTGATCGCATTGTGGTTTTGCTCTATGAGTTCAGCTGCAATGCGCATTTTGTGGCTTCGATCTTGTTGTTTTAACCAAGTGTCGGGAGGTAGGTTTGTTGGGTTTTCAGCAGCGTTTTTGATCAAGTATTTCCTGACGAGGATTTTAATTTCTTGATGACAGGCCTGCTCACACGCTTCATACAGTTCAACGACGTTCAAAGAACTTCCTTGTATTTTTTTGATCGCCTCTTCATCCCAACAGGCGTGGACAATACGCAATTTGGGTGTTTCGATGACGAGGGGAAGTGTTTCTAAAAACGTTCGCAGTTCTTCACGCTCTTCGCCAGTATGTAGAAGATATTGTGGTTGAATGGACGTTGGTTTATTTTTGTCGACCAGTTCTACTTGTCCGTGAAACCATTCATTTCCTGCTTTGACTTTTGGACGCCCATCTCTAAAGTCAGGATCAGGGATGAGGAGGTTGAGTTCATGGTTTCCCAATATGCACTGCGCATTGCCATGTTCTATAAGGTTTCGTACTTTCTTGTATACTGCCCAAGAGTTTTCACCACGATCCATGAGATCGCCAACAAATACAAGTTTGCGATTTTGTGGATGGACTCCGTTTTCATCATAGCCCAAACGCTCTAGCAAATTGTTGAGTGCAGTGATTTCGCCATGTACGTCACCAATGATATCAAGATTGTTCTCGTTGAGTTTTTTAATTAGCATGGATTCTCCTGCTGTTCCCATTCTACTGTGTTAACGAACTGTACCTTAATATTCGGATAGAAACGCGTTTCCTTACGTATGACAGTCTCTGTGATGGGCAATCGATGGGCCAACATGTCACTGACCTGTTGAGCAAACTGATTTGTTCTGTCGAATTTGACTTTCGAGCTCAAATCGTTGAATTTTGATTTGCGAACGATCTATTTGTCGCGTCTTATTGCGTCGCTGCGTCGATGAACAGTTGCTTTAAATAGTCATAGTTCACATGCCAGGTTTCACCCAACCCCTCACAATCGGCTTGTGTGAAGGAAACTCCGTCTGTACAAAAACCATTTCCCGGTGCCAAACTGTGTTGGGTCAGGTTGAACGTGTGAATGACTTCGTTTTCTCTGTTTACGATCATCACGTCTCGCCAAACTGCGCCCCAGTTGCTCCAAACCGTGACGTTGGCATCGTCTTGCACGACTGGTAGATTGCTGATGAGAGACACGTCAGCCATTCCCGACTCCGTATTCATCATGTTGATGCCCAGCATTGGAATGTTCAAATTTGGATATTCCGATTGCAACTCTGCATGCATTTGGGTGAGGTAGCCAAACTGGCTACGACAATAACCTCACGTTGCTTTGATGAAATACCAACCGCTGACTTGCTCTAAGTAATCTCTCGGAGAAATGGTTTGACCCACCGTTGGTGAAGCAGGGTTGGTGTCAGGGAGAGAGAAGTCGACAACCGCATTGGGACCTGGTCCGACAGGGTTTCCTGTGTCAATCGTTCCAGTATCTACTACACCAGTGTCATTGGTGTTTTCACCAGTGTCAGCAGTGTCATTGCCCGTATCACCAGTATCGTCGGTGTCGTTTGTATCCTCGCTAGTATCACCAGTATCACCAGTACCTTCGGTGTCGTTTGTGTCTTCCGTTTCTGTATCGGTGTCTATTGCGCCAGTATCGGCAGACTTTTCTTCCTCTCCACAGGCCATCAAACTTGTAGTCGCGACAAACAGCAATGGCAATGCGATTTTGTACATACCAATTTTATAACACACCTTTCTTCTTCAAGACAAATTCAATTGTTGGATTCCATCACTGCCAAGACCATACTCCAGTTTCAATATTCACGCTGGTGGTGGTTGCGCCATTTTTATGTCGGGTATGTTGTCGCCCTCTTTCCGCGATCCATACAATATTTTTTGTTGTGCCTTTGTGGGTCCACGTGATTGAGCCATCTTGGTTGAAGGCAAGGGTGTGTTTTCCCCACTGAAATCGTCCTTGCATGTCAACTTCAATGGTGTTGCTAAGCCGTACTTGTGTTCGTCGACTTGGATCCGTTTGTTTGGCGTACATGAATTGCTCTGTAAACAGCCAGTGTGTCAACGAATGTCCTCGTCCAACAATGGACAGGGTTTGAGAGAGATGCCGCTCCACCTTTGGTGTTTTGTTGAATACAGGTTCTCCACGTTGCTGGATGGTCGAGCAGTGTTCCTGTAAAGACGCTACGCCTTCACCAATCCAGCGTTGTTGACCACTGTCTTTGTGTCGGCTGGCTGTGTGTGGCAGAGAGATGACAGAGGGGTGTTTGGATGTGCCCGCCAGCCAATGCGCTTCGTCACCTACGCTTTGACAAAATATGCTGTTCCGGAGTCGAAGGTGCTCGCCTTGTTGACTCAGTCCTTCAATGGCTTGATTCAGCTGCTGTTTTAGTTGCCAATATAGAGGTGGGCCGTCTCCGAACAATGGTTGAAGTTGAATGGTTGCTGTCGACAAACGCTGGATGCCACTTTGAATGCAGCGCTTCCCTATATCAATTCCATCGATCACTTTCGACGTTTGGGTGTTGCCCATGCAAGAGAGAGCGCCAATTTGTTGATGTTGTTGGTGAAAGGGTTGACCATCAAACTTTTTCTCCAATGTGCCAGTGCTGTCGGTTGAATCGTGTGTGTATTGGGTGCTTTCCATGGTACTTTGTTTCCAATCCAAGCAAAGCAATGCCAGTCTTCGTTGTGGATGTTTGCGGTTGGCGATGACGCGCTTGAGAAGTGTGGACTCCTCGTTCAAGGTGCGAATGGATGTAGTTTCCTCTTCCAAACTGTAATATCGCCAGCAACCCTCATGTGGAGAGTACAGTCTCAGAAGTAAATCGCCTTCAAAGATTGGGGAATGCAGTTCTTCTTGGTATATCTCTTGGTCTTCTTGAGATATCGGTTGGGAATCATTGTCTCTACCTGTATTTGGACCGTCAATGTCACTTGCGTCCTCTATACTGTCAACATCTGGTGCATCTTCTTGTACACTTGCCCAGTACGTTTCATCTTGTGCGGTAAAATCAGCGCGTTGTTTCTCCAAAAAGACAAGCAACTTTGAAGTTGCTTCGGGATGGCTCAGTCCTTTCAACAACCATTCGATCTGCGAGTCGGACAACGATTTTTGAGAAGTCCACAAGTGTTCAAGATCGTCAATTGAACAAGGGCTGTCTGTGAAGCCACAAATTGTTAACAACAGTTCTTTTTGGCTGTTCGGTTCAAGCGTTGCAAATGGTTTGAGGGTGTCGTGCATTGCCACAACCCACTCGACTGCCTCTAAGCTTAGATTGTACTGTTTGGCCAACTCAGTTTTATTCATACAATGTTCATACAATCCATCTAGAGATTTGCGTATACATGTTGGACTGTAAGATACTCACCCAAGCAAGTTACGGGCAGTCAACGGCCACCGCTTCTCCACCAACGATGGGCTCACACTCACACGTGCCTTCTTTGTCTCCGACATTGTGCTTAACCAATCGACCGTTGGGGCAGTTTTGCCAAGCATCAGACGCCATCTGCTGTGGACAATCTCTCACTTCTGTGTCTCCCATGGTACCGTTGTTGGGCTGATCCCAGTCTTTGCGAACAAAGCATGTGCCGTCTTCAGCCTTGTAGATTGGGCCACTGTCTTCACTGTGGGCGTTGAAGATGAAGGTTGGGGGTTTTTTCTTGGGCTCTTGTTGTCCACCGGCGGCCTCGCCCATATCCATCGGTTGAGGTGGTGTTTCGCCATCTTTACCGACCGTCTGATTGATTGTGTCTGGCGGTACATTCGGGTCGCCAATGTTTTGCCCATCTTCTGGAGGGACTGCTGCGCCGATGTTTTGTCCATTGTTTGGTCCACCCATTTGACCCATGTCGCCCTGAGTATTTCCACCCTGAGTATTTCCACCTTGACCATTTTCGCCCTGACCATTGTCATTGGGTGGTGGTCCACCTGCTTGGCCCATCTCAGACCCACCCTGTCCATTTTGGGCATTGGCATTCTCCGGACCGTTTCCAGCAGCGATGTTTGCTTCGATTTTTGGTGCGTCTGTGGGCTGTGTGGCTTCGTCTCCGCCACAGGCAAGAAGGGCAATCAATAAAAACATGGGCATCTCCAAATTACTGAACACCCAACTATAGCCGATTCGGAATCGTTTGCACAGAGTCAACCAACGACAAAGGTTCAGAGAGTACCAGTCGAAAACCAATGGTGTCTGTTCGGTTGTGCGGATCAACGTATCCGCGGTTCGACGGTCTGAGAATTTCAGCGTCGTCTACCCAAGACCCTCCTCGTACTACACGGGCATTGGTGGGGACTGTGGACATGTTGGTTTCAATATCGGTTGGGTACGGTGCGTACACATCCCAACAAAACTCCCAGACATTTCCAAGTACCCACTGAAGTTTCCTTTTGGTGGGCTGTGTTTGTTGTGTTTGCCACTGGGTTTGCTGCTGTGAGATTGCTGGGTGTTGCTTTTGTTTGGCCATCCATTCCCATTCGGCTTCTGTGGGCAATCGAAATCCATTGGCCGTCCGGTCCCAGTTGGTTGTATGCCCTCTAGAATATGCGGGTTGACGGTTGTGCAGCAGAGACAGTTTGTTGCAAAAGTCAACCGCTTCAAACCAAGTGAGTGACTCGACAGGCTTCAATGGGTGTTTGTGGGTGCTGGGATTGATTCCCATGGTTTCTTTGAAGAGTGTTTGTGAGACTTCCACCACCGAGACCCAGAAGGGGTGAACGTGGGTTTCATGAATGGATTCATCGGGATCACGACCGATTTCTGTTGATGGAGACCCCATCAAAAAAGAGCCACCGGTCACGGGGACAAAGATCGGCAGTGATGGTTTGATGGGTTCAACGTCTTCATCCGACGCTTTCCAACCACATTCAACGCATTCTACAGAAGGACTTTGCAATGGTGTAGTGCATTCTGGGCACTGCTCTCGGTGGCTTTTCATTTCACACAGGGGGATGGATGGGTTAAAATGATTATAGTAGAGTAGTACTCAACTTGATTGGAGAAGACCATGTTTCGAAGCACAATTCTTTGTTCTGCCCTTTTGATGATGGGCTGTCGCGATACTCTAGAAGGCAACTGGGCTGGAGACTTTGAGTGTCAAGATCGAGACTATGAAGTGCAAGCTCAGTTTGTGGAAACCGATCGATTTGAGTTCAATGGCGATATGATTTTCGCCTACGATGAAGCCGCCACCTTTTCGGGTGAGCCAGTGGTGTTTCGAGCAGAACTCAAATACGACTTTACAACAGAGCAAACAGCCATTGCTGGGGGCCAGAACATCTATTTAGATATGGTTTGGACGAGTCTCTACTGTGAGATTGAGTATCCCGATGGAGAAGTGGTAGAGGGTGGATGCAAAAATGTTGGTGGCATCGACGACGCAGACAAAGGCGAACCAGTCGGTATGGTTGAGATGCGGTACTCCGGTAGCGATTGGATTTCCATTGAAGATGACAATTGTACGGGGACTTTGGACCTTCAGTAATCGTCATGCGTGACGGACAGCCACTTGTTTTGTGACCAATTGTATGGCCAAAGTGGATCAAGGTTGCCCAAGGTGTGAGCCAAACCACAATCGTTTATTTTTGCAGGCGTTCGATTTCTTCTTGGAGGGCGTTGAGTCGGTCCAGTATAAAGGTACGGTTGTTTGAGATCTCCACTCGAAATGCGGCGTTTTCCTTTTCGAGTTGTTTGACCTTGTTTTGCAAACGGTCAATGTTTCCTTGGAATTGTTTGTTGCTTTCTTGTAAAGAGTCAATCTCACCCCCTTGCTCTTCCAGTGCCGTTTGTAGAAGGGCAATCATTTGCTCCATAAAGGAGATTTGTTGGGCGAGTTCTGCGGTTTGTTCGGAACTCGAAACCTGTTCCAACGCACTTTGAATGGCCGGTGTTAAGTGTGTCGACAAATCAAGTTTGGAAAGAAAGTCCGGGTGCTGGATTTTGTCTAGACATTGTTGTACAATGTTCTGTGCCAAATTGCTGTAAAGGGTGTGAAGCAAAGCGGAGGTGTCTGGATTGCTCATGTTCTGTTCCTTGTGTTCTATTTTCAGTGCCTTGTTTTGGTATACCGGCTAGAGATGGTTAATTATAACTCAGCCCGTTCAAAATCTCAGTACGAAACTGACCTTAGGTTTAGGAATTCCATGATCACCATTAAGAAGTATCCCAATCGTCGAATGTACAACACCCATACGTCCAAGTACATCAATCTTGCCGGAATACAGTCCTTGATAGAAGCGGGTGAAGACGTTCAGATTTTGGATTCCAAGAGCAATCTGGATGTAACGACCCAGACACTGTTGTTGCATGTCTTTGATGCAGAGACCTTGGAATTGTTGGTTCCCAGTATGACAATGCAAACGCTGATGCGCTTATCCACGGAGGAACGTCAGCAGGTCATCCTTCAAGACGCAGGTTTGACACCCGAACCAGAGAGTGAAACCCAACATGAAGAGCGTACTCAGCCATCGATTCAACTGGCCGAATCTGTGACTCATCCCAAAGTCGATATTTCGACCCCTACTTCAGTAGAGGACAATCTGGAGCACGTATCGGAATCCACTGAGTCTTCCAAGGACTCTGATTCTGAAGTAACTGTCGTGCGTGTTGATGCGCCACCAACTGTGCCCCAACCTTTGGAAGACTCAGTGGAGTCTTCTGCGCAAGGGACCATCGACGTAGAAACCGTTGCCGAGCAGTCAAATGAGCCATCCACACCGGAAACACCAAATGTGGAAACAGTTGGTAATGGGATCCCTTCTTTTTGGGGGAGTGGGGAAGCGCCCAAAGAGTGGGTGTCTGAAGAATCCTCTGAAGAGTCTAGTTCCCAGAGCGAATATTCTTCTGATTCTGCGAGTATTGAAGAACAAGGGTGGAGTGTGACTGTCCATCCTGCACCATCAGAAGATTTGTCGGAGAACGTCCGGTTGGAGCAAGGCAACGAAGAAGATGAAGTGAACCCAGTTGTATCCGATAGAGAGCAACGTTCTGTCACAGCGATACCATCCTTTCACTCACCGACATTGGAATCAAAGGCTGATGAGTCCGACTTGGATGCAGATCGTGTCGAAGCGTCTACCCCAGAGAGGGCACCGAAGGGAACGGTCACACAACAATACGATGGACAAAACAGCACGGTGCGCGAAGACAATTTGGAAACATTGGTTGATGATGGAAGTGCGGCTCAACTCCACGATGACAGGACAGACTCTTCGTCCTTTGCTACCCTACCAGCCACAGCCAATGAACCAGCGGTGGAATCAGCACCATCCGTCACTGCTCAGACGACGGAGCCCACGGAGCAAACACCCGATGGTAGAGACGAGGTAGAAGAGCCAATGAGTAGCCGCGCAGCCCAGATGAAGGCGCGACTGGAGCAAATGAAGGCGCGTTTGCGTCGATAATCGATTGTCCATCACGACAATTCATCCAACGGTCTAGGGCGCAAAGAAACAAGAAAGGGCGCTTGTTTCCAAACACCCTTGATTGTCTTGTTCAATGTTGCTTCGATTAGTGAACGGTGGCGTCTCCATCATCGGCGTCCGATCCCCATAGATCGTTGAACAGAGACTCTCCGTCACCATAGTTGATGTCCATGAAGGTGATGGTGCTTGGTTCTGCCCCAATTCCTTCACCAATCCAGACACCGTTGGCACCATCTTCATAGTAGATGTTGAAGGATACTTCATCGGTAAAGTCACCATCCATAAAGACGAACTCTACCAGTCCAGACGTTGGGCAGTACGAAGTTGTTTCGGTTTCCGATGTGTAAAATCCATTGGCAATGTTTTGGTTGCTCAGAGAAGCGGTCCATACACCGTCTTCGTAGATTTCGAGGCTGTTTCCGTTCCAGCCATCGCCATAAGAATCGGTCATTTCGACACGGTAGCATCCATAGGCGGGCGCTGCAGCATATCCGTCACCGTCGGTATCGGTTGCACAGTAATGGGTGCTGAGGTCGTTGGCATCGTAAGATGTTTCATTGATGGCGATCCCAGGTTGCGTCAATGGATCGTTGTCATTGCAATCGCTCAATCCATCGGCATTTTCACAAGATGCAAATCCATCGCCATCAACGTCCAAGCCATTTAGACCAGAAGAGGTGTCGTCACAGTCTGTTCCACCGATGAAGTCGTCTACACCATCGCCATCGAAGTCACAACTGGTGTCGTCTACACCATCGCCATCACAGTCGATTGCCGCAATGAGGTCTCCATCGCCATCTTGGTCAAATTCATCGCCCACGACGCAGTTTCGGTCTACACCGTCGTAATAGATTTCTTCCATTGACGGATTGACAGAGACATCGGTGTCGTCACAGTCATCGCCACAGACCAAGAAGCCATCGCCATCGTCGTCTCCTGTGGTCGATGCGTCGTCATCATCGCAATCGCGTCCACCGCGCCAGTCGATGCTGCCGTTTCCGTCGAAGTCACAACTGTTGTCTGCCATACCGTCACCATCACAGTCCACTTCATAAATGTCTACGCCGTCGCCATCTGCATCAAAATCGGACATGCCGTCACAGTCTTGGTCAACGCCATCGTAATAGACTTCTACCCCGTCTGGATTGACAGAAGCATCGGTATCGTCGCAGTCCTCAGTACAGAACGTGTACCCATCACCGTCATCGTCTCCAACAGTTGTTGCATCGGTATCGTCGCAGTCACTTCCTGCATCGACCGAAGCGAGTTGGACTGTAAAGAAGTCCCCTTGGGCGGGTGCACTACCACCGGCTGCTTGACCATCTTCAAAAAGTAAGGTTTCGTAAGTGCCGTCTTGGTTGTCGTCCGCGTATACACGAATGGTGTGTGCGCCACAGTCGTAGGTTGAGGTACAGGTGTAATTGAGCACAGCAGAGCCTGGCGTGCAAATCTCAAACTGTTCTTCGGTATTGCCGCTCGAGGCATTTGTGTTGGTGTACGAACCCGTTAGGACACCGTTGCTGGTCACGGTCACGGCGGCATTGTCCCAAAACGATCCCGTGTCTACCAGCGCCAGCATGAAGCAACTGGACACGTTGTAATTGTCGTTGACCAAAGCATCTCCGTACCCGTCGCCATCGACGTCGGCTGTACACAGTGTGGGTTCCAAACTGGCTGCTCCAGGGTAGACGACCGCCGAGTCTGGAACGCCATCCATGTCCATGTCGGCATCAGAATCATAGCAATCATCCACACAGCCAGAAAATCCATCGCCATCCAGATCTTCAAAACCCACTTCGGCATCGCTGTCGTCGCAGTCACCATCGCAAGAAGTCAAGCCATCTTCGTCGACGTCTGAATTATTCAGGTAAGCATCGCTGTCGTCACAGTCAGTACCGGCCAATGCGTCACCGCTGGGTGCAGTTTCGCCGTATCCATCTCCATCGACGTCGGTCATGCACGCGGTTGGATCGGCTTCATTGAATCCAGCACCTGGATAGGTGTTGGCGTCGTTGTCATTGCAGTCGTCGATGCAATCGATAAAGCCATC
>CBFICN010000067.1:0-18144 GCA_965661045.1 uncultured Myxococcota bacterium
CGATGTCTGTTCCGTACGCGCTCCGGTACACGGTACGGGAAATGTGCGGACCGTATACGGGAAATGTAGGGTTCGTGACCCGTAAGTTCTTCGGATAGGGGAATCTCTGTTCCGGGAGTTGTTCCATACTGGATCGAGATCCGGATCCGAGTGTGTACCAAGTCCATCCATATTGAGTAGACAAATGGTCGAATGATGACGGCTTCACCATTTGACCACTGTCCGCGACGACATGTTAACCTTCAGCCGTTACGCCAACTCACTATCCGATTGGCTTTGAGGTTGGCACCTACTCAATATCTGACCTGAGCACAGTCCGACCGTCCTTACCGTTCCCAAGAGAACACGCCCACAATCGGTGGATGATCGGACAAATCCACCCCATCACCATCCACAAAATGAGTGGGGCGTTCCCAAGATTCTAAGGTAAATGTCAACCCATCACCACTGCGGTACCAAATCTGGTCGATGTGGTTGGGCTCTGCGCAGTCCAGTTCCCAGCAAGTGTTGCTGAAACCAGCATCGGTCAATCGTTGTAGCATCGCCATGTCGACTGGATCATCGGGGTGAAGGTTGAAATCTCCCATGAGGACGATCGCACCGTCGAGTTTGTCAGTTTCGGCAAGGATGGTGTCAATTTGGTCAGAGCGAATGTCGGAATCTACGGTGTTGTTTCCAGCTTCCAAATGGGTGTTCAAGAAGTGGACTGGCTCACCCCCCAATTCTGTAGACACGATTTGTAGACCCTTGCTGGCAAAACAGTCGGAAGCACTGTCGATATAGCCATTGCACCCTTGGTAAAAGACATGCTCATTGTTGAGGTGGGGGAACTGGCTGAGGAGAGACAAGCCTGAGCCGTAGACCTTTTCTTCAGTCAACGGCTCGTTGAAAATGTCGATGTGTTCAAAGCCTGCACCTTCTATCCAGATTGCACGATTTTCTTCAATCCAGTCCTCTTGAAGACCAACAATGTCGTATTCTTCAAGCAGAGGTGTGATTTGCTCAATTCGACTTGTGGTGTCATCTCCCGTGACTTCCGATGGCAGACCGTGGATGTTGTAGGTCAAAACTGAAAATATGCCCGAGCCTTGTTGCTCCTTATCGGAGGGGGCATTGTTGGAACAAGCCAGCAGGGTGAACAAGGAAAGCATTACCATAGGAGCACCAAGAAGGAAGGAAAGTGGTTGTCGGTGGAAAAGAGCCGCACCTTTGTGCCAACAGGAACCGGGAAGTCTATTGGGACTTTCATCATACCATGTGGGTATCGTCTTTGAAAGGTTTGCCAGCATTGGTTCAGACTGTCCATACCCCACGACCAAGGTGGATCCACAAAGACAAATGGGGCTTTGGGAAAGATGCTGAGGGCGTCGTGGTTGGTGAAGGTGATTTTGTTCGACACACGGTAGAGGTTGGCATTGTGCTGACACAGTCGGGATCGATGGGCATGTTGTTCATTGCTGATGACCGTTGTGATGTGATCTTGTCTGGCAAATGCAATGGTGTTGCCCCCACACCCAGAAAAGGCGTCGTAAACAATGGGGGCCTGGATGTGTTTGGCAATTGTAAGCGCATGGCGTTCTGGTGTCACAGAGTAGCGACCTTCTTCATCGAGTTGAATTCCTTTTTGCCACTTAGAGAAGAGGTGAGTGTTCTCTCTGGAGCGTGGAAGGAAGAACGTGGAGTCTTTCTTGGGCGTGACTTCGCTATCGGTTTTCAATGTGATGGAGTGTCCACACACAGACAGTTTCTTCGCTCTGTACACCGCGCGTGCTACCTGATGTCTGGGGTGTGTACCAACCGTACAACCCAGCATTCGTTCAACCCACCGTCGCTTCAGGCTTGGATGGTGTTGGATGCCTGTGACGGTGACGGTTTTCGATATCGGACTTCTTGGATGAAGCATTTGGAGGCATCGCAAGGCCTTGGGTGCATCGTTTACCCACGCCCATTTCAGGATGTGTAGTTGTACATCGAGTGGATATCCATCAGGTTCGACAAAGGGTGCCATGTCGGTGCCCCTAGTGCCGTGGAGTGTGGCGTGTCTCCAGCAGATGAAGCCTCGTTGTCGAATTCTTCTTGGCGTGAGGGCATTGTGGGTTGGACCCGTGTGCATCGCCAGTGTAAACTCTGTATGGAGAGCTTGTTCTAGCCATTTGTTGCTTGGTGCAGCTGTCCCAGCCTGTTTGAGGCGTTTACGCAATTCTGATGGATTGATTTTGCCGTGGGGTTGCACAGACTTTAGCCACTTTCTCAGCGTTTTGGTTTCCAGGGAACCAGTCTGCCACATCGATAACCTTGCGGTCCACCATTTCTGGATTTTTGTCAAAGGCTCGGGGTGTACCTCACCCATGTGCTGTTCAACACGGGTACAAGTCTCTTTAGGCTTCACGTTTGGGGATAGAGACATCGATTTGTCGAGACAATCTGGAATGAACTCATGCAGTGCTTCTGGAAAGAGTCGACCCCGGTCCTCTTGTTCCACGAGGGTTTTGTCTCCGACCCTCGCAATGCCGGTTGGCGTTTTGGTAATGGCAATTGTGGTTTTCGACATGAAACTTCGATTGGAAAAATGTGGTCAAAGGGATACAGTCACAACATGGACTTGACTTATACTTTTCCTTTATTCGTTGTCGCTTGGTTTTTGCAAATGGGTTTGCACGAAGGTGGTCACGCCTACGCAGCCTATTACTTGGGCGATGACACATCGTACCTCATGGGCAAACGTTCGATCCATCCTTTTGACCACGTAGAGTGGAACGATATGGGCTCTGTGTTTATGTCCGTGCTGTTGCCGGTATTCACAGCGGCCGCGGGCCTGGTCCCGATGGGGATGGCTTCCGTTCCTGTCAATACTATGCGTCTAAAAAATCGCAGTCGAGACATGGCATTGATTTCCTTTGCGGGGCCATTGGGCAACATGGTTCTCATGTTGATGTGTTGGGTCTTGCATCAAGCCACGAGTTTTCTTCCGTACAGCAATATGATGCTCAACGAAGGAGCGGGGTTTTCTTTTGGCGCAGTGGTCTGGTTGTTTGATGAACTCTTTCGTTGTGTCTATTTGACCTCTGCGTTGTATGCCGTGTTCAACTTGGTTCCGATACCTCCTTTGGATGGCTCATCCATTTTGAGGCATTTTCTACCGCGTTCTGGACAAGAACTGTTGGATTCTATTCGTCCTTATGGGTTTACCATTTTGATGGTGTTGTTTTGGGTTGGCGATGCCGGGAAGTATCTCTACGCCCCGTTGGGGTTGCTGTTGGCGTTGTGGTAGTTTGCTCTTAGCGAACTGTATTTATGTGTCGCCCATCACAGTGTACAAACGCCTACATTGAAGACAAAAAGAAAACCAGTCCATCGAAATGAACTGGTCTTGTCTGTACGTTGCCGAAGGGATTACGATTGACGTTTTCCTTGCTCTACATCTGCAAATGTACCGAAGTCTTGGCTCATCATCCATTCAGGAAAAGAAGTATTCATGCCTGAACCAGCCCAGTTTCTAGAAATGCGAGCGACGAACAAACGGTCACCTGGGTTGATCATTGGCTTCAACGCATCTCGAATTTGAGCGGCATTTTGCCGGGGGTTTTGTACAATCCAGACACCTTTTGACGACAACGCGTTGGCCCATGGGCGCATCAATTTTACTGCAGCGTCGAATCGAGCTTGTGCTTGTGGGTCGTCTTGCATGTTGACGTAACTGATCATGAACATCATAGGGAACTCCATATGTTTTTGAGGGTTGTGCGATTAAAATTTTGCCATATTGGTCAAAAGTCTCATAGTGGGATAACCAGTTTTTATGCAACAGACTAGAAATATCATTGTGACAGGTTCCTCAAGGGGAATTGGTCGCGCAATCGCCACCAAACTCACCCAGTCTGGGGATCGAGTTCTCATCAACTATCTCCACAATAAGCAAGCGGCGGAGGCCTCTGCCGCGGCGGTTCGAGAGAAGGGTGGACACCCCATTTTGTTCCAGGGTGACGTTCGACAAGAAGCCGACTTAAAAAAGATGGCGAAGGTCTTTGACGCCGTTGACATTTTGGTCCACAACGCGGCCATTGGGGTCATGAAAGACTTTCGAAAAATCCGAACAGGACAGTGGGATTTGACCATCGAGTCTTCCTTGAGACCTTTTTGGTTGCTATCCAAACTGGTACCGTTGAAAGAAGGTGCACTCATTGTGGGGATATCTTCGATGGGTTCACAGCGATACATTGAAGGATACGCGGCCATGGGAGCGTCGAAAGCCGGAATGGAGGCACTTACCCGTCAGTTGGCGGTGGAACTTGGTCCTGAAAGGATTCGTGTCAACACCGTTTGTGGTGGGTTGATTCAGACGGACACACTTCAGTATCTCAAAAATGCTGATGACATGAAGTCGGTCGCGCAGAGTTTGACCCCTCTCGGACGGATGGGGGAGCCTCAAGATATTGCCAACGCAGTATGGCTCTTAACTCAACCAGAAGCCCATTGGATCAACGGTCAAGTCATCGTTGTTGATGGTGGATTGTCCGCTCGCGCCTGATACGATCGTCTATAGACCATTCGACATCAATACCCATTCACCCCGAGGGCTTCATGGCTGAGCAATCTCCCAAAGACGCATGGAAAACACTCTTTGATCAGTTTCGAGTTGAGATTGATCCCAGCGAAATAGAAAACAGTCTCAAGGATCTTCAAGAAAAGATTCGTCAAGTGGCGAATGAAGGCCGATATACCAAGGTGCGAATCTCCTATAAAGGCGCTCCTTTGTGTCCGGACATTCCGATTGGTGTCTTGGTCGCCGCTGAAATGGCGGGGTTGGTATTTTTGGGACCGTTGCGTGCCATTATGGTGACCCTCAACGCGAAAGCTTTCTTGGACATTGAGTTGATTCATGAATCTTCAGAGTGTGTTGCCCGTGGCAAAGAGCATTTTGAGAGTGGGGATGTGGAGTTGGCTGAAGAAGCCTTCCTTCAGGCGTTACAACTGCGTTCCTATGATGTAGAGGCCCATTATCACCTAGGTGTACTGTACCGTGTACAAGGCAAAAAAGGCGAAGCGATCTCTCATTTGGAACAAGTGGTGGAAAGTGAGCATCCAACTTGGGCACCAAAGGCACAGAGCATTTTGGACAAACTCAACGGGGTGATTGTTACCAAACCCACAGCGACCTAGTTTTAGTCTACGAAGGCTACACAGACTTGTTGCAACCTCAAGTTGCTCGACATTTTTGTTTCGTTGGTAGTGTTCTTTGTGAAACGTACCGCTTAGACGATTAAAGACTTTGACTGATGCTGGTGTTTACTTTATACGTCTACACGTCTACAAAATCAACCACATTCATCCACTCCATGATTGCCTTATAGCGCTGGCTGGAGTCTTTTCCCATCAGTTCAGAGATGGTGTTTTCTGTTTCCAAACTTTTGGCATCTGGAATGGTGACCCGTAGAAGTTTTCGACGCTTTGGATTGAGTGTTGTTTGGTAGAGTGTCTTGGGCATCATTTCACCAAGACCTTTGAACCGCGCGATTTGCATTTTTGAGCGGTTGGAAGTTTTCTTCTTCAGTTTTTCCATCTCTCGGTCATCGGTTATCCAATGGGTTTCCTTACCAATGTCCACGCGATAGAGGGGTGGCTGTGCAATGTAGACGTACCCACCGTCAATCAACGGCTTCATATAGCGATACAGGAAGGTTAGCATCAATGTCACGATGTGGTTTCCATCCTGATCGGCATCCATCAACAAAACAATTTTGTGGTAGCGCAGATGGTCAATTTTGAAATCTTTCCCAATTCCACAGCCCAGCGCACTCACGATGTCACAGAGTTCTTTGTTGGCCATGACTTTTTTGATAGAGGCTTGTTCTGCATTGAGTACTTTTCCGCGCAACGGCAAAATGGCTTGGGTCTTCCGGTCTCGCCCTTGTTTGGCGGACCCACCCGCTGAGTCTCCTTCTACAATGAACAGTTCACAGCGTTCCGGATTGGAGTTTGAGCAGTCTGCCAGTTTGCCAGGGAGGTTGAGTTTGCGATTGGTGGCAGACTTTCTACGCACTTGAGACGTCGCGTCTCTGGAAGCTTGTCGAGCTTTGGCGGCTAGGACCATTCTCGCGATGAGGGCATCGGCAACAGAGGTGTTGTCTAGCAACCACTTTTCTAATATCGGTCGAACAACAGAGTCAACTTGCGATCGCATTTCGGGGTTGTTGAGCTTGTCCTTTGTTTGCCCTTGAAACTGAGGCTCGGACAAGAAGCAAGAACAGATGGCGACCAGTCCTTCACGGATGTCTTCTGCTGACAACTTGATACCACGTGGTAGGGGTACCTTTTGAGTGTCGAGATATGTTCGAACTGCTCGAAGCACTGCATCCTTCAGACCTTGTTCATGGGTACCACCATCTTGTGTAGGGATTCCGTTTACAAAGGAACGAATCTTTTCAGACGTGTCATCGGTCCAACAGAGCGCCAGATCCAACCTGGGATGTTCAGGCTTCGAGAACACAAAGGTCTTTTTTCCAACAATGGTATTCTTGCCAACCTCTTTGGTCAGAAAATCGGCAACACCACCATCAAACTTCATCTCAATCCTTGAAGATGTTGCTTCGTTTTGGAAAATGATTTTCAATCCCTTGTTCAAATAGGCAGAAATTTCCAACCGTTTGAGAATCAACTCGGCGTCCAGTTCAATTTCACCAAATATTTCTTCATCGGGAGTGAACTGGATGCTGGTGCCAGAACCACGGCACTCTCGGACCTTTTTGAGTTCACTGGCAACCTTTCCACGTTGATAGCGCTGTTGATATTCATGTCCGTCTTTGCGAATGGTTGCAATCAACTCTTCGCTGAGCGCATTTACAACACTAGAGCCCACACCGTGTAAACCACCGGATGTGATGTATGAACCCTGATCAAACTTTCCGCCTGCATGGAGGGTGGTCAGAATGACCTGAATGGTTGGAACTCCCGCTTTGGGGTGTATGTCTACTGGGATTCCACGGCCGTTGTCTGAGACGGTGACCGTTTTACCATCTTTGTGCAACGTGACGTAGACTTTGTTGGCGAAACCGTTGATTGCTTCGTCAATGGAGTTGTCCACAATCTCCCAAATTAGGTGGTGCAAACCAGCTTTGCCTGTTCCACCAATGTACATTCCGGGACGCTTGCGAACAGGCTCGAGCCCTTCGAGAATGGTAATGTTTTGACCTGTATACGACATGGGAACCTCGACTTAAAAGAGCTTGAGTTGTTTTTGATCTGGATAATTGGCACGGACAACAATTTTGGGTCGCTTTTTCGTCTTGTTGTCAGAGGGAGTATCAGTCGTTTTACCCGCATCGGAACTGGCTGTTTCTTTCGTTGTATGCTCTGGGAATAGACTTGTTGACTGCGTTGTTGATTCAGAATCCGTTGCGGATGCCGTTTTGTCTTTCTTTGTTTCGGTCACCTTTCGGGGGGAAGGAGTGGAAGATGCCTGCCTAGAACTCGAAGTATTCGACGTGTTTTCTTCGGAAGATGTTTCTTTGCGCGGTTTGCGACGAACCTTGGCATCTTGTGATTCGGTTACCGATGAGCCTTCTTCTGAAGAACTGTCTCCTTGGCCTTTGTCTTTGGTGTGTTTAAACATTTTGTCTAGACGCAACAAGGGAATGGTCCATTCGCTGACTGTACCGCGTTGCAATAGTTTGTTTCCTTTGGCAGCCCGAGAACCACCATATTTTTTGGGATGAATGGTGATCTCTCGTCCACGACTGGTTTCAACTTGGATTCCAGACTTTTCATTGTCCACCACTGTGAACCCTTCGACTGCATCTCCTTTGTCCATTTTGATGGCAATGACGCCCTTTCCAGCACCCCGAACCAAGGTGATGTCTGAAACTCGGAAACACAAGGCTCTGGTCTGTTTGGTGTACAATGAAACCCACTCATTGCCAATGGCGGGGTAGACACACAACACAGCGTCATCTTGTTTGTTGTTGATCTTCATGTAGCGGCGACCACTTTTGTTGGTCACGTGTTGTTGCGTGATGATTGAAAAGCGAACTACGCGGCCACCTTTGGTCACTGCTATTCCGTAGGGGGGTGAATGTTCCGGGTCTTCGATGGGCACGTCTTCGGGTATGTCTGGTAGAGACAAGGGGTCAATTGCAATTGCGCCGACAAGTTGCTCACCGTCTGCAAAGTTGAAATAGCGTTGTACTGGATCCCCATATCCGGTTGTGGATGGAATATCGGCAATGCGTTGAACATAGACAAAGCCTTTGTTGGTGAAGTACGCCATCGTATTTTTGGTACTTCCCTTGGCGATGGCCAAAATACTGTCCCCTTCTCGGACTCGAATTTTAGACACACTGGAGAATCGTCCTTGGCGTTTAATCCATCCATGCTTGGTGACGATGATGTATGATTTTTCATCAATGATGTAGGCTGATTCATCTGCCAAACTGGTTTCGGCCTCTTCTCCACCAATTTTGGTCAATCGTTTCTTACCGTACAGTTTTCGAAGTTCCAATAGTTCTCCGCGTACGATACCCCAGACGCTGTCTTGAGAACTTAGGATCTCAGAGATGCGCTCTGCTGCAGCTCTTTTTTCTGCGAGTTCAGACTCAATGGCATGAATCTCAAGTTTGGCCAATCGATACAGTTTGAGATCCAAAATGGCATCTGTTTGTTCCTCATCAAACTTGAATCGTTCCATAATTTGCTCTCTGGCATCGGAACGTCCTTCGGAAGCACGAATCATTGCAATGATTTCATCCAATACATCGAATGCCTTTGCGAAGGCCTCAAGTGTGTGGATGCGATCTTGTAATTTCTTGAGTTCATAATTGAAGCGCTTGATGACTGTTTTCAGTCTAAAATCCAACCAATGTCGGATGACATCATGCAATGTTGCTTTCAACGGCTCTGAAACGTCTGGGTTTTCTGTTGGAACGAGACAAGTAATGTTCATTGGGAAAGTGTTTTGCAACGGCGTATGGCGACACAAGTAGGCCATTGCATTTTCCATTTCCTTTTCTGGGGATCGTCCTGCTGAAACTTTTAGATCTACAACGACCCGTACTTCATCGGTGGATTCGTCACGAATATCAACCAACTGTGGAATTTTCTTATCGCTGATCAGTCGTCCAATCTTCTCTACCAGGGTTGCTTTGTTGACGCCATACGGAATGGAATTGATGATCGCTGAGTATCGTCTTCCGTCCTTTTCAAGTTCCCATGTGCCTCGTATCCGTACTACACCATTGCCCTTCGCGTACATCTCTCGAAGATCTTTCTTGTCATTGAGAATCAGTCCACCTGTTGGAAAATCTGGCGCTTTGACTTTTTTGGCCAAATCCAGTGATGTCAGCTCAGGGTTGTCGATGAGGGCGACACAGGCATCGATGACTTCGCGAAGGTTGTGTGGGGGAATGCGCGTGGACATTCCCACAGCGATACCTTCCGCGCCATTGATCAGCAAGTGGGGCAATTGAGCCGGAAGCACAATGGGTTCCGAGTGCTGACCATCGTAATTCGGTCTCCAATTTACAGTATTTTGTTTGATTTCACTCAGAAGTTCCATACTGATGGGGGTCAGTTTGGCCTCCGTATATCGCATTGCCGCAGCACCGTCCCCATCCATCGAACCAAAGTTTCCTTGACCGTCGACCAGCGGATGAAGCAATGAAAAAGGTTGGCTCATGCGAACCATCGCATCGTATATGGAACTGTCACCGTGTGGGTGGTACTTTGCCATCACTTCACCCACAACCGCAGCGGACTTTCGATAGCGACCCTCAGGGTAAAGTCGAAGGTTTTGGAACATGGCAAACAAAACACGTCGTTGTACTGGCTTTAGACCATCTCGCACGTCAGGGAGAGCCCTTGAAGTGATGACCGACATGGCGTAAGAAAGATAGCGGTAGCGCGTGGCTTCGTGTAGTGCGATATCAGCTGTTGTCATTGTCTAAAAATCCTCTTTGTAGGAGTAGTTCTGCATTTGCAATGGCGGCTCCTGCGGCACCACGGATGGTGTTGTGAGCCAATACATAATATTTGAGTCCCATGACCGAACATCGTTCGACTCGACCAATACTGATGGCCATTCCTTGACCGAGGTGAATGTCTAGTCGTGGGGAAGGGCGGCTTCTTTGTGGATGCAACACAAACAGTGGACGGGGAGAGGAGGGTAAATCGGATACGCGTTCATTCCAAGCCTCCCAAGTCTGTATTGCCTGTTCTGGGGTTGGGTTCCCCGATATTTTTACTTGAACACTCAACAGATGTCCATCTGCGACAGGTACGCGAACACATCGAGCTGAGATTGGGAAGTTGGCATGTAAGATTTTACAAGGTTCTTCCGCGAGTTTTTCTTCTTCGTTGCCGGCGTGAGGATGGACTGTTCCAACCATGTCCCATGCAGATTCTCCTGGATATCCAGCTCCAGATACGGCTTGCCAAGTTGAAGTGACACAGGCTTCGATGGTGCCCAACTCTTGTAATGGAGCCAGACTCAATGCCAGCGGGATGGCACAGCAATTGGGGTTGGTCACAATGCCACCTTTGGTTGACTGCTGATTGACCAAGGCGATATCTTCTGGATTTATCTCCGGAATGATTAGAGGAACTGTTGGATTCATCCGGTGGTTGGAAGCATTCGAGATTACGAAGCGACCAACGGAAGCGTGAGAAAGTTCTATCTCTCCTGCCACACTGGAGTCGAGTGCTGAAAAGACCAGTCTACAATCTTTCGGAACGGCATCGACTGCACATGAGCCAACAGTCATTTCTTTTATACTCTCTGGACAAGGAGTACTCAGTCTCCATGTACAGGCACTGTGGTATGACTTTCCCGCAGAGCGTGGAGAGGCGCCTAAATACGCAATGTGAAAATTGGGGTGATGGGACAACAATTCAATCATTCGTTGACCCACCATACCAGTCGCGCCGAGAATAGCGATTGGAGTGGTTGCCATAAGTAAACTTGATGTGGGGATTTAATGAGAAGTGATCTTGTAAGTCTTTGATTTGATCGAGTTGATCGGTGTAACCAATGGTTTAGTCGACCTATGTCAAAAACCTGTGATCGTGGTTTGTGAAGGGAGAGAGTATTGGAATGACTGAAGTGTATACACTTCCGAAGGGAGGGTATTTATATAATAGTCACATTTATACCTTGATTGCAACGACAAATATTGTCCGAAGTAAAAAAGCGCAATAATATTAAACATATAATGTTTTTAGAAATTTTAGAATTTTGTTTCTATGACACAGAAAACGATGTCTTTTTTGAAATTTTACACAGTGCTTTGATGCTGTACAGGGTTTGAAAAGTGTTAAGAGTCATTCTAACTGTTCGGAGGTTGTATGAAAACAGAGCTCATTGCATTGGGAAAACAATATGGCTGTGCTGAGTTGTGTGTCGAAAAAAATGGACGAACTGAGGTACTGGATATCGGTGCAAAGGGATTGGAGTCCAAGATTCAAGCCGGCTTAGATCCCATTTTTCGCTTTATGTCAATACACCAAGTGACCATGCTGAGGTTGCACGGTGAGTCATGGATTGAATTTGTGCGACACTCGACTGACCTTCGTCGATATACGATACAACAGGGTTGGGCAGACTCCAGTAGTATTTCTCATGAGTTTGAGTGGACTCCATCTGAATCCACGTCACAGAGTGTACAGCGAACCATCCAATCGAGCGTGACAGAGATTTCGGCTACGAACTTTGAGGATTTGGGGACTGAGTTTTGTCGATCTTTTGGAGTGACAGCACCCTATGTTGCGGGTGCGATGGCGGGTGGTATTGCTTCAGTGGACTTGGTCTGTGCTATGGGAAAAGCTGAACTGTTGGCGTTCTTCGGGGCTGGTGGACTTGAACTTTCTGTGGTGGAACAGGCTTTGCAGCAGTTGTCTTCGACACTGTCCGACCAATACCCATGGGGTTGCAATTTACTCCACAACCCTACAGAACCCAGTATGGAAGAGGAAACCGTCGACTTATTTTTCAAGTATGGTGTTCAAACCATCTCGGCGTCTGCGTATATGCGTCTGACCCAAGCGTTGGTACGTTATCGCTTGACAGGATTGGTTCGCGAACATGGAACGGTGCACTGTCAGCATCGCATCGTTGCCAAAGTCTCGCACCCTTCTGTTGCACGGCAGTTTTTGGAACCGGCTCCACAAAAGGTGGTTCAACAACTATTGACCACCGGTGCCATTACAAAAGAGCAGGCTGACTTGGCCCAACAGGTACCCATGGCGGATGCCATCACCGTTGAGGCTGACTCTGGTGGACATACGGACTCTCGGCCTCTTACAGTGGTCTTTCCAGTGATTCAAGACATGGCTTCACAGGCTGTTGTCCAATACGGATACTCAAATCCTATTTGTGTTGGTGCTGCTGGGGGGCTGGGAACTCCAAGTGCGCTGGCCGCAGCGTTTGCAATGGGGGCCGATTATGCAGTTTTGGGCTCTATACATCAATCTACAGTGGAAGCGGGTACGTCCAATTTGGTGAAAGAACTGTTGAGTCAGGCAGATGTAACGGATTGTGCATTGGGGATTGCCCCAGATATGTTCGAAATGGGCGCTCATGTTCAAGTGCTGAAAAAGGGAACCATGTATGCTCAGCGCTCCCAAAAACTGTACGCTCTATACAAACGATATGCTTCCATTGACGAGATTCCATCAGACGAACGACAGCGTTTGGAACGTCAAATTTTCGGAATGTCTCTTGAGGATGTTTGGTTGGAGACAGAACGCTATTGGCAACGAGATCCAACGCAGTTGAAACGCGCTCAGCAGAGCCAGAAATACCGAATGGCACTCATTTTTAGATGGTATTTGGGACAGAGCAGTCGATGGGCTCGACAAGGGATTGCCGAACGCAAAAAAGATTTTCAGATTTGGTGCGGTCCGAGTATGGGCGCCTTTAATCGATGGGTGAAGGAGACGGACTTAGAAGATTGGAACGCCCGCAACGTCGTGCGTGTGGCTCACAGAATGTTAGAAGGCGTTCGCGCGCATCAGGAGCGACAATAGAAGAAGGGAGGTCACCTCTTTACCAACTCCAATCCTCACTGGGGTTGTCGTCTTCTAGCGTAGACTCTTTTTTTACGGAAACGATTGTTCTACAAAGCCGCAATCCTTGTGTACTTTCAGCGAAAGTTTTGAGTCTTTTGGACACGAAGTGAATGACACAAGCCTCTTCTTTGCTGATCCATGAACCACCTTTTCGAAGCGCGTACAATGAATCTATTTGTTCAGAGGAGTCTTGTTGGCTCCAACACCACTCCCAAACATTCCCGCTCATATCGTAAATCCCTGACTGTGTCGGAAGATTGCGCCCTACAGAATCTGATGTGTTGGAGTCGTATACGCCGACTTGCCAAAGTTCAGAATGTCCAGCGTACTGCCAACCCATCTGACCTCGAAACTGTGCTGCGGCCTGCCATTGTTCAGCAGTGGGCAATCGATACCCATTGGCCGTTGGATTTTCGACAATGCCACCGTTCGATCTAGCATAGACAGTGTCGTATCCCATGTCTTCGGAGAGTGCGTTGCAAAATTCGATGGCGCCATGCCAGTCAATCGAGTCAACGGGGTGCATTTGCCCCAAACAAGTGCTGGGGTTTTCGCCAACGATCGCTTCATATAACGCCTGAGTGACAGGGTAGCGTTGCATATACAGTACAGAATCGTTTATCCCAAAAGGGATTTCCACTTCTTGTGTTGCGCCTAGAATAATGGGCTCCATCAACCAATCAGGGATCTCCCCCAACGTCGGAAGAGACCCTGCCGTGATTCCGAGATCACCCCATGGAAAAGTGTCCAGTGCCAAACTATCCACACTGGACAGCCACGTCGTGACTCCCGCTTCAATGCCAAGTTGTCTGGCGTGCAACAAGACAAAGGCATAGAGTGGTCGCTCTTCTAAGTGAATGCTTCCTTGAATTCTGAAGGTCTCATACTCTATCGTGAGCCACTCTGCCAATCCATCCCACCAATCCATTTGAGCGATCAGTTTGGCTGCTCCAATCAGACTGGGGATATTGCCACGAAACATCGTTTGCGTGATATTGTTCCAAGCATTGTGGAGCTCAGCATCTTGGGCGAGTGTATTTTGCCAGCGCTGTTGAGTTTGCTCTACGATGGAAAGGAGGGTCATGGTGTATCCTGTGTGGTTTTGAGTGCATATGCAACAATGCAACTCCAACCCAGTAGCATAGACAGACCGCCTATTGGGGTGATGGCACCGAGCCAGCGAGTATTGGTGAGGGCGAGAATCCACAGTGAACCGGCAAAAATTGTGATGCCAATCGAGAATCCCCAGCATGCTCTAATTAGCCAAGGACTTGGTTTCGTCGAGCCAACCAGCGCCGTTGCCAATAAGGCCACAGCGTGGTGTAAACAATAACGAGAACCCGTTTCAAAAATGGTGAGTAGATCAGGAGCCAAAATGTTTTTCAAAGCGTGGGCACCAAAGGCACCAGATGCGACACCAAGAAAGCCAAATACACCGGCGAGGGCGATAAATTTACGATAGGGCATAGGTGATTTCAAGTAGGAAAATGTTGTGGTTACAGATCCTTCAAAAAGTCCAACAAGGATTGGCGCTCTTCTTCAGACAAACTTTCATAGTGTATCACACTGTTGTTTGCCTCTCCACCGTGGTACAGAATTGCATCATGTAGGGACTCAGTTGCGCCATTGTGCATATATGGAGCCGTATCTCGGATTCCCCACAGCGGAGCCGTACGAAACTCGCTTGGGGCTGCGTTTAAATCGTGGTCTACAACCGTGGATGGCTCGTAGCCCATGTCGTGCAACAAGAGGTCTGAGTATAAGGGCACCCCATCCATTGATGGAATGTGACAACCAGCACAGCCTGCTTGCACAAATATTTCGTTGACCGAATCCGTCGTAGATGTAGGCGCGCCCAACTCGTAGACAAAGAACTCGAGGGCGTCTACATCCTCATCGACCAACTCCGGATCTGCACAACTGTCGAAATCATTTTCCACTGTGAAATCTGAAAGACTTGGGTGTACAGTGACCCCGACTTCTACAAGGAGTGCATCGGCAACAAAATCTCGCACCGATGGGATTTGTGCTTTCCATCCAAATCGCCCCAATTGTCCGTTGGTCAGTATGTGGGGGCGACCTGAAATTCCATCGCCATCCAAATCCTCTGGATCCGCATGTGCCAGGATGGTTTCGTTTGAAATGTTTTCCATCTCTCCAATGCCGAGTAAAGAGGGCGGTTGACGACTTTCAATGATCAAGGTATCGGCTTGGTTCCAGTCCCACAGTTCGAGTGGCAATACACCAGGCAAGGTAGAACGCAAGAGAATGGCACTGCTGTCCATGGACGTTCGATCTCCTTGGTCATTTATCCAGTCCAATCGCAATACATTGACATCGATGCCACCAGCTCCACCAATCACAGGATCTTGGTGGCAGGCTCTGCAAGAATCGGCATTGAAGGTGGGGTTGAGTCCGGCTTCTTCTACAAAGTTTCCGTCAAACAATTCCAGTCCTTTGGCGAAGCGTACAGTGTCCTCACTGGACAGTTCTCTTCTTGGCCCACCCAACTCTCCGTGTTCGGGAACTGTGAATTCACTCCGGTTGAGAAAGTTTTGTTTGTTGGGCGTCCCTCCCAAGTCATGCAGGAAATCCAGTATGCTTTGCTTAGATTCGTCAGACAAAGCCAGCCATCGATCAACGCTGGTTTGAGCTTCACCACCGTGCCATTCAATGGCTTCCGTTAGGGTGTCTGCTCTACCATCGTGTAAATATGGTGGATGAAGCCCAACGCCCCAAAGAGGTTGGGTTCGAAACTCCGAGCCTTGTGCAAACCCGGCTGAAATCCCATCTGCCAATTCTGGTCCCATATCGTGTAGTAGCAGGTCTGTATAGGCCGGCAGCCCTCCAATCGCTGACGGTATGATCGGTGTGTGACAGTTTGCACATCCAACCTCTACAAAGGCCTGTTCACCTTGCTTCGACGAAGGACTTCGATCATCAAGTGGGGTAAATTCGGGCACGCCAATGTAGGTGGAAAAGATCAGAAGGTCTCGCTGGTCATCATTGGAAATCTCTGGGTCAGGGGCCAAGTCATCATCTACTGTGGGTTCGTCTAGGGCAGCCACTTGTGCTTCTGCAGTGTTGATGAAAGAGAAGTTCGGTAAAGATTGTAGATATGAATTTTTACCCGTGTCTTGAAGCTCGATGAACTCGTAGAACAAAGGGTCGGATGTAATGCCCATCTGATTAAAGATGGCGCCTCTATTGAAAGACTCCAAAGAGGCTGCTTGCGATTTGTAGCCAAACCTTCCCACTTCACCCTTCTCATAGTTCGCTCGCCCAGAAATGCCATCGCCATTCTCATCTTCAGGGTCCGCCATCGCCAAAATGTCTTCATCGGCCACAAAAGCGAACAAGCCGACACCGAACATGGGCGGTGCGTTGCGTCGTGCATACGTGGTCGCATCGGGAGACGGTGGGACGTGATGGGTGGGGGCGGTGGCATAGTGGTTGCGAACGGGAGATTCTCCATTGGTTCCAGCGCTGACCATTGCGCCATCCCAGCGTTCTGTTTGTATGAGCCAAAAATCACGATAGCGTGGTGCGGAACCACCCGGGACGGGCATTTGGTGACAACTGGCGCAGGAATCGGCATTGAAGGTGGGGCCCAAGCCACCTTTCGGCGTAAAGGCATGTGTCATGACCGTGGCACCATTCTCGTAACTGTCCGATAAACTGACATTGAGTGATGGAATTGGATCGCCGATGGTGTCGACAAAAATATCGGCAACTGGAATAGACGGTTCCAACTGTTCAGTGGTGTCTTTGGTGTCCGTGCAGGCAAGTAACCAAAACCATGGGATCATCGAGGTCATTGTGGAACCTCCATAGCCAAAATGCTTCCTTCAAAGGTTGAGTCCGCCGTTGCCAAATTTCCACCGACTGCATACCAATATTCTGAATCATTCAATTCATGTGTGGTCGCCGCGTGAAGAATGTGTGTGGTGCTGGCCGGTATGTCTGTCCAAGCCGTTCCATTGTCTTGTCCGACTTGTCCAAAGGTGGCAAACCCCAGTTCACCGACCAGCAGTTGATTCCCTGATTGGTTTGCGGCAACTCCGTTGATTCCGGCGATTAACTGTGTTGCCTCGCTGAGTTCGCCGTCGTTGCCAGTCATGTACACACCCGTTCCTCGACCGCCCACAATGCTGACTTGCCCATTTGGCAATCCCAGTACAGTTATGAGATCTTGTGTGAGGCCGGTCGGAATGGCCTCAAGGCTATCGAGTTGACCGTAAATGGCTGCACCACCGGTACCAACCATCCAATATTTGCGCCCATCAAAATCGACTTTGAACAGGTTGCTGAGATTCTCCAACTCTTCTGGAATGGCAAGTGTTGTCCATTCTGTATCTGGACTGTCTTTTGTCACTGCTACGGCAGACTGACCGCCCCATCGAGAGGAACCACCAACAGCCACAATGGTTTGGTCTTCTACAACCAGCCCCCAAATGGCCTCTTCGATGTCCAAACTGTGATCTTCCCATGTGTTCCCGTTCCAATGCAATATTGTGCCATACAACCCACCAACCCACATGTCTTCGGCTGTGCCATCTGCCCAATTGAGCAATGGAGTATCCGCGGGCAAAGAGAGAGAAGTGAACCCCGCTACCGCATTGCCAACTTTGATGGCGCCTTGTGTGGGCTGTCCACCAACGAGCCAGACACTCTCCGTTTCGTCACTGGGGACATGAGCGCGTAGCCATGCTCCGTTTGTATCGGTCGATTCGATGACAGTCCACGCTGGAGTGAATCGATCTGATGTATCTGTGCCGGTCTCTGATACTTTCTGTGAAGTGCATCCAGCCAGTACGTTGATAAACAGGAGATATTGGGCAAACATTCGAGTGTATTTTTCGTTCAGCAACAGTTTGGGATTCATGTTTCAATTATAACTCAATTTTATTCTTTATCTCAATGGCGAGAATAAATTCCGTTGCCGACAACGCTGGGATTCGGATATGAGTACAAACGATACCCTATCCACGTGAGGCATTTTTATGAGTCAAGTTCCACAGTTCCCACACATCGTTCAAGCCAATATGGAAGCGTACATATCTGCATTGGGAGACGATGCTGCACTGTTCA
>CBFICN010000068.1:0-17868 GCA_965661045.1 uncultured Myxococcota bacterium
AGGGTATGAGGGACTGACAATTGTGACATTTGTCTTGTTGTTTGCTTCGGCAGGGGTGATGGAGCACTCAGGCATCAAGATTCCATTCTTTGCGTTCTTTGCACACGACTCTGGAAAAAGACCAGAAGAAGCACCGTGGAACATGTTGTTGGCAATGGGAATCGCGGCAACCTTGTGTATCGCGATTGGTGTCTACCCAGCAATGTTGTATGATTTGCTTCCGAATCAAGCCTTTGACGTCAATCATGGTGGCGAAGTGTACAACGCATATTCTGTAACCCACGTTATCACCCAGTTACAACTGTTGTTGTTTGCGGCTTTTGCCTTTGGCTTGTTGATGCGATGGGGTGCCTATCCATCAGAAGAGCGCAGTGTCAATTTAGACTTTGATTGGGTGTATAGAAAGTTTCTACCCCAGGCTGTCGTGGGAGTGTGGGGCATTGTCATGGCGATGTGGACCGCTGGAGCGAGCATTGTATCTGAACGAATGGAGAAGGTAACCAAAACGGCAACCCATGTTTTTATGGGACCGAAGAGTCCGTTGGGAAAAGATGTGGAATCTTCGTTTTCCGCATTGTGGGCTGCGGTGTTGCTTGTGACCTATTTGATGTTGTATTATGTATAGTTACAAGGACCAGTATCCATGAACAACAAAGCCCTCATGCAGAGGGCTTTTCTTGTATGTTCTGTAAACAAAAAATTCGATTAGGACTCACCCAAAGAAATGCCTGATTTTCGTGCTGTTTCAAGCAATTCGTGATCGGCGGGTATCTCTCTTGGTGTACCAGCGACCTGTGCCAAAGGGATCGAGGTCATGCTGTTGTTTTGTAGGACCACCATTTCACCCCACTGATTGTTCTCAACCAGATCGACAGCGTGAATACCAAAGCGCGTAGCCAAGAACCGGTCAAATGCAACAGGGCTTCCTCCACGTTGTAAGTGTCCCAAGACGGTGACTCGACATTCTACATCCAACCTTTCCGCAATCTCTTCCGCTATGATATGGGATGCTTTCCCGGAAACAAATTTATTGGAAGTGCCTGACCGTGTACGTTCTGTTGAGAACGCTTCGATGGTTCTTGCACCCTCAGCAACGATGACCAACGTAAAATGTTTACCAGCACCTCGACGCTCCACAATCTTTCGAATGACGGCGGCAGGGTCGTAGGGGATTTCTGGAATCAAAATGCAGTCTGCTCCACCTGACAAGCCTGCGTATAAGGCAATCCACCCTGCAGTTCTCCCCATCACTTCCAAAACCATCACGCGATCGTGGCTTTCTGCAGTGGTGTGGAGTCTGTCTAATGCATCGGTGGCGACATCAACGGCAGACCAAAATCCAAATGTGTAATCCGTGTGAAACAGGTCGTTGTCAATCGTTTTTGGAACGCCTACAATTGGAATGCCATATTCTTCCATTAGACGATGGGCGATGGTTTGACTTCCATCGCCCCCAATCGAGATGAGACCATCCAACTGCATGTCTTGAACAGACTGTGCAATCTTTGGTGCTGGTATAGTCCCCGATTCATCAGGAGCAAACGGGTTTCCTTTGTTGGTTGTTCCCAAAATGGTTCCTCCTTTTGCCAAGAGTCCACCAATGTTGTCAGGGGTCAGTTCCCAAGTGCGCTTGTTCTCTTTAAACAACCCATTGTAGGCTTCTTCAATGCCAAAGACAGTCCAGCCCTTTTGACCAGCACCATATTTGACAATGGCGCGAATGACGGCATTTAAGCCTGGGGCATCCCCACCACCTGTGAGAATTCCGATGCGTTTACTCATTATTGTCTCCTGTGTAGCAGTGCGAATTTAAGATATCGTGCTTCCATATGTTCAAGCATCGTAGGGTGATCCAAAGGTTCATAAGATCGCCACAGCCACGACCATTGTCCATGAGAGCGAACACCTTGTATAATGGCACGTTCCCACTCCTTACTCGTTAAGCGCGCAGTACAAGAAGCTGTAGCCAGGATGTTTCCCTTTGCAACCTGTTTGGCGCAATTGTGTGCGAGGTCCTGATACGCCTTGTGTGCGTTGGAGTCACTGTGCTTTCCTTTGGACAGGGACGGTGGGTCACAAATAAAGATATCGAGAGCCTCCGGAGACTTCCATTGAAAGGCATCGGTGGCCTCAAAGACGTGCTTGTCTGGATTGATTCCGTTGAGACGGAAAATTTCTTTTGCATCTTCCAGAGCCTGAGCAGCGATATCAACAGAGTACACACGTTTGGCACCACCCATCGCCGCGTATATGCTGAAGCCACCGTTGTAGGCAAAAAGGTTGGAAACGGTTTTGTCCGTCGACATCGAGCCAATAATTCGACGGTGTTCTCGTTGATCTAGAAACAATCCTGTCTTTTGTCCTTTCTTTGGTCGGACCAAAAACTGTATGCCATGTTCTTGCACGATGAGGCTGTCGGGTAGTTTGCTACCAAAGAGGGATCGTCCACCTTTTTTGCCATCGACATTTCGAACGCCGTATTTTCGATACACACGCTGAATGTTTGGCAAGTTTGACAGTGTATCCACCAAGAGTTGTAAATGAGGAATCCAGCACTTTGAATAGATGCGAAGTACAATTGTATTGTTGTATACATCAGCAATAACGCCACTAAGACCATCTCCCTCACCATTGAGAAGTCGAAAGCAGTTTGTGTTTGCTGGACCAAATCGATGCCGCAAGTCAAAAGCCTGTTGAATCCGTTGTGAAACGACCGTATTCAATTGTCTCGGAGACCGTCCCAACACTCGAACCGATATATCCCCAGAGTCAGCAAGCCCAAATGCCAAAGGTTTATTCTTTTCATTGACGAGCAACAGCAGTGTGCCATCTGTGTAAGAATGTTTCAAGGCTGTTCTAAATACCCAGGGAGACAGTTTCGTTAACTGTTTTGCCACACTCTTTGAAACTTGGATACGTTGCATTTACATTGACCGAATAATTTTTGTTGCTTCAGAAGGGCTTATGGGTTTTCCATCTTGAACAAACGCAAAGGTGAACCGACAGCCTTCACGATATCGATTGCATCCCCAAGCCGCTCTTCCTTTAATGAGCTTTCCTTGCGAGCAGGTTGGGCACGTCATCCCAATCGGGTAACTGCCTTCTGGGAGGGCAGTGGGCTTTTTATTTTTTGACTTTTTGGTTGCCGGTGTTTTTTGAGACGCTGGATGATTGTCGAACTCGAACACCACTTTGTTGTTTTCACCCAATCGAAGTGCTGCCGAGAACTCCTTTCCTGTGCGCTGTGACTTAAAGCCTTTAACCACCTTTGTTTTGCCATCGCGCAATAGTTCTTTAATCATGGTTTGCGAAATGGTTCGGGTAGATATTTTTCCATAGACAATGAAGGAGCATCCTCTACTTCTATCGCATTTAAATACGGTTCTTTGCTTGCGAACGGGGGCCCCACAAACAGGACAATCACCCAATGATTTCTGATCTGTGTTGACAATGATTTCTGGTTTTGGAGGGGTAGAGACTCTGATTTGTTCAATGATATTGGCAAGATTTTGCTGGACATCATTCATAAACGCCACCCGTGTATCATTGCCTTCTGCGATACTGCTGAGGCGTGATTCCCATTGACCTGTGAGTAGTGCACTTTTCAACTCTTCGACGGGAACTGAGTCAATTAAACTGACTCCTCTATCGGTACTGTGAAGATTATTTTTGCGACGGACAATGTACTTTCGACGGATGAGGTTTTCAATGATGCTCGCTCTGGTTGCCGGGGTTCCAAGGCCAGCACCTTTCATGGCTCTTTTGAGTTCTTCATCTTCCAGATTTCTTCCAGCCTTCTCCATAGCACCGAGCAAACTGGCTTCAGTGTAGTGACTTGGAGGTCGCGTTTTTCCTTCAACTGTTTTTGCTGAAACTGTGTGGGTATTTGTTCCCTTAGACAACACAGGCAGTAAGCTGTCTTTGTGTTTTGATGGCGGATCTATGGTTTGCCACCCAGCATGCACACATACTTTTCCTTTTGAACGGAATCGCAATGGCGTGGTGATTTCAGAAGGTAGTTCAAGGGTGTCATCCGGTTCTACATCCACAATGATTTGACTCAAGTCAAAGAGGGCATCCTCTGAAAATGCAGCCAAGAACCGTCTGGCTACCAAGTCGTAGAGTTTCTTTTCTTCTGGTTTAAGTCTACCAGACAGTGGACTTTTTGTTGTGGGAATGATGGCGTGGTGATCGCCCACTTCTTTGGCATTGAAAATGCGCTTGTGGGCGCGCAGTGTCTTACTGAGGACGTCTGTGGACGTTTTCGAATATGGACCAACAGCTTTTAGGGTTTCGAGTATTTTGGGAATGGACCCCTTTATATCTGGGGTCAAGTACTGAGAGTCCGTTCTTGGGTAGGTTAAAAGTTTGTGCGTTTCGTACAATGATTGAGCGAGGTTCAATGTTTGTTGTGCTGTAAAACCGTACCTTTGGTTGGCTCGCTGTTGGAGCGTGTTCAGATCATAGAGTAAAGGTGTCTTTTCCACTTTGCGCTTTTTCGTGGCTTTACTGACAACCCCCGTTCTATTTAGGATCGCAGCGGAGATTCCTTCGGCAGATTTTTTGTCAAACAATCGTTCTGCCAGACTTGGGTCGTTTTTCTTCGTGTCAGAACTTGGTTTGTCTTTTGCTAGTGAGGGCTGGAAAAATGTACCGGTCCATTCAATATCCGAGCCTTCCTTTCCAAATTGCCCTTGGACCTTCCAAAAAGTTTCTGGAGTGAAATCCGAAATATTTTTGTCTCGATCGACAATGAGTGCCAATGTTGGTGTTTGGACTCGACCGACACTTAAAAGTTGATCACCACCACCGCTTCGGGCCAAACAAGTCATTGCCCGCGTTGCGTTTAAGCCGACCAACCAGTCTGCTTCCGAGCGACATCGTGCAGCATCTGCAAGTGGGTCAAACAGTTTACCATCCTTTAAGTTGTTCCAACCTTCTTGAATTGCGGAGTCTTCAAGAGAGGATATCCATAGACGTTCAATCGGCTTATTGCATTTCGCATACTGATAAGCATATCTAAAAATGAGTTCTCCTTCTCTACCAGCATCACAGGCATTGACGACAGTCGTTATTTCAGACGACTTCAACAGTTTTTCAACTTGAGTCCAGTGCTCTTTGACATCTTTTTTTATCTTCAGTTTGAAACTGGCAGGCACCATCGGAAGCAGGTCCATTTTCCATCGCTTCCAGTCAGGGTTGTACTGCTCTGGCATCATCAGTTCGCACATGTGTCCGAAACACCAAGTGATGCGAACCCCTTTTCCTTCAAAATAGGATTGACGCTTGTTTGTGACGCCAAGAACTCGAGCGATATCTCGTGCAACTTGTGGCTTTTCCGTTATGACTAATTTCATGAATTCTCTCTTTACAACAGCAAGCAGTGTAATCATCGTGTGTATGCATGACAAGATTTTTGGTGGAATCGGACAGATTTTGGGCATATCGATGACAATTGAATAGGGATGGCTATATTGCTATGAAACAACATCAGTCTTTAGGAAGTGTGAGGTAACGATGGATATCGCTGTAATTTTGGCAGCAGGAATGGGTTCAAGAATGAAGTCCAAACTGATAAAGGTGCTGCATCCGATTCTTGGAAAGCCAATGGTGCAATGGTCGATAGATTCAGCAAGTCAAGCGGGTTTTAAAAGTTTGGTCGTCGTTGGCAATCAAGAAGAGGCTGTACGGGAGGCGCTTAAAGACAGCGGTGTTTCCTTTGCTAGACAGGCAACCCCGAAGGGAACTGGGCATGCCGTGCAGTGTGCGATGGATGAGTTGAGAATGATGAATGCCCAAAGGGTGTTGGTTTTCTTTGGAGACACCCCTTTGTTTCGTCCTGAAACATTGTCTGCGCTCAAAGACTTCCATGTGACCAATGGCTTTGATGTTAGTTTTGTCACAGCCACACTTGATAACCCCGGTTCTTACGGTCGCTTGATACGAAATGACGCAGGGGTAGCGCTGAGGATTGTCGAAGCCGCCAATGCAACGCCAGCAGAACTCAAGGTTTGTGAAATCAACACTGGGGCCGCTATGTTTGAAATGTCATGGTTGGATAAGCATTTGATGACCTTTGAAGAACACCCTCCCAAAGGGGAGATATATTTGACTGATGCTTTAGAGATTGCCGCGCGTTCTGGAAAGGCCGGCGCCATGGTCCTTAAGGATCCGCAAGAGGCCGATGGTGTAAACACAAGGGTAGACCTTGCAAAGGCCACGGGCGTTTTACAGGCCAGAATTGTTGAACAGCAATTGTTGAAAGGAGTCACGATAGCAGACCCAAAAAACATTACCATCGAACCAGAAGTTGAGATTGGAATGGATGTGCATCTAGAGCGAGGGGTCATTTTACGGGGCAAAACAGTGATAGGAGAAGGCTCTTTTATTGATGCCCATACTATTTTGGAGGATACACGTGTTGGGAAGTTTACAACAATTCATGCACACTCACACTGTGCTGGAGCCAAGCTCGCCAACAATGTTCAGATAGGTCCTTTCGCTCGATTGCGAGAGGGGACCATTGTCGAGGACAATGCAAAGGTGGGTAATTTTGTTGAAATGAAAAAGTCTGTTTTGGGTGAGGGAGCAAAAGCGTCTCATTTGACGTATTTGGGCGATGCCAACATCGGTTCAAAAGCCAATATCGGAGCTGGAACAATTACGTGTAACTATGATGGTTTTAACAAACACAAAACAGAGATCGGCAACGGGGCCTTCATTGGTTCAAACACCGCTCTGGTAGCGCCTGTTCAAATAGGAGATGGGTCAATCGTCGGAGCTGGAACTGTTGTGACACAGTCTGTTCCAGATGATGCAGTGGCTGTCGCTCGACCAGAACAGAGAAATATAGAAGGCGCAGCTAAACGCTTTCGAAATCGTTTGTCATCAAAGTAAAGTGTGACCGAATTTGACGAAACGGTGAGTTGACCAACACTGAAGGTAGTGAAAATTTTTTGAGGAAACCATGGCTGATTTATTGGAAGGGTTGAACCCACCACAACGGGAAGCTGCTGCTCATATTAACGGTGCTATGCTTGTTTTGGCAGGAGCGGGTTCTGGTAAAACAAGGGTGTTAACCCATCGAATTGCCAGACTGATTCAGCTTGGCATTAAGCCATGGCATATTTTGGCAGTCACCTTCACAAACAAAGCTGCAAAAGAAATGCGAGAGCGGGTTGTGAATATGACGGGGCAAGGTGGTGAGGCTGTTTGGTTGAGAACATTTCACTCGGCATGCGTTCGGATACTGCGTCGTGACATCGAGAAAGTCGGGTATACAAACTCGTTTAATATTTACGATTCAGACGACCAGATTCGGTTGATGAAGCGTATTCTGCAAGACAACGATTGGATTCCCAAAGACATCAATGACGTCAAGGTCCGTCCGCAAACCCTTGCCAAACGATATTTGCGCTTGATTGAAATGGCAAAACTTCAACCCAGACGATTTGATCAACTGTGTTCATTCATAGAAGAAAACGGTGACTTTATTCAAAATCCACGTGTTGAACCAGTGGATGTGTTCCAAGCGTACAGTCAACGACTGAAAAAGGCAAACGCGATTGACTTCAATGACATTATCAATATGACGGTACATTTGTGGGAAGATCATTCGGATGTCTTGAAATATTGGCAGAGAAAGTTCAAATATGTCATGGTCGACGAGTATCAGGATACCAACCCGGCTCAGTATAAGTTGCTTCGCTTGTTGGCTGGTGGTCATGGCAATTTGATGGTGGTTGGAGATGATGACCAAAGTATTTATGGCTTTCGTGGCGCTGACATTGAAAACGTCAACAACTTCAAGAATGACTTCAGCGCCAAGGTAGTACGTTTGGAGCAGAATTATCGTTCGGTTGGAAACGTGATTGCCACTGCCAATGCCGTTATTCAAAACAATCCGAATAGGCTGCCCAAAAAAATGTGGACCGCCGCTGAAGATGGGGAGTTGATTGAAACCATTGAACCATCCAGAAATGTTGCATTTCCAGATGAACGTTGGGAGGCTAAGCAAATCTGTGCGAAAATTCGTGGATACTTGGACAGTGGGCGTTCTTTGTCTGAAATGGCGATTATTTATCGAACAAATGCTTCTGCCCTAATTTTCGAAAAGGCCATTCGAGAACACCATTTTAATTATGAGATGATCGGCTCCTTTAAGTTTTATGAGAGGCAAGAAGTCAAGGACATCTTGTCCTATGTCAAGTTGCTTATCAATCCTTATGATGAAGTTTCTTTTCAAAGGGCAATTACCACACCGAAACGTGGAATCGGCCCCAAGTCTTTGCTTCAAATATTCGAGATTGCCCGAAACCAAGATACCTCGTTTATTTTGGCTGCTTATGAGTGGGGCAATACGGGGCGTGGAAAGGCGCGAAAGCAAGCTGTACAGTTTGCTCAAGAGATGTCCGACATGCATGCGTTGGCTCAAGAAGCACAACCACGTGAATTAATGGAACAACTATTGGAAGGTCTTGGGTATACAGAGTACATGCAAAGCCAAATTGCATTGCTCAATGCAGATTTGGAGGCGTTGAACAAAAAAGGCAGAGCATTTGCGAAGCTCGATGATGGGCGTCGAGTAACGAGAGCATCTGTTCAAGAAGATTTGGACAAGGTGCGGTATCGATGGGACAATGTTCAGCAGGTTATCAACGAAATGCAGGGCTATTACATTGATCAACTTGAATCCTTGGAGGGAGAAGCCCAAGAGGAAGGGTTGACATTTGAAGAGTGGCTGTACGGGTATTTAGACTACGTGGCCTTGAATGCAGCGGCTGACAAAGAAGATGGACGAGAAAAGGACGCCATCACTATGTTAACGGCACATTTGTGTAAAGGGTTGGAGTTTCCAATCGTTTTTGTCACCGGATTGTGGGAAGGGAATTTTCCCCACTTTAGGTCATTGCAAGAGATCCGAGGCATCGAAGAAGAGAGAAGGTTGGCTTACGTGGCGATGACACGGGCGAAGGAGCATTTGATTTTGTCTAGACCAGGTAAAGTTCCCAGCGGTCAAGATGGTTTTGTCAAGGCTGAGGTGTCGACATTTTGGGAGGAGATTCCAGAAGAACTTTTTAAGTCCTTCCATCAAAAGTCGGAGTTACCTTGGGGAAGTGGATTTCGACGTGTCAAACGTGTCAAAGAAGAACAGCAGGTACAAGGGTTTACCTCGATCAAGGCCAAACGCAAAAAACAAGAGACCATCAACAATGAATGGTTGGATTCAGATACGGAATACAGTACGCGAGAGATCAACTCCGTAGATGATTTGAGAGAAGGAGTGGAGGTGTTGCATCCAACGTTGGGATTGGGGTGTATCAACAAGCGTGTTCGGACTCCACGAGGTGTCCAACTCACAATTGGCTTTTCCAATGGAGACAAAAACGTTGTTTTCCGTCCTCAACATTTGTCTCAATTGACCGATATTGTAATTCGATGATGTTGTTTTGGTTCGTGAGTTCTTTTGCGATGGGGCAAACTCTGTATGACGCCTCGGAAGGTCGAATTGGTCGTGGGATTGACGTTGGAGATATTCCGAATGAGTGTCAGATTGTACTCGGTTCGCAACAACGATGGTTGAGTTGTTCAGATGCTTGGCAAAAAGTGTTGACCAAAGATTCAAGTCCTCCAGAAAGAATGTGGGCGATTACAGCCGCTTTACGTGCTGAAGAATACGAATTGGCCTTTCGTGAATTCGAGCCTTTGCTCAGTCATATAGAGAAACAGGAAGGAGACTATTGGAGCTACTTAATTCTAGAAAGTTGGATTCTGTCAACGCTCAATCTTCACCAAGAAGCACTTTCTTTATTGAAGTCAGTACCGAAAAATGCATTGGATTGGGAGGGTAGAAACATTGTGTATGCCAATATCTTACACCGACAGCATCGTTTTGTAAAAAGAGATCGTTTTTGGCTGCATGGGGTGAACGATAGTGGAGTTGGTGCTTGGACATGGTGGCATAAAGCTCAATGGTCAAACAGCACTGACTCAAAGAAAGAGGTGCTTGAGCAGGCCTTACAGTTTGCAGATGCAACGCCAGTACATTTCCTAGAATTGATCAACCTTGCCATTTCTGCTGAGCATTGGAAATATGCCTTGGATACGACACTGGTTGGGCTTTCTTTGCATCCAGAATCAACCTCACTTTTGCAAAAGGGAATTGTAGTCGCACAACAATCTGAGGTTTCGAGTCAATTGAATTCAATGGTCGACAGTTTTCCAGAGCATACAAAGCTTCGCTTGTTGAAAGGCGCAGTGTTGCTGTACCAACAAGATTTTCAAAGATCATGGGATGCTTTGTTTGTGGCACAGGAATTAGGGGAGTCGTCAAAGTTGTTTTATTCTTTGAAGATATCGGTCGCAAAGGCAATATCCGAACAGTTGCATCATCAGACCCTTCAAGAGGCAATAATTTTGTATCCTGAACAGGGAGGGTGGAAAGCAGAACTAAAGAAGGACCAGAGTCTGAAGAACAAGAGTGAAGCCAAGCCCAAAGAGTGACCGTTCGGTATGGGGCATTCTAAAAACATTTAATGCAGAGGAGTAGAAATAATGATACACATTTTGTTATACTACTCCTACGATAGACGGGTCGCATGGTAGGGATTAGAATGTGGGCAGCAAGATGAAAGTGGTTTGTGAACATTGCAGTGCAGAGCATCAGTTAGATGAGACAGAAATGACCGGCAGGGGCGTTCGGATTACCTGTCCGGCATGTTCTCATGTGTTTGTGGTATATCAAGAAGATGTTCAGTTAGAAGGTTCGATAACTGAAAGAACAGGTCCTGACAGTACAAATGGCCTTGAAATTGATTTTGAGATTGAGTTGGATGAAAACGGTGAGTTCAGCATGGACTTAGACGACATGTTGTCTTCGATTGTTTCTGAGGTGGACACGGATACAGGTGATGGTGCTTTGAATGTTGATATGTCTGATGCATCAGACTCGGCGCCCAATGATAATGATGTTGCTCAGAAAAAACAAGATGATGAGGAGCATGGTGGAGATACCGAGAGTTTTTTCAATAAAATTTCCATGACACAGCCAACAACTCCCGTAGATGAAGTTCAAGTGAGTGCAGAGGTACTTTCGAATGGGGACACTCCTAATTCGAGTGATGCTTCCCAAAGTACAACGGATGTTGATAATGGTGAAAGTACACCAATCACTCAAGAACAGGTCAACGCATTGGATGTGCATGCCTTGAACTTTGCATCGGTTGGCATCAAGTCTTGGAAGGTTAAAAAAAGTATTGGATTGATGTTTGAGTACAGTGACTTCAAAACCTTTCAGAAATCTTTGCAAGACGGTCGGATTTCTAGTGCTGATCAGCTTTCTCCAGACGGAAAGACCTGGGTATCCATGGCTGATATCTCGAACTACGAACAATACTTTTGCAGGACATATTTGGAATTTGAATCTAAAGGGTTCGTAGAAGAAGTCAAAGCCGTTAAAGAAAAAGTAATCCAACACGTAGGTGGAACCAACGAATTGGCGAGTGCTTTGGCAGCCGCACAGGCAGAGGTAGAGCAGGCTAATTCACCTTCCTCTACTTCAAGGAACATGAGTCGTAAGCAGTCACGTCCCAGTCGTTCAAAAAAGAGACCCACTTCAACGAATAAGACTCCAGAAAAATCTTCCGGTGGACTGTTGCTTAATCTTTTGGTTGGTATTGCTGTATTGGGGGGGGGCTTCTTTTTCTTCTCAGGGTCTGACGAGCCCACTGAGGTTCCACAGCAGCAAGTAAATACACAAGCGAAACAGCAAGGACAGCCGAACAAGAATGAGGTAGATGATGCCTCATTGCGTGCTTTGAGAGAAGAACTTCAAGCCAGTGCTGCCAAAATACAAGCCGAACAAGAACCCGAGCCAGAACCCAGTACGGAAGAAGAGCCTCAACTCATTGCTAAGGTTCCAGAAGAAATACTGGCCCAACAAAGAGCAATGGCAACCGGTCAAAATACTCTTGTGGTCAAAAAGCCCACAGCAGATCCAGCTGTCGAAGGACAAAAAGCGTTGCGCAGTCAGCAGTGGCAAAAGGCAATAGAGCAGTTTCAGTTGGCCTATAAAAAGACTCAGAACCCGGAGTTTTTGTCCTCTATTGGGTTTGCTCAATTCAAATCTGGTCAGTTTGGACAGGCTAAAAAGTCACTTCAAAGCGCAATTAAAAAAGGCTCTGTGAGTGCCAATAAGTGGTTGGGCTATCTTTTGAGAGAAGAGGGGGATATCGCTGGTTCAAATCAATATCTCAACCAGTATCTTCAAACAAACCCTGTGGATGCTACAGAGGTGAAACGGAGGATGATGGAATAATGGCCCAAAATGCACCCATCATTCAAGTAGATTGCGCGTCGTGTGGCACAACCTATCGTTTGGCTCTACCGAAGGTTCTTGTTGAGAAACCGCACAAAGCAATGTCTTTCCGTTGCAACAATTGCAGTTACAAATTTCAAATTCATCCGAAAGAGATACTGGAACAACCCGCGGCCGCCGAGACTCTTATTTTGGTTGAGTCTGAGGGATTGCAGGTGCACTACAATCTAGAAAGTGTTGCCGATAAAATTTCCAGTGGCCAATATGGTGCAGAAGACCTAATCCGTGTATTCGGACATGAATGGACAATGATGGGCGACGAGCCATCTCTGTCGGCATTGTTTGATGTTGCATCAAAGTCCGAGGTTGAAGAGTCTGAACCTAATGGATTCATTCAAAATGATTCTTTGCATGATGATTTGGATTCTTCTGCCAAAACCGATGTGGAATCTACAGCAAAAACAGACTTTGATGATAAAACGGCAATCAATGCTGTGGAAAAGTCTGATAAAGATATCGAGGTTGAGGATGTCTCTCTCGAATCTGATGAAGATTCGGGTGACTTCTCTGAACAGTTTAGTGAGATCGATCCATTTGCAGTAAATTCAGCAGATGATGCTGAGATTGTGGGGGCCAATGAGGCAGCGTCTGAAACGAGCATTGAAGACGATGACTTTGATGATTGGTTGGTTGAAGAACTTCAAGATGAACTGGCAGGTTCAGCAGACGACAATGATTTAATTGAGTCAGAATCGGAGGACTGGACCATCACTGAATCTGTTGTGCCTGAAGATGCTGCAGATGCTGTTGAGGATTTGGACGAACTCGATATCGACGAATCCTTCACGATTGAAGAGGTCGAGGATACAGCAGGTATTCAAAATCAATTTGCCCAAGAGTTTGAGCGAGATGGATTGGATGATGACTTTGATGATTTTGCAGTGGAAGATTTACAAGCCAACTTATTGGAAGAGTTGGACTTAGAAGAATCCTCACTTGAAGATACGGTCGAGGCTTTGAGAACCTCTAATGAAGCGGGTTCTTTGCAAACGACGGATGTGGAGCGAACCTTACAAGCTCTCAAAAGTGACTTACTTGCTGGAAATTCTCAAAAGGACAATAGCCAAGAAACTTCAGAACCAGATTTGGATGTAGGCTCTGAAGAGTTTGAGGCAGAGGTAGCCGAGGTAGAAGTTGAACTAGATGATATTGAGGCTACCGGTGCGGTTGTCGGTTCAGAACGACCTTTAGATTCTGCACAACCCGAAGCACAAAAGCCAAAGAAAAGATTGAGCTTTAGCAATAAAGTGCCAGAGGTTCAAAAGGTACAAAAACGTGAAATCAATCAACTGTATGTTTTTGCGGGAATTATCTTCTTCAGTGTGGGCGTTCTCGGATGGGTGCTGTGGAATTCTGAACCTGAAAGCCAAGAGTTCGCAGGGATGGAAGTCAATTCCAATCTGTTGAAAGAGATGGAAACACCAAAAGATGGTCTTCAAGAGAACACCCAAAAGGACGGAACGGCACCTGAGTTGGCAAAGTCAAGTACTGACAGCGATTTACCGCCAACGAAAGATGAGTCTGAGGTCGGAGACGGTGCACAAACCCTAGGTGACGTGGTGTCCGAGCCGCCTGCGCCTCTTCCAAATGTTTTGCCAGACGTCCCAGAAGAAGGAATAGACTTTGCCAATGATAAGTCTCCACGAGCATTGACACGCGAAGGATACAGAGCATTGCGAGACAACAAACCAGATTTGGCCATTAAACTCTTTGAGTTGGCCTTAGAGAAGGACCCAAATTTCGCAGATGCTGTGTTGGGACTGGGCCGCACACATAAGAAGCGAGGAGAAACGCAACTCGCAGTGCGATCGTTCTGTCGTCATTCAGAGTTACCGAGCAGTAGTTTTGATTCCTCAACGATGGTTGAAGAAGTTGGTTTGTCTCAAAACATTTTGGCACAAATGGGGTCAACCTGTGAAGGATAATGTCTGTGACATCGTTGTAAGGGGATTGTATGGGAAGGCTTAAACCTGAACTTAGAGGAGAAAATGTCCAAGGGGCGACTTTTACAGGGCAACGCCGAAGCGGACAAAACTTTGAAGCACAACCTTTGGCACGCTCAGACTTTTCTTTTGCAGACCTGAGACAGGCATCTTTTCGAGGCGCGGATTGTTTGGGAGCAGATTTTGAACAGGCAATGCTGCAGCAAAGTAATTTCCGGGGTGCGCGAATTAAAGCCTGTGACTTTTTCAAGGCGGACGCCCGTGGCGCAAATTTTCGAAAATGTTTAATTCGACGTGCAGACTTTGGCAGTGCAATTTTACAAGGGGCTTTGTTTGAGGGGGCTGACCTTCGAGAAGTGTCTTTTCGAGGGGCTGACTTACAAGATGCGCAGTTTCTCGGTTCAAATTTGTCTGGTGCTGTGTTTAAGGGTGCTGATTTGCGTGGTGCAAATTACAACGGCAAAACGGTTTGGCCAGCCGATTTTGACCCATTGGAATATGGTGCCATTCCAGTTGAATGGAAACCATCGGAGCCAAAAAAGTCTTAGTTGTTCAAAAGCCCATTGGAATAATCACGTACTCAAAGGAGTTCTTATGCATGCATTTGTACCCAAAAATGGGGCAGTAATCGATGCTGAATCAATGACGGCGGTGGCAGACGTGCCAGCCTCTGTATTGAATGCCTATACCCACTTGCGATGGGGGGAAGGGGTCAATGGATGTATAATTAACGGAATGGAGCCCAACGGGAAGCGTCCAAAGAACAGTGGTCCTCCAGGTGTTATGCAGTTTTCATTGACGAATTTTGTGTTGTCTGAAGGCCTTGCCATCGTCCCGATGGATGGTGATCCTGTCGTGGTTCGGACTCTAGAACCTCAAGTGTTGCAACTCGAAGAGCCTGAAAAAAGTCAGCACAAGAGGGCGCTTGTATTGACACATACAGTCAGTGTTGGTAAGTCTTCAGGGCAGTTGCTAGCACACAAGAACGTCTTGCCAATGGCCACGGTCGTCAATCAAGATGCAGTAGATGTAAACAATATGACTGTCATTGCCAATGAACTGGCTCCAAATATTTGGTCGACGGATGTGGTTCGTATGGTGGGGTTGGACCATCCGATGAGTCAGACGATTGTGTCTCTGTTAAACAAACTTGAAGATGTGACCTGGGAGTCCGATAGACATGGACAGCCATGGCAAGTTCAACGATTGGGTCGTGAGTGGAAAACCTATCAGTCCAAGGCGTCTGTGGCCATAACCGGTGCTCGAATAGCATTGTCTATGAAGCCGACGGTGACTGCCGAACGTGTTCGCATATTGACGAACTTACACTGGCAATTGCAGCGATCGGTGGAACAAGCCGCACAAGCCTTGGCCAACTGGGTAGGGGTCCTTGAAGCCGCCGACCAATACGCACCAGTATTTTCAGCACCCCCAGCAGACTGGGATGAAATGTAAGAATCATGCCCTCTATCGAGACTGTGTCCCAAGCCAGTCAAGGTTTAGTTGCCATTCATACTTCGATCGACGTTCCCATTGTTCAAAGACCAAGCCGATGTACTTGCTGGTTTGTGATTGAGACCAGTTGTTTACTGTTGCCAAGTGTGCCCGGGCTTGGTCTCCTTTACCTTGAATGTGTGCAAAGCCAAGGTGTTTGACCGAGTGACAGTCTGGACACAAAGAAATCAACCCTTTGAGTGTCTGGATGCGATTGACGTCATCATAGTCCCAAATTTCATGGCATTCAACAGGCCATTTGGGTCCTTTACCTCGACACACTTCACATTTGTACTTGGCTTTACGATAAGATTTTTTTCGAAGCTCGTCCCACATCTCTTTTGTCAGAATGCTACGTAGATTGTCACCCCATGCGGTACTTGGCACCAACTCTACAGAGAGTTTGGGACTTTCAAACTCATCCAAGGTCAACGGATTCACCACATCCACAAGCACGTGCAGCTTGAGGGTTGTCGATGTCAAAGCCGGCTTCCATTAGGCTTTCTTTCCAGTCAATGGTAGAGTTTTTGAGTTTTGCCATTTGGTCTTTGTTTACGAAAACCTGAACATCATCAAAGGTGAATACCAAATCTGCTTCTTCTGGTGCATCCTCAAATTCAATGATGTATTTGTTGCCGGAGCAACCACCGTCGGTGTAGCCAAAACGAAGACCAAAGCCTTCAGCATCCATGCTTTGTTGCAATGCGCGAATGTTTCGAAGGGCGTTTTCTGTAACCTTAATCGTATCCATAGTGTACCTCTTTTACAGCATCTTAGTCAAAATTATCCAAATGTCAACCAGTGGAGGTGGTGTAAAATATAGGACAACGTGTGCATTCTACCTCAATATCTGATAACAACATAGTCAATGGTAGGAGGTTTTACTATGTTTGGTCCAGTGATGATTAAGCCCAACGAGATCGCCAAAATGCGCAACGCTTGTCGATTGGCGGCTGATACTTTGGAAATGGTTGGAGAGCACATCCGCCCAGGGATTACAACTGAAGAAATTAACACCTTGGTTCATGAGTATACATTGAAGCACAATGCGCGTCCTGCTCCTTTAAATTACGGTGCTTCAAAAGGGCGTAAAGGCTTTCCAAAGAGTGTATGTACCAGTGTCAACGACGTAGTGTGTCACGGTATTCCTTCATCCAAAGACGTTCTCAAAGATGGAGACATCATCAACGTAGATGTGACTTCTGTGTTGCCTGCCAAAAATGGGTACTTTGGTGATACCAGTGCAACATTCTACGTTGGAACCCCTAGTCTCACGACTCAACACTTGGTCGAAACTTGTCGGCAAGCACTTGAAATTGGATTGGCACAGGTGAAACCGGGCAATTACATCGGCGATATTGGCTATGCAATTCAACAGTTTGTCGAAGCCAAAGGGTGTTCTATCGTACGAGAGTACACAGGACACGGGATTGGACGGGTGTTTCATGGTCCACCGAATGTCTCCCATTATGGAAAAGCAAAGACGGGTATGAAGATTCGCAAGGGGATGTGCTTCACCGTTGAGCCCATGATCAATTTGGCTGGTCCGGAGATATACCATCCGGATGATTGGACGGTGAAGACGTCTGATGGGTCGTGGTCTGCTCAGTTTGAGCACACAATTTGGGTTACAGCGAAAGGCTGCGAGGTCTTGACGGCTAGACACAGCTTACTCAAGAATTCTGAAGACAAAGATTTTGCAAAACTGGGCAAACTCAGCTGTTTCATGGGGGAATAAGTGGGAAAAACAAACAGTTTGGTGGAAAAACGCCTTCTCAAGAATTTGGTCAAAGCGAGTCAAGACTTCAAACTGTTGGAGGCAAATGACCGAATCATGGTTTGTATGTCGGGGGGAAAAGATTCCTACGCCATGTTGCACCTTCTGCAAATCATTCAAAAGAAGTCTCCATTTCCATTTGAAATTGTAGCGGTCAATTTGGATCAAGGACACCCTGGGTTTGACGGAACGATTCTAGAACGCCATTTCGAATCTGTTGGTGTGGAATACAAAATGCTGACCAAGGACACGCACTCCATCGTCAAAGAAAAGATACC
>CBFICN010000069.1:0-345 GCA_965661045.1 uncultured Myxococcota bacterium
GTGGTGTGAATCTGTTCCGAGGCCCTTGGTGAGGTCATTGTCGGGCCTCACTTGCAAATCGCAGCGCAAATACTTTGACGTGTGCAATGCTCTCTTCGAGTGACATGTTCAAGCGCGCTCCAGCAGCCCGAGTGTGTCCACCCCCTCGAACCGACAGTGTTTGAGCAAGTGTGGCGCAGTCTATCCCTTCATACCCAGCAAATGTTGGGTTTGACCTTAAGGATACTTTGTGGGTTCCATTGGCCAAGCCAACGATCAGAGCTGCGAAATCGACGCCACTGGTGCAGCGCAAATCATTGACCAGGCCTTCGATGTCACCATTGTCACAACCGATTTTTTGCATCG
>CBFICN010000069.1:355-12700 GCA_965661045.1 uncultured Myxococcota bacterium
CAAGCCAAGTGTATTTTGCCATCGTCCAAGAGTGTGCTGTGCTGAAACATGGCGCTTTGCAACTTCCATCCTTGTGGACGCTTTTCTTTGACAACTTTGATGTAAGTACGGTTGGCATCAAATCCTTGCTCCATCAGTGTGGCTGCCAATCGAAGGGTCTCTGGATTGGTGTTGCTGTGCTGGAATCCTCCTGTGTCGAAAAGTAATCCGATATACAGTGCTTCTGCGATTGTCGGAGTCAGAGTGAGTGTCCATTCTTCTAAGAGTTGATGAATCATCGAACAGGTACTGACAGCTGTAGCGTCTAGCCAATGAAATGTATAAGACGATGTGTCGGTGCTTTTGTGGTGATCGACAATGACTGTTTGCTTCGCGGCATTGAAGGCAGTCTCAACGTTTTGCTCCAGTCGATAGCGGTCACCGTCGACGACGATTGCAAGATCGTAATGGGGCAGCAGGTTTCTATTTGCTTTCCAGGTTTTCAACCCAACCAAATGCGTGTACTGGTGTGTTGGTATACCACATACATCGATTGTAGCATTGGAAATTTGGGCTATCATCTCTTGTAGTGCAAGACAAGCGCCGATGCTATCACCGTCTAGTGATTCAGGACCGGTGAGTAAAATGTTGTTGGCGTCTTGACAGGCTTGGTACAGCTGCGTTGAAAACATCATTGCTTCCCAGGTTGTATTGTGTTGATACAGTACATAACCGAGAATCAAATGGTGCGTAAATGGCCTATGTCATTGTTGTGTTACAATTGCTGTTCAGGCTTTGTTTGTGGTGTTGATTCGGTTACTGTTCTACTTGATCTTAATTTTATTGGTGACCACTATGGACAAGTTAAAATTTCTCGTACCCAATAGTTGTACTGCCTTCTCTTTGGTGTTGGGACTGGCCTCGGTTGTCAACTCGATTCATGGGAATTTTGAGTTGGCAGCTTGGATGGTACTTTGGGGAGTGTTGTTGGACAAACTGGATGGGAGTTTTGCACGATTGCTGAATGCGAGTTCAGAATTCGGCGCCCAGTTGGATTCTTTCGCTGATTTTGTGTCTTTTGGTATTGCACCGGCGGCACTCTTTTATTTTGGTTTGGCAGACAACGAAATGGTCCACGCAGGTTGGCTGCAGGCGGCTTGTATGGTTTTTGTTGTTGCGACAGCGGCTAGACTGGCTCGATTTAATGTGTCGGAACCTCCACTTGGGCGGTTGATGTTCTATGGAATTCCCACAACATTTATGGGTGCCATCTTTTCTTCAGGATTTCTAACCGTCAAGCAATTTCACTGGAGTGATGAGTCGATGGCGCTGGTGCCATTTTTGCTTTTTCTTGCGGCTGTTGCAATGGTCAGCAGTGTTAAATTGCCAAAAATCAAACCCAGAAAGAATCTGGCCCTCAACATTTTTCAAGCTGTGAACGTACTGACTGCCTATGTCATTGCGCCGCTACAGATTTTTCCTCAGATACTCTTCATCCAAGGAATTTTTTACGTGACGGTTGGTGTGATTTGGTATGCACTTAAGCCACCAACGGAAGCTGACCTTGTCAGTTCTGCATCTCAGCCGGTGACGCACTAGTTTGGAGTCAATCTAGTGACACACAAAAAGGCAGCCATTGGCTGCCTTTTGTCTTATTCGTACTCTAGTTTTCAGAGAACTAAAAGCCCGGACTTTGATTCATCTTTTTATAGATGTCTTCACCTTTTGCTTGATCCAGTTCTTGTTTCCCCATGAGTTGGCCAGTATATGGATCAATTTGCATTAAGACCCATCGAGTGTCCACCTTTGACTTGAATAAGACCAGTCCCTGCTGTGGAACTTGGGCCATCATTTGCAGTTCGGACTCTCTTAGTTCTCGTTTGGTGGGATCATCTTCTTTTTCTTCTTCGACCACTGGTGGGATCAATTCGTCCAATACATCTTGAATTTCCCACTGTACGACCAACAGTTCACCTCTTTTCACGGACTCAAGATGGCTGTGTAATGTACGCACGCCCACCTCAGGCGCGAGTGCCATAAGTTTTTCTTTGGCAAGGTCAATTCTGTCGTCATCGTCACTTCGAAGTTCAACGATCATATCGTTGACATACTGTTCTAATTCTTCACTGGTCATCTCTTCTCCATTGTGTTTCGTGGTCTATTGTGTGAGAGGTGCTGTGTTTGGAAAGCCGGTTTCCGTACGTTACATTGCTAAGCGACCACAGAGTACTTGTAAGCACAAATGGATCGTTGTCAATGTTTTGATGCTACGACTGTCAAGTGTGTTTGAATCTGTGGATTAGTTTCTTTTCAGGAATCTCTGCGTTTGAGATTTGGGATGCATCATGTCAGCAAAAAATACATTGATCGCTGTTTTTGAAGATATTCATCAACAATATGGTTGGGCCATTTCCGAACATCGTTTTGCACCAAAGCAAGATATTCTGGTGGAAGACGATGAAGATGACGACGATGTATATTTGATTCGAAGTGGTAAAGCGACCGTCATTATTGGTGGTGGTAGCGAAATCATTTTGGGCAAAGGGGATTTGATTGGGGAAATGTCATTTTTGCTCAGCAATAAACGAACGGCTTCTATTGTTGCCAAGGACGCTGTTCATTGTTGGTCGGTGAGCGTTTCCAACATGGAAAAAGTATTTCAGCAAGATCCTCCTTTGGCGGCAAGGTTTTACAAGGCGCTTGGAGGACTGCTCGCTTTGAGATTGGTCAATTCTTCTAAGCGAGCAACACAAAATCAGGTGTTTCAAGAAAACGACGACGCCCTCATTTCATTGATGGAGATTCAAGCTTCTGAACTTCAAGATCAACTCCAAAATTATGTACGCATTCTGATGAATGATGCAGTTGTCGATATTGACCGAGTCAAAAAAACCGTTGGCCAATTGGATGTGGAAAGGACAGGCGATTTTAAAGAACGGCGAACTCAAATCAATCGTTTGACCAGCGAACTGCGTCAGATTCAAAGTCGACATTTTGAGAAAGCCCGTCCGAGACTAAAGCAGTTTTTCAATGAGATTCAGCAAATGTTGATGGAAATTTTGGATTTGGAAAAACGAAATGAGGTAGGTGGGCGTGCTTTTGAGATTTTTTCCCGTTCTATTTTGGGAGAAGTACCATTCTTGAAGTTGCGCACCGATCAATCGTTGGAAGCTGTTGATGTGATGCTGCACATTTTTCACCGAGGTACTCAATCAGAAATTTGGAGCCCCAAGGACTTGATTCTTGATTGGATAGATCGTGTATTGTGGGAGATGCCAACGTTTGACGCTTTTCGAGCTAGGCACGATTTAACGGCCGATGTGATCAATCAATATATGTCGGTGGAAGGGGAGGCCTTAAACATTACCTTGATCTATGATTCGATTGGGGTTGTGTTGGCCAAGGTTGTCAACACGGCTGCCCGCACACAAAGTCATGTGAATATGGTCTATACAGACCCCAAAACGGTTTACCAAATTCAGTTTGCATTGACTGGAAGAATGGGACATGTCGACATCAACACCCATCGGCTGCCGTCTTTGCTATCTACTGTCATCGGAGAGGCGTCTTTGTTGCCCAATGATGTGCCCTTACATTCTCAAAACCTAATCGTGATCAGTGGCTTAATCAATTATCTTCCAGATCGATATTTGGTACAGTTGCTGTCTCGTGCAGAGCAATTTTTGAGTCCCACAGGCAGCATTCTTTTGTCTGGGATATTGCCGACAGAAGATCAAGCGTTGTTCAATGATTTCTTTCAGTGGCCGATGATTCGACGCAGTGACGAGGAATTGAGTCGCTTGTTGATGTCTTTAGGCTTTGCCGTAGATGTGCACATTCGGAAGAATAGCGTGGTTGTACAAGCCAAGACCCGTCGTTCGGGACTTTGAAACCTATTTTGATTCGTTTGAGGAGCAGGTTTGTAGAATGGCAATGCCAAGTTGTCTCGAATCGGATACCTTATACATCAAATGTATAATTTCGTTCAATACAACATTCATATGAGGTCAAAACACAATGTCAAGTAAATGGTTTGCATGTTCGTTGATTGGGTTGATGATTGCCTGCTCTGGTGGCGATACTCCCGTAGATGAAAAACCGGTAGATGAGAAACCTGCTGCCGAAGCACCCGCTAAAAAAATGAAAAAACTCGATCTGGCTGAGCTTCAGAAAGCTGCTGAAGAAGTGGCGTTGGTGCCCTCTCCGGCTGAGATGCAGAAGTCGCTCAAAAACGCAGGGTTGACCAGTGATTTGGCGACGTTGGTTTCCCAAGACAGACAAATCACAATGCAAGTTGAAGACAAAGACAACTTGGCAGTTCGTACCGGTGTTGTGTTGGCAGATTTGGTCCTGACGGTGAAGACTTCCACCAAAGAGTCGAAACGTGAACGCTTGGAACAGCTGAAGCAAGGTTTTGAGGCCTTGGGAGCTGGAGATGATATTCAGGCTACAATTACGGATTTGATTACACAAATTACCAATGACGCAATCAACGAAGATGATTTGCTCAAGGAAATGGATGAGTTGTCAGGCGTCATGGTTTCTGAACTGGAATACGAAGCTGGCGAATGGGTTGTCCCACTCATTCAGGCAGGGTCATGGCTGGAAGGTGCAAACTTGGTTTCGGCAGCGATCGTCAAAGAAAACAAGTTTGACAAAGCGAGTCAATTGTTGCAGCAGCCCCGTGTTGTAGAATACTTTTTGAAGTACGTTGAGCGAGAAGGACGCAGTAAAGCGCCGGACCAAGTGGTGAACAAACTGACAGAAGTTCTCAATGGCTTGAAAAAAATTGCTGAAAAACCAACGATGAGTGCCGAAGATGTAAAAGAGATCAACTCTTCAACATCTGAAGTACTGTCAATGCTATAGGAGACATCATGCGATTTACATTACCGATTTTGGCCGCCAGTGTTGGCTTGTTGTTTGCGACATCAGCCACAGGTGGAACCGCAACAGAGGACGCTGCAGAAAGTTGTCTCACAGATAAAATTTGGGCTGGCTATTCTGATGGCTGGGCCGTTCGTACCGCTACCACTACAACCCTAAAGCAAGAAGAGCATCGAGTGTACTTGCTTACATTGTATGCTGGCAACGAATACAAACTCCAAGTGTGTGCAGACAAGGGCGCCAAGAATATCGATTTGATTTTACACGATTTAGATGGCAAAGAATTGCTCCGAGATGAATCAAACTCTCGAGAACCAGTGGTCATCTATAAGCCGGAAGAAACACAGACCTATTATGTTGCCGTACAAGCAGCCGAGTTGAAAGAAGGCGTGGAAGACAAAGGTACAGGTGTTGCTTTGGCCGTCACGTATCGCTAACCGTTTGAGGTGAATGGTGACCGTGCAAACGGAGGAAACACAGGAAGAGTTGGCATCAAGGATCATTGATACAGCTCTTTTTGTCTTGCAAACGCGACTGCTCAACGCCCGTCAGCAGCAAACGTTGATTGCCTTTTTACAAGATACGGTCCAGTTGAATTTGGAACAGGTGCAAGCAGTTGTCGAGCGAGAGTTGCACCCAAAGTTCCGAAATGTACTCTCCTTTGAAGAAAAACTTGCCTTCGAAGCCGCCATCTTCCATGAACACCATCTGCGGTTGTTGGCACGGGAATCAGAACAAACAGCAGACGAGATTCGGCTGAAGTACGCCGAGAACTGGTCCGTTGAGAGTTTGGCTGATTTCATGGGGACTCATGGACAGGATTTGTGTTTGGCCCTCATCGAAGTATTGCTCAGTTTGGTTCTTGAGGAACCAGAGCCAACACGCCGTCATATGCAACTTATTCGCATTTATGATGTTTGTCAGTTATTGGGCATCGATAAATGGTTGGCTTCAGCATTTTTCTACAAATATGGATTCTTTTCCAGTGCTGGACACGGTCGAATCAACACCCATGATGATGATCTACTGCTCATCGGCTCTGGTGGGGCGTGTGACCTTGTCTTGTTTGACCCACGAGTGGAGCCATTGCATGCCTACCTTCAAAAGGAGGGTGGACAACTGGTCTTGTTGGCAGAGCAGTCTAAGAGACCGGTTTGGTACAAAGATATACCGGTACAGAGAATGGTGTTGTCTCAGCAGGATCAATTTCAGATTGGCTCGGTCCGTCTAACGGTTGAGCGAGACTCCCTTTCCATTTCTGATCCAGAAACAATGCTGACCTTGAGTGTTCAAGATGTGCAGCGTAAAATCGGTCCAGTGACACTGTTGGAAGATGTGAACTTTAGCATCTTTGGTGGAGAGCTGATTGCGTTGATTGGGCCATCTGGATGTGGAAAAACAACGTTGTTGAATGCCATCAATGGTGTCGCCCCGGCAGACACAGGCCGCGTTGCGTTGAATGGCCACAACTTTCACCGTCTTCTTCAAGCGGATCGCTCATTGATTGGCATCGTGCCACAAGACGATTTGGTGTTGCCTGAGTTGACGGTTGAAGAGGCGTTGTATTATTCGGGGCGACTTCGGTTGTCGGCTGACAGTACCGAAGCAGAGATTCAAGCGCAGGTGGAACGTGTGCTTCAGGAACTGGATATTCTCCACATTCGAAGCTCGAGGATCGGCGATGCGTTGAAGCGTGGAATTTCTGGTGGACAAAGAAAACGGGTGAATCTGGGTCAAGAGTTGCTGTCTCAAAATACAAAGATTCTATTTTTGGATGAACCAACCAGTGGACTGGATCCCAGAGCCTCCCAAGAAATCGTCAAATTGGTCCGTGGGCTGGCAGACAAGGGGCGAATTGTATTTTTGGTGACCCATGACTTGACCGATGGAATCATCAATCAGGTGGACAACCTCTTGGCGATGGTGAAAGGTGGAAAGGTTGCTTTCTTTGGGAAGAAAACTGATGCTTTGGAATTCTTTCAGGTTCCAACCACCGATAAAATCTTTCAGCAGTTTGGTGAAGACCAAGACAAGTGGGCCAGTCAGTTTAAGCAGCGTACGGATTACAACATACGTCAGCGGGCCATTGACAGTTGTGAGGTAAGTGAAAAGGCACCACCGCCACCCCCAAAGAGTGTGGGCGGTTGGAAAAGTTTCTGGCGTCAGTTGACAACCTTGATCGATCGCTATCGAAAAGTGAAACTTCGCGATACAACGGGTATGGCTGTCATTGCCTTGCAGCCTCCATTTCTTGCATTGGTTATGTGGATTGTCTTTCAAGAAGACGGTCATGCTGTACCCACAGAGTCTATGCTGTTTATGTTGGCACTTTCCTGTTTGTGGTTTGGTATGTCCGCATCGGTTCGAGAATTGATTTCTGACCAAGTCATCTTTCGTCGAGAACGCAGGGTAGGGGTTGGTGTGTTACCGTACGTGTTGAGCAAGGTTGTTGTATTGGGGATCGTGGTCTCTTTGCAAACAGTCTTCTTGGCTGGTTCAATGTATTGGGCAATGGGAATGGGCGATTTAGAAAGTTATGCTTTTGTCTTGTCTGACTTACTGATGGTTTCAACCTTGACGGGACTGGTTGGTATGGGATTGGGGCTTTTTGTCTCTTCACTCTGGAAGTCTTCAGAAGCCGCAGTGGGCTCTTTGCCGCTGATACTGATTCCCCAGATTGCCTTTTCTTCTGTTATGTTTGCCATTCGTGACATGGGTTGGTTGTCCAAAGCCATTACTTGGCTCGTGATTCAGCGGTATACATTTGATGCCTTTCTGAAGTGTGGTGAAAAGATTGCCGTTCGCTCAAGGCGAGGGGATTTTGAACCGCAGTTGATAAATGGCACCTTGTGGAAACTGGGGTTGAAAATGAGCGACGAGGCAGACGATATTGGGTTGACACTGTTGCAACTCAATTGGATTTTGTTTGGAATTACAGGGGTGTTGTTGGCTCTGACCTTGCTTCGGGTGTACACTCGAAAGTTGGATTGAGAGTGTCTCGCCCGCTAAGATGTCTGTAGTCAATTCAATGTTTCCGATGTGGCAGTTGTTTGGACTCATTATACTTGCGGGAGTGCTGTCCGGAAGTGTTGTAGGAGTTTCGGAATCACTGCAGTTGCTTCTTGCAGTGGGTGCAGGTGAATACGATGCGTTGTTGTGGGGTGGTGTTGGATATTCTGTCTTGGGTGGAGTGATCGCGATCCCGATGGTTGTATTGTCGTGGTGGGGTTCTACCATTCAAGTGTTCGTTCGTACACTGGTGGGCGTGGGGGCGTCGTTGTGCATTTGGGTCTACGACGCATCTCTATGGTGGTTGCTCGGTACCGTACCGGCATATTGGCTGCTGGCCATATTGGTGGAGCGAACCCCATTGCGGGCATTGTTGCGTCCAAAAGGCGCACTGGGTTTTCTGACCTTGTGGTTTACTTTGCTGACCATATTCTCATTGACGCCTGGACAGCGAATATATTCGGCCCCCATTCACCAACGTTCTGCAATCGGCAAACCTTCTATTTTGTTGTTGGTTGTCGATGGATTGTCACCCTTTATGATGCAGGACGCCTCTCTGCCTCAGATTCGTGCGTTGAGTCACTCGGCAATTGAGTTTGAACGAGCCTTGTCCAATGCGCCTTCTCGATTTGGTGGTGTGTCGGCATTGCTTGGGGCAACGGATGAGGCGATGACCAGTCCTCTTTTAGACAACGTGCAGACTTTGCCTGAAGTGCTGGCTTTCGAGGGCTATCAAACCTATGGAATGATCAGCCATTTGGAGGTGGGTAGATTCAGCAATTTGCACCAAGGCTTTGACAAGTTTCGGTACATGCCCCCCAAAATGGGTGCTATGGGGTTTCGGATGGGATTGGGTAGTGAAGGCAGTCGGCACTTGAAACTTTCCAGAAAAATTCTAGAATATATAGCGGTAGAGCGCAGACCACTCAATGAGATTGTACAGATTTTCAACCACGACATCACGCAATTCAAGCAATCGACTCAAGAGCCTGTTTTCGCCCTTTTACACTTGACGCTCAATCCTCCAATCTCACAGATGAACTTAGACCAGCTTGATGCCAGTCTTCGATTTCTGTTGTCCGATTCTATTTTTCAGGATGGACTGGTTGTTTTGACGTCACCATTTCAGCACTTGAGTGGCAAACGGACACAGCAATCCATTGAACGGGTTTCGGTTCCGTTGATGATGTGGCTTCCGGGGGTGTCTGGAAAGAAAGTCTTGAACAACGTGTTGCTCAGTGATGTTTCCACAACGGTGCTGTCGATACTTGGTTTTGACAAGCCACAGGCTTGGTCTGGGCGAAACATGCTGCGCCTGCCACCCATGAGCGATCCACGGATCATTCAAGTTCGACAACCCGGATGGGTATTGAGACAGCAAGGGAAATGGCGGTGGGTTCGTCAACAAAATCGGGAGGCGCTATATGATGTGGTGGCTGATCCTCAATCTCAGAAGAATTTGCTTGAGGAGTACCCGTCAGTGGTAGAGCAGCTTCGGTTGAAAGAATGATGATGGGTGGAGAGTAGGATGAGTACAAAAGCATTGATCATTGGATTGGACGGTGCGGAATGGACGTTGGTCGAGCATTTTCAGAAAGAAGGAAGGTTGCCCAATCTACGTAAGTTGATGTCTGAAGGGGCGCATGGACCGTTGAACTCAACAACTCCACCCATGACACTTCCCTCTTGGTCGAGTATGCTGTCAGGGTGTCATCCGGGGACACACGGCATCTTTGATTTTGTGCACCGAGATTCCAGAGGGCACGATTGGAACCTAGAATTTACCAATGCGACCCATCGAGCGGTGCCCACCATTCATGAGTGGTTGAGTATGTGTGGCCACAAAGTGGCTTCAATCGCGGTGCCAACCACATGGCCTCCCGCTGTTGTCAATGGGGTTATGGTGTCTGGGTTTGACAGTCCAGTTTCGACAGGCATCGACGGCTCTTTTTGTCACCCTCCAGAATTGTACGATGAATTGGTCGCAAAATTTGGAGGGTTGAGTTTCGCAGATTTTCAAGAGAGTGCCGTTGGAGAAGGGTGGTTGGAGCAAGCACGAGAATTGCTGTTGTCGGAGATCGGTCGCAAAGAGGCAATCGGTGAGTGGCTGTTGAACCGAGAAGCCTGGTCTTGCTTCATGCTGTTGTTTGGAGAGTCGGACACGGCTTCCCATCACTTTTGGCGGTTCTTTGATGTCAACTCTCCACGGTATGAAGAACAGGCATCCGAAGATATTCGTCATACAATACGCGATGTGTACGAAAGACTGGATCAGGCGGTGGGCAAGTTGATCGAGACAGCCAATGCAGAGGTGGTGTGCATCTGTAGCGATCATGGTTTTGGTGGCGCGGGGGACATTGCCTTGTTTCTCAACAACTTCTTGGAGTCCAAAGGCTGGTTGCACACCAAAACGGATCGTCATCAAAGTCAAGGCAGACTGCTCGATTGGGTTCGTCGAGTGGGGCTCAGTCGAATTCCATCTCGATATCAAGGAAGACTGTTTCGTGCGTTGCCAACTGGATGGAAGAATCGGTTGGAGGGACAGAGTCGCTTCGGCAATATCGACTTTTCCAAAACAATTGCTCTGTCTGATGAGATGAATTATGCCGCGACAATCCGTTTGAATACTGCTGACAAAGGAATGGCCGAAGAGCGAGAGATCATTGAGCGATTAACAAAGGACTTGTTGTCTTGGCGTGTGGATGGTCAGGCACCAGTTTCCAAAGTGGAACATCGAGATTCTTTGTATTCAGGGTCTCAGGTACACCGTTCTCCAGAGTTGATTTTGACACTGAACTTGCGTGACGGGTACACCTATACATTGTTGCCTTCTGTTCGAGTGGACAAAGGGGTGACGTGGAAACGCTTAGACCCATCAGAGTTTCAAGGCGGAAAGGGATTGGGGATGAATGGTTCCCACCGTCAGCATGGTGTCATCCTATTGTCTGGAGATAATGTCATACCCAAACGTATTTACGCAGACATGGCCGATATCGCACCAACAATTTTACAGGCCATCGGTGCTGTCATTCCCTCTTATATGGAAGGCAAGGTGCTGGATATTTTTCAAGAGTCCCTGCCAAAAAGAATGGTTGAATATGAACCCAGTAAAGGAAGCACGACAGCAAACAGTGCCAAAGAGCACAACGCCATCCGTCGCAGACTCGAACAGTTGGGGTATTTGTAAATGCGAATCTTGCAAGTTGGCACGTTTCCATACCCGAGCCCACAAGGATCACAGGTCTATGTAAAGGGCATTGTTCATGGACTCTTAGACTTGGGGCACGAAGTGGACTTGCTCTGTTATGGGCACGGGCAAGGAACTGTGGTGGAAAGACCGAGATTTCGAATACACAGAACACCCAATATTCCCGGATACAAAAACATGAGGGCAGGTCCCGATTTGATGAAGCCCATATTGGACCTGTTTATGGCCCTGAAGCTTCGAGATCTCCAGCCGGATGTGATTCATGTACACAATTACGAAGCGCCGTTGGTTGCCCTGTTGGCAAAGGTGTTCACGCACACTCTTCGTGGAGTACCGATTGTATATTCTGCGCACAATCTGATGGGGCAGGAACTGGAAACCTATTTTGATTCGCGTAGAGTACGTCGATTGGCAAGGGGGTTTGGTCGTGGTTTGGACAATGTTATTCCTAGACTTTCCAACCATGCTGTTGTACTGAACGAGCGCGCGGTTGATACACTTCAAGGTTTAGGGTGTCGGAATGTGTCGGTTGTCACCCCAAGTGTGGACCCAAAAGAATTTCGAAATCTTTCGGAGTTGAACAGTCTTTGTCCGTCTGAATTACAACAGGGACGGTGGGTTGTCTACGCGGGCAATCCAGATGCCTATCAAAACTTGGATGTTCTCATTTCGGCAATGAATCAGCTACCCAATGTAGGACTTGTGATCGCATCTGCGTCAGATACACGACACATACAGCGTCAACATGGTCGTGTTGTACACATGCAAACTTCGAATTTTCAGCAAGTCCAAGCCGTCATTGCCAACGCTGATTTGGCGGTCATTCCTCGTATGGAGTGTACGGGCTTTCCAGTGAAACTGCTCAATTACTTGATGCTGGAGTGTGTGACATTGGTGTCCGAAGGCAGTATGGCGAACCTTATTGGCGCTGTTCCATTTGAGAATGGAAATGTGGCAGAACTCGTATCGAAAATTGAATACTGGCTGGACAATGACACAGAGCGGATACAGCTTGGACAATTGGCTAGAGAGGGCGTATTAAGGGATTGCTCTTCTGTGTCTCAGGCAAGAAAACTGGTTAAGATATACCACTCTGTGTTGAAAACATCAGATTTGTCTGCGGTTTCGGTATGAAGTTTGCTAAGAATTTGCTAGATTAAGTGTATAGTGCAGAGGGTATATCCCCCCAAACGTTGAGTATGGAGAATGTCATGACATTCAAAAGTTTCTTCACCCCCATGGTATTGATGTTGTCACTTTCA
>CBFICN010000069.1:12710-17777 GCA_965661045.1 uncultured Myxococcota bacterium
TTCAGGTTGTACAGGCGACAACAAGGATGGTTTTGGCATTTCAACAGGAGATGGTACCTCACCAGACATCGAAGATACCGATACAACAGACACTGGTGTGGATACCGATACGGACGACACCGATCCAGATGACACAGGCGCTGACACCGATCCTGAAGACACGGACACTGATCCAGGTGACACCGGTGCGATGGAGCCAAGTGGTGAAGGGCAAACCTTTGATGAGCCAGGGGACGTGGTCATTGTTGAGTCTCAAGATGGTGTCGCCACAGTTGATTTGACGGACGCGTCTGGAGACAGCAATGCGGATCAAGATTTCTATTTGGTCGTCGTCAATACCAGTGAAGAAGAGGAAGAAGTGGGCTTTGCATTGGAGTACCACTTGAGTTCGGGAGAGGGGAACCCAGCAGCGCGCCCTTCTACACCTCAACCCATTCAGCAGCAACGCTCGATACCAAAGAAAAATCGTCAGTCTCGTTTGGCAAACCCCACGACGGGTGCGGTTGCTCCACCAACGATCTACACCAGTGCCCACATTGGAATCGCGCGCCAAGATTTTAAGATTCGCGACTCTATTACGGATGAAAACTCCTATGAGCGTATTGGGGCAGTACTGTGGGCTTTGGGTTCCAGTGTCTCCATTTGGGTGGATGAATCTGTGGCTGTGGATTGGGACCAAAATTGTGATGGGACCATTGATGTTCCAGCATCCACGGATGCATATGGCTTTGACAATTGTGACTTGGATCAGATTGCCAGCATTGTGGACTACAACATCTTTCCCAATTTGCGTTCCTATTTTGGTGATGAATCTGATGAGAATGGTGATGGAATGGTCTCGGTTGTCATTAGTCCTGTGTTAAACCAGATGACCCGCAGCACGGAAGATGATTCTGATATTCAGTTGGTGCGGTCTTACGCAGACCCGACTGTCGATTTGGAGACCTTTGACCCAGATCAAAACCCAGGATCAGACGAGCAAGAAGTCATTTACGTGTTTGCACCAGACCCTTACGGCTTTCACAATCCTTATGCACTCACAACCATTGAAGACTATACGAGTGTAAACTTGAGTTCAGAGATTGCCAGTGCCTTTTACAAACTCATTTCCTACAATCAGCATGTGATTCTGAACGAAGGCGAAGAAGAAGAAACTTGGGTGGCGCTGGGGTTGGGAGCATTGGCGGCAGACCTCACTGGTTTTGGAGCCTCCAATTACGTCAACGCTTGGAATTACTTGGATGCCAGTCATTTGTCTTCGTTGATTGATACCGAAGACAGTGGGGCCATCAGCACTTCACCGTTTGGCGCTCAGTATTTGTTCTTCCGCTGGTTGGTGGATGCCTATGGAGACACCGTATTGTCGGGGTTGGTTCAATCTGCAGATATTGGCACTGAAAATATTCAAAATGTGATTGGTGAAAACATGGAAGACCTTGTATTGAAGTGGCAAATCGCTTTGATGTCTGAGGCTTCGACACAAGGAGACGGGGGGTTGGCGGTTGACACCAGTACCTATCCACCTTATGCCTCAGTCAGTACAATCACAGCACCGACGTCCAACCCTGCAACCGGTGATCTGTATGGTGCAAATGGCTATCAGTTGGGCATTGATGTCGGCTCCGACAATGTATACATGTTTGGTGGAACAGATGTACCCGTCGAAAATGTTGACAGTCGAGTTCGAATGGGGCACACCGACTTTTCTACAGCCGTGTTTGGACAAGACTTCTATGGATATGTGACACCAGGATATGGTGCACAAGTCATTCGAATGACGGATATTCCGTTTGAAGCAACCCAAATCGAAGTTCGCTCTCCATCTTCAGCGTACAAGGTGGCCGTTATTCGTGGTGACGATGAGGCCACTGTCAATTATGCTCGGGATGTGTTGTACTCGCCAACCGATGTCAACAATACTGTGTTGCCGGTATTGCCAACCGACGGGGCTCCTGTATTCGGAATCGGAGAAGTTTCCGCAGAGGGTGCAACGGTTACTGTTGATGCAGATGGCAATCAAACCAGCCAGACAGTGTACGATACAGATCGCTGGTTGGTGGACTTGACCAATTTCACCAACGGTGCGGCTGTTCGAGTTGTGGCTTGGATGGATCATCGCTATGAAGATGTGAATGGTACTGTTGACTTGACAGACCCATGGTTGGCGATGGTGCCACGTTCCTATGTCCCTGTACCCACAGTGTCTGGTACACAAAGTGGATCGTGTACGGAGGCTGAAACCTTTGGGTATCCGTTTTTGCTGTTGGAATATTTATATTCACAGGTATTGCTCTCTCCAGAATCTTACAATGAGTCAGAAATCTTCTCTTTGGATACGGAAGAGGATACCGCGAGCACCGAAACGATGTTTGATCCGTGTGGTATGCTCGAGGCTGAAGCGACCACATGTGGTGAAGACTGGGACCGTGATGGTGTATTGGATGAAAATGAGCCAACACCGTCTACCTTCTTGGGGCAGATGCAGGTGATGCAGTGTACATTGGCTGGAAACGATTCCAGTGGCTTTGTACCGTTGGATACTGAAATCTTTGACCAAGATCAAACCGACGACGACGATTCTGTTTCCCTGGATCGTCAGTTGAACTTGGGTGGTGTTTCTGTTGACGAAGAAGAAGGAGCCTACTTGGACATGACGTTGACAGGAGGCCAGCAATACATCTTGGTCGTTGGATCAGAGGGCACAGGACCCTACGAACTTACTGTGCAAGCGCATGTTGAGTAGTGTATTGTTACAACAGGACTCTAAAAATACAGTGGGCGAGATAGACTGTTCGATTGTCCGTCCATGCAGAGGCTAAATGTCTGTTCCAACACCAGGTGATCACACCGAGGAAACTCCAAACGTCGTCCGTTCAATCGTCATGTTTGTTTTGACATTGTGCTCGGTGTTCTTGGTCTATGGTTTTCAATGGACCAGTGGAAACCCCTTAACAGATGGACAGGTGGCATGGGAGTCGGCACAGTTTTCAGTCGCATTGATGACCATATTGTTGTGTCATGAACTGGGACATTACTTTGTGGCAAAACGCCATGGGTTTGCCTTGTCTGTACCATACTTTCTTCCATTTCCATTCGCTTTTGGAACGCTCGGGGCAGTCATCCACCTAAAATCTTTGCCACACAATCGAACAGCCTTGCTGGAAATGGGTGCAGCGGGTCCAATCGCCGGTTTCCTAGTGACGGTTTTTTGTATTGTGTGGGATGCTCCCAATACAATCAACAATCACACACTGGAAATTGTGGGTACCCATGCTGAGTATTTGGAGATGGTTGCTGATATTCCTGAAGAAACAGGTTTTTGGGCGATGCTCAATGATTTTCTGGGTGTGATACCGACAACGACAGAAAGCATGGGCGTGTTGATAATGGAAGACCCTTTGTTGATGCGCTTGGTGCATTCAACAATGCTTGGCGAGTCCTTGAGTCCGTATGCCAATTTGGGTCCGATTGCTTTTGCAGGCTGGGTAGGGTGTTTGATAACCTCCATTAATTTATTGCCAATCGGTCAACTCGATGGCGGGCATATTCTCAATGCTCTTTTCCCACAGTATGCAGAGCGTATATCGAAAGGGATGCTGGTGGCGGTATTTACGTATGGTCTACTGACGTGGAAAGGTTGGATGGTTTGGGCTACGTTGTTATGGTTTATGCGTGCCAATGTGCCAATTTGGGTGCCTCAAGAGGAGGCGCTGTCCAGTCGGGCAAAGGCGATTGCTGGAGTATCAATCGTGGTCTTTTTGTTGTCAGTGATGGCTGAACCAATACACAGTCAGCAAATATTGATTGAAGATGTCATTTGGAAAGCAGAATAAAAGATAGCGGGCGTAGTAAAAGAACAAATTAAGTCAAAGGGGCGTTTGTATGTGGTGGTTGTCAATGGCGATGGCAGAAGTTGTGTTGTTGTCTGCTGATTTAGAAAAGGCCGAAGGGGAGAAGTACAGGAAACAATGTCTTGCAATCGTGGGGGACGATTATCCTGTCAAAAATACACGGTACTTCATTTCTGGCAAAGGGTTTCGTCACAGGGTCGCTGTTGAAGGTATCGAAAACCAGGAAGATGCCGAAGCCATTTTGCGAGCACTTGAAAGCGTTCCATTGGATTTTGTGGTGTACATTGATGGAAAGGTTCAAACTCAAACTGTAGTAGATACAAAGCAACAAAAGATGGAGGTGGTTCAAACAAGCACTCCAAAGCCGGTCACTGAACGCATTGTAACCACTCCGGAAAAAGACAGAAAGCGAAAAAAAAGGCGACACACACCAACGGTGGACGATGTTTTGATGCACGCTCAAACGGCACATTCTTCAGTGGTTGCCCAATGGGCCGAGCTAGAAAAGGAAAAGTTCGTATTTTATAGAAAACGGCCACAAGAAGGATCGCTCATACAGCACCACTTCTACAGAAAAGGCTCCTCCATGCGTTTGGATATCACGATTCAAAAGGGCGAAGGGATGAACAGTACTGTAGTATTGCCTGATGAGGATGAGGCTTGGGTAGGGTCTGATGAAAAGAAAGTGTCTGGAGATGCCATTCGAACAAGGGAGCTGTTGGAGCGCTTTTCGTCAACAAATATCTTGCACATTCCGTACAACATCTCTCAAGACATAGAAAAGAGTTCAGATTGGTCCAAGTTGGAGTCCGTAGAACGAAATGATGATGTGTGGATTGTTAAAGGGAGAACCGGCGTCATTGTACAGGCAGGTTTCTTTGATTCGACGTGGTTGTTGTCTGCGTTGTCGGTTCGAAATGGGAACCGGGTGATGGAATATGTTTTTCGAGACTACAGAGAAGTACAAGGAATTGGGATGGTACCACATGTCGTTCAAATTTATGATGGTGAGCAATTGATGGAAGAAATACAGGTTTCTGAATTGGATGTCTCCAGTGAACTAGATAACGCTTTGTTTGAAAGCGAAGAATAACACTTTGTGATCCCACCACAATCTAAAATCTACATCAAGATATTGACAGTTGAATTGAAAACGATTAAATATAGTCCACTTGTAGAGTTTTGCCTCTGTAGCTCAGTTGGTAGAGCACCTGAT
>CBFICN010000070.1:0-17615 GCA_965661045.1 uncultured Myxococcota bacterium
TCTGTTCAAACTCGGGATTGATGCCGCTGTAAACCAGTGAAAAGAACAAGATGGCGAAGAAGGGAACAATGCCATTGATGAACAATGATTTTATTGGAATGTTGATTTTCCCAATGGAAGAATGTTGAACATCGACCAACGACAGCAGTGAGGACTGAATGGCATGTCCCACACTAGAAGCCGTAATTTTTATCCAATTGAATGCCCCGTCTTGTTTCCTAAACAATAGACTTCCCAAAACGGCTACCGTACTGACAAACCAAGTCAGCATTGGAAGCCAGAAGGTATGATCGCTCTCTTCTGTGCCTTTCAAAACATCGAGAGCCAAAGCGTCGCTCAAAAATGCTAAGATTCCGGTAGCAAATAGTCCAAACAGACTCCAACCCATAATTGCGTTGCTTTTGGTACTGGATGAATCGGCTTCAATGACTTGGGGTCTGATCCGTTGATGGACGATGGTCGCGATTAAAGTGGTGGTGGTCAGCAGTCCGAATGTGGAAAATCCCAGTAACTGTTCGAACAGTAGTCCAGCAGAGCCAATGCCCACGAGTTGTAAATTGGAAAGTGATGTGTTTCTATAGTTCGATGGTAAAGTTGTTTGATTGATGACGCTTGTTTGTTCCATGATTGCTCCGGGGTAAGTCAATCAAGGAACGTAGACCGTTTTGTTTTAAGACAAATTTACGTACATTTGTAACGTCTACTTCTTTTTATTTTGCCAAGGCGCCTGTCTCTTGGCTTCTTCTTTGATGCGTTTTTTGATTGAACCCCAAGAACAAATGGGACATTCTTCTGCCTTGTGTCTGAGTGCCGGACAAAAAGCGCGCCCAAAGTAAATGATTTGTAAATGTAGTTTGTTCCAAGACTCGACTGGAAACAATCTCTTCAAATCCTTCTCTGTTTGTACAACATTCTTGCCATTGGATAGCCCCCAACGATAGGCGAGTCTATGAATGTGTGTATCCACTGCAAAGGCAGGAATATTGTATACTTGAGATAAAATTACAGAAGCCGTTTTGTGGCCAACACCCGGAAGGTCTTCCAGTTCATCAAACGTTTTGGGCACGACAGAATTGTGTTTTTCCACCAGCAACTGTGCAGTTCTGTGTACATTTTTGGATTTGCTGCCTGATAAACCCACATCGTGAATGATGGTCTTAATTTGTGGTACCGTTAATGCGGCCATCTTTTCAGGTGTGTCTGCCAGGTCGAATAGTGCAGGCGTGACCTGATTGACTTTCTTGTCGTTTGCCGATGCAGACAGCATCACAGCGATTAAGAATGTGAAGGCATTTCTGTGGTCCAGCGGAATTGCAGGGTCTGGAAAATGGTGGTCGAGAATTTCTTGAATCTTGATGCACTTGTCGGCTTTCTTCATTGGGCGTCTTCGGTTATGGGGGTGGATTCAATGGTGTCAAAATATTGGTGGATGACCTCAGAAGCTGTTTCGATGCTTTGACTTCTCAGTAAGTCTGAGCGAAATGCTTTGGAGTCGGGTAGGGCGTCGACAAAGTATTTGGCGATTTGCTTGAACTTACCCAACGCAGATTTTTCTCTTTGGATTCGCTCATAATAGGTGTTCAAAAACAACAGCATGAGATCTCTTTTGTCAGTTGCAGTGGGCTTAGTGTAGGTTTCTCCCCGTAAGTGGTGTGCAATCTCCAGCATGCACCAGGGATTTTTCATCGATCCACGTCCAACCATTACTCCGTCGCAGCCAGTCTTTTCAAACATCATCATGGCCGAAGGGACATCAACCACGTCTCCATTGCCAATGACGGGTACAGACAGTCTGCGTTTTACTTCAGCGATGGTATCCCATTCTTGTACGCCACCATATTTGTCTTCACGGGTTCTCCAGTGCACGGCAATGGCTTCGGCGCCTTCTTCTTGACAGGCGTAGGCGAGTTCTGGGGCATTCTTATTGGTGTGGTCAAACCCAGAACGCATCTTGACTGTCATCGGAATTGTGATGGCTGCCCGAACGGCTTTAACTATGTCCAATGCGAGTTCAGGGTCTTTCATCAGAGCCGAGCCACCAGAGTGAGCACATACTTTTTTGGACGGACACCCCATGTTGATGTCGACAATGCTCGCACCCAAATCTTGAAGGACTTTTGCCGATTCAGCCATCTCAGTCGGGTCTTTACCATAAATTTGAATCGAAATGGGTTGTTCTTCGGGGTCAAACTCAGCCAACCGAAGCACTTTGCGACCCTTGTTGGACAATGCTGAAGAAGGAATGAACTCGGTGCAGGTGAGACCAGTTCCTCCAATCTGACGGATGAGCCGACGAAAGATGATGTTGGTGACACCTTCCATTGGAGCCAAGGTGATGGGGGGATCTATTTTAATATCTCGAATGAAATAGGGTTTCATGTTTTGTGTGGGTTTCGGTGTTTGCGAAAGATGCTGGTTCTATGTTAAATGAACCCAATAGCATGGAGTAATTAGCATGTCAGAGACCACAGCACCACCGGGCAAAGCCCATTCAGTGAATGAAGATGGAACCCCAGATGGTTATCAACCACCCAGTGCCTTTGCCGATCGTGTGTTGCCAGGCGGTATGACCAGACTCGAAGTGTCTTCACCACCAGAATTACTGTCTGTTGTGCACAAGGCCATGATAAAAAAGCTGACCCCACCGTTCAAGGTTCGCTACTTGAAACTGACCGATCGACAGAAAGGTCAACTTGAAAAACCAGAATCCTACGTGGCAGTCGATGTATCAAAGTCCAGAATGCTGCAGGCTTTGGAAGATTATCACGACTTGTTCTATGAAGATGCGCGACACCAGTTGTGGATTCTCAGTGCCCAAGACGAACAGGTTGTGTTGGATGAACTTGGGATGGTGTTCGTATACCCAGACGATTTCCTATTCCGTGAAGAACTGGCTCAAATGGGGTGGTCCACTGAAAAGCACGAAGGGATGGATACCCGAGACTATGTAAAAGTTCATTTTCGTCGCGCAGCAGACATACAAGAAGAACTTTTCTTCCAGCGTTTTGGATTGACTCGATGGGAAGGATAGTGCAGATTTGAGCCATTGTAATGGGTATGACCACAATACAGAGGTGATATCATGATACAATTAATGAAACCTCCAACCTTGTGAAACCAAATGTCTACACCCAATAAACGGTTAAAAGTTGCCATAATTTCCTTGTATGCTTTGGAAAACAATGGTGTTCGTCACGTGGCTTCTTCGTTGAGAAGTGCTGGGTTTCAAGTCACGGAAATTTATTTCAAGGATTGGGTGAACAACAATTTCCCTTGGCCCAAAGAGGTTGAGGTGCAGCATTTAATTGACCTCTTGCGTGACAGGGGAATTGACTATGTGGGTTTTTCCGTTCGCGCCAGTGCCTTTCACCGAATGGCAAAGTTTCTCACTGAGCGCATTCGTACTGCGTTGAACCTGCCCATTTTATGGGGGGGAATGCACCCGACATTTATGCCCGACGTTTGTATTGATGTTGCCGATGTGATTGCGATTGGAGAAGTGGATCATGCCGTGATTGAGTTCTTCAATCGAGTCGATGCTGGAGAAGACATTCGGACGGTTCCATCTTTTTGGGTTCGAGAGACGTTGGATGGCGAAACCATCATCCACAAGAATGATTTGGCCCCACTGGTGTCTTTGAACGAGATACCTTTTCGAGACTTCCATACACAAGAGGACAAGTTTCACATCGAAGGAAATAAAGTCTCCGTCGGCGATCCATTCATCACCAATCCCGAATACACCGTCTTGGCTTCTCGTGGGTGTCCGTACTGGACCTGTACTTTTTGCTCGAATACAGTGACGAAACCCTTGTATGAAGACTTGGGCAAAAAATTTCGATTGCGTTCTGTGGAGAACCTCATTCAAGAAATGGAGTACGCAACCAAACTGTGTACCAACATCAAAGTTGTGCGATTTGACGATGAGGTGTTTCCAATTCGCAAAGCTTGGATTGAAGAGTTTTCTGAGAAGTGGCCACAGAGGGTGGGTATCCCTTTTGAGGTTCTTGTTGACCCCCGTATGGTGACAGAAGAGTCGTTGCGACTGCTCAAGAAAGCTGGGCTTCGGGCCATCTGCATGGGGATTCAAGCCGATGAACGAATCAACTTTGAATATTACAACCGTCCGATACCCAATGCGAAAATCCTAGAGTGTCAAAAAATCTTTCGCAAAGTAGGCATACAGTCCAACTTGCAAATTATTTGGGATGACCCATTCAGCACTGAAGAAGACAAGGACAAACTCTTTCACATGTTGATGGAACTTGAGCGTCCGTTTGAATTGTATTTGTTTGGATTGACGATTTATCCCAGAACCCATCTCGCCCGCAGGTTGTTGCGTGAAGGGAGAATTACAGAGCACGACATTGAAGGGATCAACACCCATGCTTTTGAGCAGTTTCGAGTCGATCTCAATCACCCAAGACCCAAAGCCGATCAACGTTGGTTGGCGCTCATTGTGTTGCTCAACAAAAATGTGTTGCCAAAAGAGGTGATTTGGAAACTCTATGAGTCAGAATATTTTAAAGAGCATCCCGAAGTGCTGATTCAAGTGGCACAGGTTGTGAATCTTGCCAAAATGAGTCGTGTGGCCCTTGAAATGTTGATGCGTGGTGAAATGACACCGTTGTTGATCAAGCGGTGGGTAAATCCCAAGTCTCTGGTGACAATGTGATGCGAGAACGACGAGTGGGAAAGCGTGCGCAACTGGCACAGATTCGAAGAAGGGCGGTGGCTTGGAAAAACATGGCGACCTCTGCGACAATGCGTCGACTCGATGACTCTTGGGTACCCCAGCCACATGCAGGGCACTTTATCGTCACCTTTAAATGCAACTTAAAGTGCAAAGGGTGCGACTCTTGGAAAGTTTCTGAGCACGACGATTTAACAGCCGCTGAATGGCGCTCTGTGTTTCGTCAAATGCCGCATTTGGATTTGGTGAAGATTCTGGGTGGAGAGCCTTTCGTTCGACGAGACATCGTCGAGATTTTGACCGCTGTGCGTGAAGAAGTCGATCCATACATTTTGCAACTGACCACCAACGGGATGTTGGAGCAGCGTCTCGTCGATGCATTGCACGCGATTGCTTGGCCAGGACTTCAGTTGCGCATCTCAGTGGACGGTTTGCCAGAGACCCACGACGAAATGCGTGGTATGGAAGGTTCTTGGGCGATTGTAGATCGCACGGTGAAGAAAGTGGCGGAACTGAAGGAACGCTACGGATTTTCCTTTGGAATCAACTTTGCAGTCACCGACTCCTCGATTGACGATTTGCCTCGAATGAGAGAATATGCGCGGTCAGTTGGGGCAGACTTGATTCCGGGGTTGGTTGTCACGCCGTTCTTGGTTGGCACCACCCCACCAGAAGAGGAAACGCCACGGATTGTCATGATTTCTGACAAAGAACGGGCATTGGCGGCGTTGACGCACCAAGAAGTCGGGACGAAATCGCAATTGCCCCTATTGGATCACCTGTATTCAAGGTGGGTGACCAAACGTACATTTTCCAAACAGTTGTTCGAAGGAGCACACCGTTTTCATTGTCGAGAGTTGCAAGATTTGGTCTTTGTGACACCCAATGGTGATTTGGTCCGGTGCTCACTGGATCACAAGCCGATTGGGAACTTTCGACAGCAGTCCTTTGACGAGATCTGGCACGGTCCAGCCATTCAGAAAGCCCGACAGGTTGTGAAAGATTGCCCTGGGTGTTTACAGGCCAGTGTGCAAATTATGTCTAGACTGTACGGTGGCTGTATTTTGAGTTGAGCATTCAATCGAAACATCCCTGCAGGTGCACACGAATGTTGTTGATACGAATCAAGTTTTTACGGAAGTTGAATGCGTTTGGCATCTAGGTCGACAATGATGTTGTTTGCAGCACGTTGGTCGAGGTGGAATACGGTGTCACTCAAGTCGATGCGTACGTCGTCGGCATCTGGTCCATCTCCCTCTGGATCGATGTAGGCGCGTAAGGTAACTTTTTTGGGCAGACCAACAGGGAGAGCAAAAGGGCCGGGTTGATTGAGTTGAATGGCGTTGATGACCTCTGGGTTTCGTGTCTGTGCGGTGATGGCGTCGAGGTGGATGATGCCCGACTCGTATCCTGAGAACTTTAGGGTACCCGAGATTTTGACAGGTTCTGCACCGTTTAACCCGGTGACGGCTTCGGAGATGGATCCTTTGACAAATGGATCTTCTTGGGTTGGGATGCTTTTGCCCGTTCCTTGGGTCATGACTCTTCCACCGCCCATCCAGTCTGCATCGGTCAATAGGTCTGCTAAGGCGTTGCCCATGATGGCATGTCCTTTGGCCGTGGGGTGCATTTCATCCAAAAAGAGATCTTGTTTACTCAAGCCAGATTCAATGAACAGTTTGGGGACATTGATCAGGGGAACGCCTTGGGTTTCGGCGACAAGTTTCATGGCTTTGCGATAGGGGGTCCACGCCTTCCCCTGGTTCTTTTCAAGGTTCAAGTCATCTTCATTTGCCAGCATGACGAACACCACTTCAGCGTTGTTCTCTTTCGCCATGTTGACCAAGGTCATCAGATTGTTGACATAGTCATTGATTTCAACCCGACGAGCGCCGATGTGGTTGCTCGATCCAACTTGCCATGACACGGTTCGAATCTTCTCTTGTTGCTTTCGAACCCGCAGTTTCCAGTCCGCTACCCGAAAGATGGCTGAGTTTGAGAGGGTGCGTTGAAGTTTGCCAACCCAACTTTCTTCAAAGCCCATTGTGGTCGCCAAAAGGTCTTTGTCGACAAAGGAGTCAAAGTTGTTGTCGGACCAAATATTGGCAACCACCAAGAGGTCAGGCTCTGTTTTCATACCTCTTAAGCGCAAGAAGTTGATGCTTTGATACGAAGAATACCCTGGAACAGCGGCACACAAACCCTCAACATCCTCTCCGAGTTTTGTAGCTGCGACTTGAGAGAATACTTCTCCGTCTTCTACACCAAAGCCAAATACACTGGAGTCGCCAGTGGTGATGAAGCGCTTTGTACCTTGTGGTTTTGGTATGTTCACTTCTTCTCCCCGCATGCCCATTGAGTTGATGGTCACGGTCACACCTTGTTCGTTTCGTACACCGGGTGCAAACTCAAACAGCAGATAAGGGTTTCCTTTGAGTGTCGGTGCACCGTCAATCTTGCTGGGAGGAGGGGATTCCCAAGCATCCAATTCCGCTTTGTACAGTCGGGAGACCATGGCTTCCGATATCAACCATAAACCGAGTGTTGTGCAGGTTGCAAAAATAAGCTTTTGGGTGGTGTTCATACTACTGACCTCGTTATTCTGCACTGTTCATTTGAGAGAGCACTTGCTGTAGATTCTTACGGGCGACTTCGTTGTTGGGATCAAAGCGTAGGGTTGAGCGAAAAGCCTGTGCTGCACCTTCCAAATCACCAGTTGCAATTTTAATTAACCCAATTGAGCCTCGGGCGGCATGCAATTGTGGGTCTTCCAATGTCGCTTTTCGAAAGTCCACTTCAGCCTTCTCCCACAGTTCAAGTCCAAAATGAATCCGGCCACGCAAAAACCACAGAGTGCCAGAGGGTTTCTCTTGTTGTTGAATGAGTCGATCGACTTCTAGAAGTCCCCGAGTCCACTGTTCTTGAGCAATGTAATATTCAATGAGTCCAATTCTTGTACGCTCATTGTCTCCATTTGGCAGTTCCAAGGTGGACTGTAGCAGTTGGAGAGCCTTTTCACTTCGTCCACGCTGTTGATAAAAGGTTGCGAGGTTGTATTGTGGAATCCAATTGCCCAATTCCAACTGTTGGGCTTCAATGAGCAATTGTTCCATCGTTTCAAAATCTTCTCTCAACCCCGCAACTCGAGCCAACCCATTCAGTGCCGAGATTGAGGTTGGATCCTGTCTAAGTGCGCCTGTGTACTTTTCTTCAGCTCTTTCCAAAAATCCCTCTCCCAAAGCAATGTCCCCCAGCAGTAGCCAGGGTTCAACATTGTTGGGGGAAATCATTTGGGCCGTTAATGCATAGCGCTTGGCCTCTTCCCAGTGTCTTGAAGATTGTCCTTGGGCTTGAGCCAACGCAATTTCTTTCCGAGCCGATCGCAGATGAGGTTGGATGAGACTGTTGGTCAACTCCATCGGGAGGGCTCGTTGTTGAATTGCTTGGAGATTTCCGTTTAAACCAGCTTTGATGGTCGCCAAATACGCTTTGCGATTTTCAATCTGATCTTCGATTTGTGCCAAGGATACGTCTGGAATATTGGGCCAAAGTAAAGAAGCATCGGGAATTTTGTCGACCAGTTCGGTCAGCAAAGCAAATGGAATGGCGGGTTGCTCTTGGGCTAGCAAGGGTGCGTCAATCGTTGCTTTGAATGGATAGGTGCGAAGCAGAAAGTCCCCAAGAATCTCGAGATTGTTCTCTCCGTTTAACTTTTCGTAGGTGATGGCTGTTGTTGAGGCGAGTACCAACAAAGAGTCGATGTTGTCGTTTGGTATACCATACAACGTGTGCGCAAAGGTTTGTTCAATTCTTTTGCTCAATATTGAAAGCCCATTTCGGGGCATTTGATCCAAGTGGATGATGAATGCGGCAACCCCATTGGGGGACAATGCTTCATTCATCTTTTTTAGGTGTGTAGGATGAAGACCTGTTGAGATTGTCGACTGCCAAGGGTGGGGGACAACTTCAATTACCAAGTCTAAGGGCGGTGTCTGTGTGAGTAACTGGGTGGGATTCGTTGACTGTAGGGCGCGATTGGGTTTGAGCCAGTGTGTTTTGCTTTTTGGATAGGACTCCGCAATGAGTTTGGTCAAATCTGGCATGGTTGTTTGCGTATAGATTTGCGCATTGTTGACAGCCCCCAACGTAGTGTTGACCTGTCCAGTAATATCGCTCAAGATGGCTATTTGCACCGCATCGGGAAACAGCTGGCTGATTTTTTGAGTTAGAGTGGCCTCATTTTTAGAGGCTTTGATATTGTATGTTAAAGGTCTATTTTCTGTAAATACAGTGCTTTTCGAAAGTTTTGTTACATCTTTAGACATTTTTTGACGAGTTCCCACTGCAAACCAGCCATCGCGATCCCACGAAACATGCGCTATATCGTAAGTCTGCCCTTCAGGAAAAGTTGTATACTTAGACAAAGGCAGGGTGGACAATTGTGGACCTCGTCCGGTGAGGGTGCAGAACAGCATCAAGCCAAAGACAATCACAGACGGTAATTTGTTTGAATGCGAGAATAAGACCCACAACCCTGAAAGAATGAGCAACCCCCAAAGTTCATTGACATCACTGCTATACAGACCATGCAAACTGATCCCAAGTAAACATCCATACCAGTTGGTTGAGGTAAGGAACACGCCCAGCCCACTCGATAGTACAATGGCACCATACAACATGGCATCGGGGGACCACGTTTGAACACTGGCATAGCCCATAAATGGCCATACAAATACAGGCAATGCTTGAATGTACTCAAACCATTTGGGTTTTGTTTCAGGTAAGAAAAATGCCTTGAGGACTCCAAGTGTTCCAATGAGCAAATACGCTGAATATAAGTGCGTTGCCCCCGCTTCAAGAGTGGGGAGAGTGTAGTTCCAAATTGCTGAAAAAACGGTTCCAATCAAGAGTCCATAGAGACCGTCAGTAATGTTGTTCATCGAGAGTTCGTTCAATTTGGGCTCCGAAATGTTTGCAGTTCCAACACTGAACACGGAGAGAGAAATACTGCCCACCCACAAAAGCCATGCGCCAATGTGCGTATTGGTTCCCAATAGCCAAAACGCTACTCCAAATCCTAAGACAAGACAAAACAAGGGCACAGAAGGTTTGAAAGGATTTGAATGGGGCTCGAAGAGTAAATGCCGAGCAAGGAATCCAAAAGCAAGAGGAAGCAATTGGTAATGCAGGGACAAACCATAGGCCATTAGAGGGAGTATGCCCATAACGACAAGAGTTTGTTTTTGAAACAAGATCGGAAAAAGAAAGCCAAGTGTGGCGATGCCAAAAATCTCAAAAGAGTGGTGTATGTTCCAACCCAAATGCGCCACTGCCCAACAGTGTAAGGAATAGAACAGCGCCCCATGGAGAATTAGCAACGAGCAGTGTATGAGATTTGAGTTTTGATAGGGCATTGTAAAGAGTCGGGAATATGGAGGTGTTTGAGATTGAACATGGAATTGATTATATTGTATCGTTTTAAAAAACGATTGTCTTTAAAATAGTATTGACATGTCAAGTCATAATCGAATACACTTGTGTTAGGATATGAACAAACACACTTCCTGAGTGGTCTCTATGGGTTTATTTGGAAATAACAAAGATGTGGTTGCGGTTGATATTGGCTCGAACAGTATCAAAATGGTGCAACTCAGCAAAAATGGTTCACAGTACTCCTTGGTCCGTTGGGGTAAAGAAGAACTGGCGGCGGAGACTATCGTCGACGGCTCAATTATGAACACTGGCGAGATCATTGACGTTATCAAACGTTTGACTGGTTCGACCAATACCAAAAATGTTGTAGTATCGGTCAGTGGAAATGCCGTCATCATCAAACGCATTACCTTACAAGCAATGTCCATGGATGAACTTGAAGAGCAAATCAAGTGGGAAGCCGAGCAGTACATTCCTTTTGATATCAACGACGTGAATATTGATGTACACATCCTTGAAGGGGCGCATCCAGATCCAAGCCAAATGGACGTCTTACTGGTTGCCGCTCGTAGAGACTTGATCAATGAAAATCTCTCTTTGCTCCAACAAGCCGGGTTGACACCAAGTGTCGTTGATGTCGACGCTTTTGCAATCGCAAATATGTTCAAGGTGAACTACCCAGAATTGAATGACATGGGGACTGTCGCTTTGGTGAATGTTGGGCACAACACTGTGAACATTCATGTCCTGCGTGATGGGATTTCAGTGTTTACTCGAGATCTCACTTCAGGTGGGGCAGGGTTTACAGAAGAACTGCAACGAGCATTGACCATCTCCAATGAAGAAGCCGAGAAACTAAAGATTGGTGATGACGAAAATCCGATGACCCTCGAGGTGGAGCAAATTTTGGCTTCGGCTGCGGATGCGCTTGCAAATGAGATTCGAAGTACTCTTGACTTCTATCTTTCTACTTCTATGGACGGTGTCATTGATCGCATTCTGCTGAGTGGTGGTGCTGCGAGAACGCCAAGATTTGCGGGAGCATTGTACAATCAAACACGGATTGCCGTTGAAGAAGTGGATCCTTTTCGCAATGTTATGATTGATGGTCCTGATGTGACCACAGACGTCTTAGATGACTTGGCTCCCCAGTTTGCGATTGCTGTAGGGTTGGGGGTTCGGACGGCTGATGGAATGGTTGAAGGTGATGCGATTGGCGTCAATCTCTTTCCAAAACGCTACTCACGTCGTCAGCAGGCGATTCTTTCAGAACTTCAAAATGTTGGGGTCGTGTTGTTCGCAGTTGTGTTGCTCTGTGCAGCAATACAAATTGGTTTTGGTTTTCAAGTCGATAAGGTAAAAAGTGTCAACAATACGCTTCAGGCCAAAATTGAAGAAAACAAGAAGACTGTAAATCAAGTGAAGACCCTTGAATCCGAAAAAAAACTCCTTCAAGAAAAGTTGAACGCCATCGAAGATCTTAAATTGAAGAAAGTGGGACCGGTTCGGTTGCTTGATGAATTGGCAATCAATTGCCCCGACAAGTTGCAACTGACTTCTCTGTCTGAGACCAGTGGAAAAGTAAAACTGACCGGTGTGGCGGCCTCTTCGCCAGACATCTCAAAGTTTATGAGCAACATCGAACAATCTGAGTTTTTCGATATGGTTGTACTGCATACCATTGAGCAAGTTGAGCAAGATGGTATCAAGTTGAAAGAGTTCTCTATTACCACAGACTTTGTTGTTCCTGGGTTGGCTCAGAAGAAAGAAGTCAAAAAGGGGGGTAAGCGATGAATCTAGATCCAATTATTGAACGCTTATCGAAAATGACGAAAGCACAACGTCAAGCCAGTTACATCGGCTCTTATGTGATTGTGTTTTTGATATTCGTGTTGCTGTTTCTTTGGCCTGCATGGGAGAGTTATGGAAACTATCAAGCTCAAATTAACAACCTGCAATCCGACTTGGATTTGGTTCAACGTCAAGTGGGATCGTTGAATGATTTGAAGACCGAATCGACAAAACTGCAGTTGAAACTCAACGACGCAAAGAAGGCTTTGCCAGCTGGAAAGGAGATTCCAGCTTTGATTGCCAACATCTCAGAGAGGGGACGAAAGGTGGGGTTGGAAATTTCCAAGTTCAACCCGATGCCTGAAAACTATGACTCTGGCAATGAGTTTGTTGCAGAAGTGCCGATTTCACTCGCTGTAGAAGGGTCTTTTCACGATGTGGCAATTTTCTTTGACAAACTTTCTGACATGGATCGCATCGTACATGTAAAGAACATTGATATGTCCATCAGCAATGAAGAGAGTGGTCGCACCAAACTTCTCGTCGAGGGAAAAGCAATTACGTTCCGATTCTTGAGTGACGATGAGCGCAAGCAACGTTCGAAGAAGAACAAGAAAGGGAGACGATGATGACTAGCATGGTGCTATTTTCTTTCTTGGCATGTGATTTGGGTGGCTTGACAGATATGTTTGGTTCAGCCAATGATCGAGCTGAACAAGCGGATGCAATCGCTGTTGTTGAGAAACAGGCCAAAAAAGAAGAGGCTGTAGAGGAAGAGGACGAAGAGATTCAGTACTCCTACAATCCAAACAACAAACGCGATCCGTTCCAATCATTTTTGGCAACTGCGTCAGAGGACAGCATGTTGGACAATATTCCGCGTACACCATTACAAAAGTATGAGGTTGGTCAGTACAGTCTTACGGGAATCATCACTGGGGACAACTTAGATCGTCCTCGCGCGTTGGTCGAAGATCCAGACGGGATCGGGCACGTACTGGAGATTGGTACGTATATGGGGACGAAGTGGGGCAAGGTGGAGTCCATTGAAGATGGAATGGTCATTGTCACGGAAGAACTGCAAACAGTAGATGGACAACTCGTAGTAAAGAGACAAGAATTGCGCTTGGGAAGCAACAACTAAATTAGCTTTGAGAAAAGAAAACGGAGAAATCGATGAGTAATCGTTCATTATCAACAGGTGTTGGATTTGGGACAACGTTGGCTGCAATGCTGTGTTCCCAGGTGGCAAATGCAAAACCTGAAAGTATTGTGGTTGAAAGTGTGACTGTGCAGAGAGACACTGTTTCCATTCATTTGGGAAGCTCAGCCGAAGGGTCTGCAGTCAGTTCATTCTTGTTGAACGGACCGGATAGAATCGCCGTCGATATTATGGATGCTGAAATAGCAGATGGTTGGAAAGAGCAGTCATTGGTTGCTGGCAACAATGTGTCTGATATTCAAATCCAACAGTTTGATGATGAGAATGGTAAGATTGTCCGAGTGGAGATTTTCACGAAACTCAGTTTGGAGCATACACTTCAATCTACTGGTGACATCATTGAAGTTCAGTTGAGCGAGTCTACAACGGAGGCGGATCCACTTGCAGCCGCACTCGGTGGAGAGAAGTCTTCTGCCGCACCGTCAGATCCTTTGGCTGACGCCTTAACAGAGACTGAAAAGGAAGAAGAGCAAAACTCCGATCCATTGTTGGATGCATTGGCTTCGGATAGTGTCGTTGCTGAGCTTGAAGATTCTTTGGCCAAAGAGTCTACATTTGTTCCTGCTTCCAAACTGTCGGGCCCCGAGCAACTTCCAACTGGAACGGCCTTGACTTCTTTGGACTTTGAGCAACTTGATGAAGAAAGTCGCATCATCATTGGGGTGAAAGACATTGGAGAGTACAATGTAAATCGTCCGCGCCCTGATACGCTCATGGTAGATATTGAATCTGCCAGTTTGCCAAAGTCATTGTCTCGGATTTTGGACACTCAGCACTTCTATTCACCAGTGCAGATGGTTCGAGCGTATCGGACATCAAATGGTGCCCGTGTATCAATTTCACTAAAGGACTCCGCAGAATACTCAGTGACAAAGGCCCAAAACGGCTACTTGATTGTGTCTGTACCAATTCCGGCTTCTATGCGACAAGAAGAGTTGAATTCTTATCAGGCAGAGTCCTCTGTTGCTCCCGGAACACCAGATTCTGGGATCAGCAATGCCTATCAAAAAGAAATCTTGATTGGTGAGTCTGGGAATACTTCGGACCCACAGTCCAGTTTTGGAACGGGTGGGGGAGCCAATGATCCATCTGCGATGTTGGGTATGGCTTCTGGGTTCATGTACGATGCAGGGAGCGCGGCAACGCAAAAGTTTACCGGTAAGCGAATTACGTTGGATTTTGTGAATGCCGACATTCACAGCATCTTCCGATTGATTTCACATGTATCCAACCTGAACATTGTCACCGGTGACGATGTGTCTGGTCGTGTGACTGTGCGACTACAAAATGTTCCGTGGGATCAAGCCTTGGCTGCTGTACTTCAAGCAAAAGGTTTGGGGTCTCAAAAGTTTGGCAACATCATTCGTGTCGCACCCATCGAGACAATTAAGTCAGAGCAACAGTCTGCAGTCGAAGCCAAACGTGCTCAAGAAGAACTGACTGAATTGCAGTTGTTGGTATTGCCTTTGAATTATGCTCAGGCAAGTGAGTTGCAGGCCCAAGTCACTGAGTTGCTGTCTTCTCGAGGAACCCTACAGGTTGATACGCGTGGGAATCAGTTGATCATCAAAGAGACTGAGAAACGCTTGGCTCAGATTCGTGAACTGGTTCGACATTTGGACAAGGAAACGCCACAGGTTTTGATTGAAGCACGAATTGTTGAAGCGTCTTCAAACTTCACTCAAATGATGGGGATTCAATGGGGAGCTGAGTTACAGGCCAACGCCTCGACTGGCTACTCTACAGGATTGCTGTTTCCAAACTCGATTGGCATGTCCGGTGGTATTGCACGAGATGGTGCTGGTGGGGAACAGTTTTATACTGCGGGGGCTGACACACTTCTGGTAGATATGGGTGCAGAAGCCTCTACTTCAGGGATTGCTTTTTCTCTAGGGTCCATTCCTGGATTGATTGACTTGGATGCGCGACTGTCGGCGATGGAGTCTGATGGGTATGGTAAAGTTGTGTCCGAACCACGCATCACCACCTTGGACAATCAGATGGCAAAGATTTCTCAAGGTGCTAGAATCCCTTACCTGTCGACTTCTTCAGGTGGTACACAGGTTCAGTTCATCGAGGCTGCTTTGGAGATGTTTGTCACACCCCACATTACTTCGGACAACCAGGTGTTCTTGGATTTGAACATCACCAACAATCGTCCAGACTTCTCCAATTTGGTTCAAGGTCAGCCGGCCATTCAAATCAAAGAAGCCCAAACCAATGTGCTTGTTTCGAACGGTGATACTACAGTAATTGGTGGTGTATTCTCTACAGGGTCTACATTCTCCCAAGACAGTGTTCCTGGATTCCACAAGATACCAGTGTTGGGAGCCTTGTTTAAGAACTCTGCGGAAAGCATAACGCGGGATGAAATGATGGTCTTCATTACACCCCACATCGTTACCAGAACTGTCAGTTCGAACGCGCAGTGACAGAGGTACCTCGAAATTTTAGATTTTCGAAGACTTCTGGTCGACAATCAAAGATGGGAAGGTAGCAAACCAATGAGGGGCCAGTGATAGTAGCGTTGGGTGGTTTTATGGCCACAGGAAAGTCTACTGTGGGGCCTCTGTTGGCTGATCGATTGAATGTGCCCTTTGTAGATCTGGATCAAAAGGTCAACGAGCATTGTGTGGATGTACATCAGCGATCCATTTCTGAACTCATACAGTCTGGCAAAGAGGACTTGTTTCGAGCCTCGGAACGTTCGGTGGTTCACGATTGGATGCTTCAAATGTCAGATGTGGTGGTGGCATTGGGTGGTGGTACTTTGCACAACCGCGATCTGGGACCATTGATAGAGCAGTCTACGATGCTGTTTGTGCTGTCGGCACCATGGAGTGTATTGCAAAGTCGAATCGAAGCATCGGACAGGCCATTGAAGGTTCATGCGGAACGTTTGTATTTGGAACGCGCTGCTGGATACAAGATTGGTACTGTTGTGGATGTTTCTGAAGACACTCCGGCTACCCTCGCATCTTTGATCGCTCGACAGGTTGTGAAACAAAAGGGAAAAGGGCGGGAGCAATCATGACAGAGCACCTTGTTGTACAGTCGAGTCGTGGAGCCTATTCTGTCGCCTTTCACGCGTCGATAGAGGACGTACAACAAGGTTTGGCGCAGTTTATCACCCAAAGAGGGTATTCCAGCGTGTTGCTCTTTTCCAATCCGACAGTTTTTGGGTTGTACGGACAAAGGGTCGTCGAAACTGTACGCTCATATTCACGAGTGGAAACCATCTTGTTTGATGATGGTGAAGAGTACAAGAATCTTCGTTCGATTCAACGAGCCATCGAAGAACTGGAAAAAATGAATTTGGATAGACGGTGTGTATTTGTGGCATTGGGGGGTGGTGTAGTCGGTGATATGACTGGTTTTCTTTCTTCGATATATTTGAGAGGCGTAGATTGGATCCAGATTCCGACAACACTTTTGGCGATGGTAGATTCTTCTGTTGGAGGCAAGACAGGCGTAAACCTAGCCAGTGGAAAAAATCGGATAGGCACTTTTTACCCGCCAAACTTTGTGACATCGTCCAGTGTATTTTTACAAACGCTGGATCCAGAAGAGGTACAGGCAGGCTTTGGAGAGGTACTGAAACATGCCGTGTTACATTCTGAAGTCCTTGTAGCTGAGGTTATGAACGCTTTTGAACAAGAGTCTTGGTCCACAGAAGATCAAGCATCGAGTTTGCCTTCTTTATTGATAAATGTTTGTCGTGTGAAAGCCGACATTGTTCAAGTAGACGAGTTGGAAAAAGGTCGTCGCGCCCTGTTGAACTTTGGTCACAGCATTGGGCACGCCATAGAGCGATGTTTGGGCTTTGGCACAATGCGTCATGGGATAGCCGTTCTGATTGGAATGTATTTGGAAACAGCTTGGACTTATTCTAAAGGATGGACGACTATTGGAGTTGTGCATCACTTGGAATCTTTTCTCAAAAGACTTGACATGTCAATATTTAGTGGTGATAATATAGATGTTGTGACAATGTTTGACGCAATTTCTTTCGATAAAAAGATGCAATGTGATAAATTGCAAATGGTTGTCGTGCATGACTTTGGACAAGCACACCTATCTGACTTGAATCGAGATGAGATTGAAGATTTGGTTGCATTTTCCACAGAAAGATTGCTTGTTTTGTTCACACCAAACCCATTCGATGATTGAGGTATCGCCATGAAAAAAAATCCATCCGTACTTGCTCTTTGTGCCCTTGTTGGTTCCGGTTGTGTCGCTCAAATGGAAGACGCGCCTTTCGATGCGGAAGTCAACGTTCCTCAAGATCTTCAAATCGCTTGGTCTGCGGACAACAATGAACTTGATTTGTCTGGTTTGCTGATTCCTTTTGACATTGGTGTGTATCGAAATGACCAGCAATCTGGTGAAACCATGCCTTTGCCCAACACTCGGGTTGAAATCACTTCTAGCTATGGTGGGGTGTATTTGATTCCTCAACAGGCCGTCGAAGTGGTG
>CBFICN010000071.1:0-17604 GCA_965661045.1 uncultured Myxococcota bacterium
GTTGCGATCACCTCATGGCGCAACTGTTCATAGTCTGCCAGTCGATGAATGAAGAACAATATGGTACTTGTATCGTTAATATTGGTGGTTCGAATAGAAAAAGACATGGGATGTGCTCCATTGTACAGGGGATTATAGCCTTGAAAAATGTTGATGAAGGAGATATATCGCACACAGTAGAAACGGGAGAAATTATGGATACAATTGTCAATATTGCTGGGTATCGTTTTGTCGACATGCCGGATCGCGACGCGCTGCAAAAACCATTTCAAGACGTTTGTGCACGGTTGAACCTCAAGGGGACTATTTTGTTGTCTACCGAAGGCATCAATTTCTTTCTGGCAGGAACGCAAACCGAGATCGATGGTTTCATATCGCACTTGGAGCAGGATGAACGCTTTGTTGGGATCCCCCTCAAGATTTCTCATTCAGAGTATCAACCGTTTCGGCGTATGAACGTTCGTCTCAAAAAAGAAATTATTTCTTTGGGGCTTGAGCACATCAAACCTGCTGAATTTACAGGCGATGAAATTACACCGACCGAGTTTAAGCAGTGGCTCGATGAAGGAAAGGAGGTCATCGTATTGGATACCCGAAACGATTATGAGTGTCGTGTGGGAACCTTTGAAAATGCGGTTGAACTCGACATCCAGTCTTTTCGAGACTTTCCACGTGCGGTTTCTGAAATGTCTGACGATCTCAAAGACAAGCCAGTTGTGATGTTCTGTACCGGTGGGATTCGCTGCGAAAAGGCAAGTGTGGTGATGCTCGATGCCGGTTTTAAAAATGTCAAGCAGCTCAAAGGTGGCATTTTGGGGTATTTTGAAGAAGTCGGCGGCGATCATTGGAACGGCGATTGCTTTGTGTTCGACCACCGCGTTGCGTTGAACCCTCAACTCGAAGAAACAGAGGTGACACAGTGCTATGCCTGTCGAGAACCTTTGTCGGTTGAAGAACAACAATCAGAAGCCTACCAGTTTCCAGTGAGTTGTCCCTATTGCATTGAGCGTCAACAGCACAAAGAGAACATTGCCCGCAAGGTTGCAGGTGATCAGACCTCAACCTCAGGCGATAAAGCCTAAATCAACCTGTTTTTGAATGGATGATTGATGATCAAAACCCTGCTCTCAATTGAGAGTGGGGTATTTTGTGTACTCTCTTAGTTTCAGCGTCAATCACGATAAATTAGAGATCCGCTATTGAATGGTTGGACCCTGACCTGGACCGCGCCCTCTCATGACGGGGCGTTGAGATCGGGTTGGGGCTAAGTCTGTTCCAGAATCCACGTTTTGAAGCAACTGAGAGGTGGATTGTTCACCGCGGTGAAAGAGTTGTACATAGAACATGCTTGTTGCCACTTGGCTGCTGGAAATGGTGGTTTCTTTGCCACGCTCTTCTTCTTCGGGCAGTTCTCGAGCCCACGACGTACCCCATTCGTCCACATCACCGATGACGTTTCGTTGTTCGGATCGATTACGGGACCCAACCAATTGGTTTCGATCATTGCGGCTCCAGTAGGCATCGTCCCAAGACCGACGGTTGTAATCATCCCGAATGTCGCCATAGGGATCGTCGATGAGGAAACCATCTTCTTGTACCGCCAAGATCGATACGATGTGGGTTGCGTTGGAGCGGTTGCCCTTGTGCTTGAAAGAGAGAGCCGCGCCACCGCCATTTTCTAAACACTCTTCGACGCGTGGTGCCAAGCGACCCCAATTGCTGTCCCAAATTTTCTCTGAAGTTGGTGTGGCCATTCCAAAACTGACCTCTTCCAACAGGCGATCGGGTTCTGAAACCGCCGAAGTTCGAGACTGACCCATCTCGTGAAGCAGCATGTCGAGCAAATCTTCCATTTGGGCTTCGTCGCGGTATTCACCGGCCATCTCTTCACGGGTACTCGACGCCACCATTCCCTCTCCACGGATGCGTTGGTAGGTTCTTCCCGCACGTTGCTGTCTGTTGAGGTAGGAGAGGGTGGTGTTGAGCCAGTCTTCGGTCCGTGTTTCGTTGGAATCGAGCAGTTGGATGCCCATATTGCGTTCGAGTGCTGCCACAACCTGTGCTCGTCCAATACCCATTCGCTCTAAGACCATCGCCAATGTGGTGACGTTGCAGGTCGCTTCTGGGGCAACCAAGTTGTCTGATTGGGTCCTGTATTCTGGAATGCCCAGCCTCGTGTTCCAATCGACTCCCGACGAGGACGCTTCTCGATTGGCACTGTTGGCCATCTCTGTCAGTTCGATAAAGGGGCGAATGTTCGATGCCAGTTCGGTCGGCAAAAATATTCCAGCGGGTTCTGCATTGAATGTTCGTCCTACAGTTGCAGGCATGTCAAACAGATAGCCGTTGCGTTCGTAACTGGCCCACGCATTTTCAACGGCTTGGAGAACACCATTGGATTGGGCTTGTTGAAGCATGATCGGTGTGGATTCGACTTGTGCGAGTTGTCCTTCTAGCCAAGTGTTCAGTTGTTGAATCGCTTGGATTCGATCAACCTGTGTGGCGTTCGATGGCCCCTGTGGGTTCCGTTGCCATGAATCCGTGTATCCAGCGCCAGCACTCGATTCGCGCTGTTGTTCTTGCAGTTGTGTTTTGTCAGACATCTGTGTTCCTGTGTTTCCAATAGTGTGACACATTTTGTGGGGGTTGGATGGTTCTACGGTGTGATCGACCAGTCAATTGGGGTTGCACCAATGGATTTCAAAAATGTGTTTGTGTTGGAGAAGGGTTTTGAACCAAAGAATCCATATCGAACGGCCAAGGGAGAGGGGTGTGCCGATTGGATGATGTGGTGTTTGTTTTGGTCTATCAATCCAATTTTTGCTTTGGCTTTGGAGCCCCACAGAATGAATACGATGTTTTCTCGACGGGCGCTCAGTTCAGAGATGGCTTTGTCGGTCAATTGCTCCCAGCCCTGTTTCTGGTGTGAGTTGGCGGTTTTATGGCGAACGGTCAACACGGTGTTCAACAAAAGTACCCCACGCCGAGCCCATTCACTCAGGTTCCCATGAGGTGGAATTGGGATGTTGAGATCGCTGTGTAGTTCTTTGTAGATGTTTCGCAACGAAGGTGGCACGCGAATGCCCTTTTTGACAGAGAAACTGAGACCGTGCGCCTCACCGGGTCCATGATAGGGGTCTTGTCCCAAAATGACCACCCGTACTTTGTCGAAAGGTGTGTGTTCAAATGCAGCAAATATTTCTGAGTTTGGTGGGTAAACGGTGTGTTGTTGTTGCTCTTCGACCAGAAAAGTTTTGAGTTTTTTCATGTAGTCTTTGTCAAATTCGTCTTTGAGAACTGCCAACCAGCTGGCTTCTAATTGAATGGTCATGGTCATCCCGCTGTATTGATGTTTCTTATTCGTCCACGTAGACAAATTGTGCAGAACCTACCTGGATTCGGTCGCCACCCATCAGTCGCTTTGGGTGTTCGAGTTTGGCATCGTTGACCAGCACCTTGGTCCATCCACCTTTACTTTCAATCTGGTGTGCCGAACCGACCCATTTGATTTCAGCCACCAGTCCACCAACAAACCAACCAGAAATCGGTACCGCTTGATTTTTGCCAATCTTGAGCCCTTCTTTACCGGGCGTCCATTCTTGAGTGCCATCGGCAAGACGAAATTTGGCATTCCGCGCCAAGTTGTTGCTGGCGAGCAATTTTTTGGCATCGGCCACCGACATGGTAAATGTAGCATCCATCTTGGTGGCGTTGGCAGAGCGTGTATATGGAGGGAATTCATCGAGCCCTTTGCCCTCAAAAAACTGATCCATCGGAGTTAGGTTGTCTCCAAAATATACCAAGGTAAACTTACCGACTTGTAGAACGTCTCGTGTTTTGAGGGGGGTACTCGTCTCCACAGGGCTCCCATTCAACAGCAGTGCCTGCTCAGTCAACCGCGCAACGACGGCCGTGTCTTTGTCCAAACGCTCCAGTTTGAAATGTTGTCTGGAGACTGTGGTGTGTGGCAAAATCAACTGACAGTCTTCACCTCGACCACACCGCATTTCCTTGTCTTTAATTTGATAGCGACGTTCGGCTTGACCAGTTTCTCGGACGATAAAAATAGCCATGGTATTTGACTCCAACGTGGTAAAACAGGTTTCTATCTAGGGTACTTGATAACTATGCTTACTGGCAAGAAAAGACGACGATGCTGACCGCGTCTGCTTCGATCACAACGTCGTATTGACTGGTGCCATTTGGATACGCGATGCAAGAGGTCCCTTCTGTCCCAACTGCTTCCAGAGGCAACGTGCCTGGCTCTACATTGGGGAAGAAGACAAAGGAAGCTCCGCCTTGCACAATGCTGTTGCCACTTTCTGGCATGCTCGTAGCACCAAAGATGAAGGCACCATCGCTTCCACCGTTGAGTTGAGCAGAGGCCCCCACTGCTGGAGAGAGGTCCGGTTCATCCAGTGCAGCTACAACGATGCCTTTGTCGGAACTTTGAGAGACCCCCATCATGCCAAACACCATGTTGGTGGTGCTGCGGTCAACCAAAAATCCCACAACCTCAAAGTCTTCTTCACCAGCCACTCCTTGATAGAGATGGTCCATTGAATTGGTGTCGTTTGTTCGAACGGTATAGATGGAGTTTGAGTCAACCGTGACCGTGCCACGTCCATCGTCTCCTGTTACATCACTGTCTTGAGCGGAACTGACTTCGATGTTCGAGATGGCTTGTCCGCTGGTGACCGACAGCAATCTCAACGTTGCAGCGATGGGTTCTGGCTGTTCAACTTGGGCGGTGTCTTGTTCTTTTTCACCACACGCCAATAGGGCAATTAACCACATGGTAGATCCTCCGATTCTTGTATCCAGTTACTCCATAACCAAAGTCCGAGTATGCTGCCGAAAAATCCAAAGTAGACATTGAAATTCCAGTTCCACTCCAGCCACCAAACATTGCTGGCCACGGCTGCTGTTCCAATGGCGTATGCACAGAGTACTGATCCCGTGCTCAGTCGAACGGGTATCTGTTTAAACAACAACACTGTCGCCACGAAGATGCCCAGCAAACTGCCACCCGTCCACGATTGAATTTTGAGTCCCAGCATCAACATGCCCTCGCTGTTTGACGCGACAAGGGCAACGGCCATCAGTCCCACTGAAATCAAAGCCGTGTTGCGTGTTCGGTGAGTCGAACTGGGTGTTTTGGGTAGAATGTCGTTGTACAGTGTTGCACACAGGGCATTGATGGTTGAGTCCAACGTGGACATGGTCGCAGCCAAAACACCCGCGACCATCAATCCTTGAATGCCGGTTGGAAAATGTTCAACAATAAAGGTGGAAAATACATGGTCACTGTTGAAGGTGACGGGCAATGGATGACTTTGGTGGTAGACAAACAGCAGTGCTCCCACACTCAAAAACAGCAGGCCCATTCCAATCGATGCAAAGGCCGACAGAAAGATGACCCACTGACCCTGCTTGAGACTCCTTCCCGCAGTCAATCGTTGTACAAAGTCTTGGTCTACGCCGTGAGTTGCCATGTCGAAGAGAAAACCACCCATCAATCCATAGACAAAGGGCATGGGGTTACTGAAGTCTACGATGACCGTTTTGTCTAGGTTGCTTGCGGTTGTCATCATGTCCATCCAGCTTTGTTCACTGATATCTGGGATCAACCAATGGGCCATCAAACCTCCTCCAACAAACAGCGCCATTTGAACCACGTCGGTTCGAGCGACCGCTTTGAGCCCGCCAATCAACGTATAGAGAAAGGTCAGTCCCGTGACCAAAACAATTCCCGTGGCAATCGACAACCCCAAAAATGCCGATACCAAAATGCATCCCGAAAAGAGTCGTACCCCAACCGAGAGCAATTTGCTGATGCTGTACAAGATGGCGACCGTGCGTTGTCCCGAGGGCAATCCACAGCGTTGAGCCATGACCTCATAGACCGTCAAGCCAGAATCATACACTTTTGGCAAGAAGAACCAAGCGATCAACAAACGTCCAGCGATGGCTCCGATGTAGATTTGCACAAAGGAAAAATTGTTATCAAAAGCCAGTGCAGGAATCCCCAAAAAAGTCAGCGCGGACACTTCTGTTGCAATGATCGAACACAAACTTTCCAGTGGTGTCAACGACTTACCGGCCAAATACTGATTTTCAGCACTGGTGTTAGGACCAGTGGAAGTCGTCTGCTTACCACTCCACCATGCCAATCCGAACACACCGACGATGTATGTCAGCAATATTCCTGCATCCAACCCTTGCATACCATCTCCATCTTTGGGAACAATATAGTCTGTTTATGCGGATAGACCGGTTGTAACACTCTGGGCATCGCAGAACGTTTGCTGCTCACACCTCCTTGGAAGATGGCATGGTGCGGACCTCGAAGGAGAAGTCCGTATTTGCATCCAGAGAATGGCGTTGTCCATCCCCGTGACATAAGATGTTTACATACTGCTTGATCTTGGATGCGACGGGCAAGATTTCCATATCTCTTGGTGTGTAGGACGCGAAATTTTCAGAGCAGATCAACAACATTTTGCTTTTGGCTCGTGAAATCAAAACGTTGAACCGATTGATGTCATAAAAGAACGTTTCCTCGGCTTGAAGTTGATCTTCGGCTGAAATCCCCATGGTGCCAATGATAAAGTCTCGTGCTGATCCTTGAAACTTGTCCACGGAGGCAACGCACTTTTGCAACTTCGACTGCAATTCGTCATCGTTGAGGTTGGTTCGTCTTGTAGGCCGTGTCAGTCGGTGCTGGACACCTCGAATGATGAGACTGCCGTGTGCATTGTGCGGCGACACAACCCCGATTTGTTCATCCCAAAACTGATCTTCTTCTTCGACCGTTGTTGGGTTCTTTAACGTGAAGAATGCCAGGATGACCTCTATGGTTAATTCAGCCTCTCGTTTACTGAATACGGTGTCGAGTGGACTGTTGTGCAAAATGGTGTTGACAACGTTGTCGCGTTCAAGGACGGTTCGCAACCAAGACTGTGTGATAGAATTCGGCACGGGGCTTGGGATGCGATCGAGATTTTTCCCATGGTTTTTGAAAGGCAACAGTTTTGTGTATAGACCCAACTTTCGAATGCATTCCACAATGTCCGCATGAGAACGGTAATTTGATTCCAGTGATACCTTGGCGCTTTCGTCTGCATGAGACATAAGGTAATAATAAAATGCAGAGTCAACCAAGTGTCTCAACTTTTCCGGTGGTTTGACTGGGCTGACTGGTGGCAATTGATTGTGGTCTCCCACCAGTACAAAACGCGTTGGATCATCACCTTTTGGAGGGCTTTGCATTCGAACCTCCTGTACATTGTTGGCTTTGATGGTCGACGGGGTTTGCAACGTACCTTCAAAGGGCTTGACGAGTTGAGTCGCAGCCAACAATTGACTGGTTGGCATTTGCGAGGCTTCATCAATGATGATGAGATCAAAGCCGAAATCATTGGGCAAATTATTGAATTTTTTCTTTGTATGAGGCAGTCCAACGTGCTGGAGAAGATAAGCATTGGCAAACAAGATGAAACCACCATCTGGGTCATGTCCAAACTCTTTGAGCATATTGCCAAACAGTCGTTTTTTCGAACCACTGGTGATGGTGGTCGACGTTGTTTGGGTGGTGCCTCGCCATCGAGATGTTGTCTCACGAGTCAACAAAATTGGTTCTGGTTGATCAGGGTGGGTCGACTGTATCGAGAATCGTTCCTCACTACCTCCCAAAAGCATAGGAAGTTTTCTTACAGAGGGAATATTGCGTTCGGGATCGTTTTCATCTCCCTCCCACGCATTTGCGATCTTATCCGCCACCACTTGTAAAGCAGCAAAGGAAAAGGCCGTGACCAGTATTTTGGGGGGGCGTTCAAATCGATGGATGAATTCGTCAATGAGCGAGACGATTGTTTGACTCTTTCCGGTACCAGGAGGACCTTCAATGCAGGTAATCGTATGATTGAATACGGTTTCAATGGCGCGCTGTTGTGAGTTGTCGGGTGGAAAGTAAATCTGACTGCGTAAGGGCGGTTTGCCCATACTGGATGGTGGTGGAATCAGTTGTGGCCAGTACAAATAGATTTCAGGGGCGGTCACAATCGTATTGGATAAATCAGGGAGAGAACGAGTGCGTAGACCCGTTTTTAAGGACAGTACTTCGGCCAATGGGGAGTAACCCAAGTTGAATCGATTCAACAGTTTCTTCAGTGGGCCGGTCCAATAATCACCGGCAAGTGAATATAAATATCGGGTTTTGTGATTGGACAGGTGATGAAAGATGGCGTCTGTGGGGCCGTTGTCGGCTTGCCACAAATCGTACCGTGTATGGGACGTCGCTTTTGGCTTTCCATAGCTGTAGGGATCGACCATTGACCCTACGACAACAAAGCCAGTTTTGTTGCGTTTGTAGGTCGTGGTCCACCTCATGGACTCAATCTTAAACATGGAGCCTTTTGAGTGAAGCTTCCAGTGTTGACGGGCATTTCGATGTTCAAGATTGAGTAGTTGGACAACGTTTCCCTCGGCTATTTTCACATTGCTGGACATTTCGGGGATGAAGAACTGGAGTCTTGAAGGGGTGATGTCTGGGTCGTCGTTTGGATCATCTGGCAGTAATTGTAGATCGTCTACTTTGGCGGATTTTAGTTTGGCGATGCTGTAATTGGACCACGTCAGTCGACTGTTGTCCACTTCCATTTTTTGGGTGCTGACGTTGAGGTCATTCAGCCCCACCCACAATTTGGCAATGGAATTGAAGTTTGCACGGGTAAAACTGTTTTTGAGAAATCCCGGGGTGTCAATGGTTTGAGACTCAGATGGAATGATGCCTACGGTTCGGGCTTGTTTGTGTACATTCTGGAGAATTGTGTCAATCGAATCCAGTTTAATTGTCATTTGTTGTTCAATTTTCTTGTGGATTTTTCGTTGTTTTGTTGACGTCTTGGCGGAAACAAATTCTGACCAAATGGTGAAGTCCATGAAGTTGAACAGTGGTGCCCAAAATCTACGGTTCGGCGTAAATGAAGGATCCCACAACGTGATCATGTCGTGCCAACTGTAGGATATGATGGCTGGCAGAGCGATGCCTTGTTGGAAGAAGGCCTGGATATCATACAGTTTTTTGTGATATTGCGAATGTCGAATGTTGCTAGAACTGGGGTTGATAAAATCCTGTACTTGTTCAAAGCGTTCAAGGAGATGACTTTGTCCACTGATGGACGAGACAACCATTGTTTCATAGTGTCGATTGACCAATTCAAACAGGTGTTCGATTTGTTGTGGTGCCCAATAAAAACCGGCAAAGTTGTGTGTGTATGTCCCTTTGTCGTCTTGACCAATGACCAACACCTCCGTTGCATGACATATATTGAGTATATGATACAACTGATTGATGAGACGCTCAAACAGCGCGTACTCAGATTCTGATGCTGTATTGAGGGCGACTTCAGTCACGTGATAGGTGATGTCGGTGTCACTGTTGCGTAGACCCAACTGAGATTTGCGTTTCAATGTTTCATTGATCTTGAGGACGCACAGTCCGTGGAGCATTTTCTTTGTCATACCCTCTAGATTGTCAGTGAAGTGGGCGCGCCATTTATCTTTTTCGATTTCCTTTTCGGCTTTCTTTTCGGCATCTGTTTTGGCTTTTCGAGAGGGTTTGAAGTAGCGCGTGTGGTGTGTTGCATACCGCTCAACATCCAGTACATCATAGATGGAAGACAAGTCAATTTTGTCAATCAATTCGGGTGTACAGTCTTCTTCTTCTAAATCATCAAAGTCAATGCATTTCAACACTTCAATCCACGCATTCCACCAAGTGATATGGGCTTCGTTTAGGGCTTTGCTCCCAAATGTATGGCTGTTGATCGGGGCTCCGATTGTCAACTTTAGCCCAAAGGCAAAGACGATGTTGTCTGGTTGTTGAGTTTCTAGATTGATCAAGAGCCCCATGTTCAAACTGTAGGGTAGGAGGGCCGATTGAAATTCTTCGGGTTTTTCAGGGGTTGCAGCTTTCAACGTATGTAGGGCTTTGGCTTTTAAATAGAGTGTTTCTTTTTCGGCATACAATGGACTGATTTCATTGTTGAAGTCAATATTGTGGATTTGGTTGATCAATTCTCCAATGGTTCTGATGCCATGGTTGTTGAGTTCATGCACCAACGCTGGTTTGATGTTCGGCAACAGTTGAACATTCCAGTCGGAGGTGTCCAAATCAGGCTCACGTAGATTGACTGGGGAACCACACGTGGTCAAAGAGTCAACACAGTCATCGATAAACGGACATCGACCACAGGCCGGTTGAATGCATAAAGGGGCCGCTCGATGGTCCTTGTTGTAAACGCTGTCTTTGTTGTTCCACAATTCTTGAACTGTACTTTCAAAGTTGTCCCACAATGACGATAAGTCAGTCCACAGGAACGGTTGATACAGTAATTGACTGTTGACCGAAGATTTTGGAGCCGCTGGGGTCCATACCAGTTTGTTCCACAGAGAACCGACCAAATTGGCAGTGGGTACCTTTCCAAGGATACCGTTTCCATTGGCATGAACAAAGAATTTGTCGGTCAGACCGTATTCTTCGATCAGTAGAGCCAATGACCGAGCGTAGAAGAGGATTTCTGCAAAGTGACGATGGCCAATACTGTCTGCGGGAGTGTGCTTAATGTCGATGATGTTGATGGCCCATCGTGTTTGTCGTTCTTCTCGGGAAATGATCTTCACAGTACCATCTGCGCACAATTCTTGAACATCCTCATCGGATGTCAATTTGTGAATAACCATCAGATCTGGTCGAATCACTCGGTTCTTTCCTTCTTCTTTGGAAGGGTCATTGCCTCTCGTTGGTATTGTGTTGTCGGCAATGTGAAAGGTGTTGCGGATAAATCGTCGTGTTAAAGGCCACTGATGTTCAAGCATCAAGATGCGGTCTGCGCGTTCGACCCGAGCGTATAGTGCGAGAAATTCCGCTTTGTCGAGGTAGACGTCCTTCAAAAGGTCTTCTGAGTGTGGTGGATTGAGTGTGTAGGACAAATGAGGCTCATGGTGTGCAAGCAGTGTGTTGTAAACTGCTCTTTCATAGGTCTTTCCCGCATCTGTTAGCACAGCCACTTGACCAGATGCAGCAACACGACTGCGTGTGATGATACCATTTGGATCTTTCAGCCAGTTGGTATCGTGATTTCCGAGATGGATGTACAACTGACGTGCACACTTTGTATCGGTAAAAGAATTGATGGACTTTTTGCCAAACTTACCCACAAATTTATTGGTCGACATGTTCTCTCCAAAATTTGGATTGATCCTGCAATTGTGTAACTAAATATACTGAACTTGTCATGTATGTCTCAATATATCAAACCCATCGTCACCTTAGGGGATAGACGTTTTAGGAGTCGAGGATGACTTGGATATTGTTGAGTGTTGCTTGTCAGTTCAATAAGGATGTTGAAAATCTTTTTGAACAGGATGTGATGGAACAGGTTCGGATAGAAAACCCAAATATACTGGTTGATAAATCGGAAAGACTTCTGTACCTGGTTCAAGAAGGAGAGATTGTCGAAGAAAACGGAGATCCGGTGATGTGGGATATCTCACTTGGGACGGTTCCCGAAGGCCACAAGCAGAAAGAAGGGGATAAAAAGACACCCGAAGGTCTTTATTGGTATTCCGACTACAATCCATACAGTAGTTATCAGGGGTCTTTGCTCTTTCATTATCCAAACCCAACAGATGGTAAACAGGCTTTGTTAGAAGAACGAATTTCGCAGTCTGTATACAACGATATCGTACGTTCAGATACCAAGAGGACAGCCCCACCGATGAATACGGGATTGGGCGGGTATTTATTGGTGCACGGTACCCATAAAAAAGACGACACTCTTTTTCCAGACAACGTGCGGTACTTGTATACAGATGGGTGTGTTGGGATGAGCAACAACGACATCGCTGAGTTGCGTGAGTACTTGAGTCAAGATGGAGCGTTGGCGCGCGGCAAAATTTTGGTTGTTCCGTGACCGTTGTTTGAGTATTCAGTACGAATGATGGTACACATCAATCGTAAATCATACGCAAATGCCCTGGAAAAATCCAAGTGAGTCCTTCGCGGAGTCGGTCGCGCCACGACAACCAGTTGTGTCCATCTTTCGATTCCACATATCGGAACTGAACTGGTTCACGCTCCCAAATGTGTGCCATGGTTCGGTTGTAATAAATCATCGAATCGAACACACCACAAGAAAGAAAGATTTTCTTGGGTAGAGTGGGGGTTTCTCGAATGCTGTTGACAAACCCCACCATTGAATCCCAGTCTGCACCCAGTCCGTGGTCTCCCACATCGGTAAAAATGAAGCGACCTGACTGGAGCAGTGCCTTTTCAAATGTGTGTGGGTGACGCCAAGTGGTGTACAGGGCGGCGATGGCGCCCAGTCCAACTCCCATGATGGCTCTTTTGTCGGGGCTTCGATGAATGTTGTATCTGCCTTCGATGTGTTTGAGCACTTCGGAACTTAGAAACTGTGCATAGAGGGGATTGGCAGCAAACTCTCGATCTCGATCGGTGGCGGTGACGAATGCGACGATCGTTGGCAGCATTCCATTGGTGCCCATCAGGTTGTCCAGTACAGTGGTCATGCCGCCATAGTTGCAGTAATCTTGCCCATCCAAACACAGCAGCAGTGGATAGCGCTTGTGTTCTTGGTGTTCGTTGGGTAAATAGATGTCGATGGTCCGAGTGTCTGCGAATATCTCTGAGAAAAACTCAATGTGCTCGATGACTCCTGGTCGATGTTGGTCACTGGGTTGTGTCCAGATGGGAGTTTGATAGCCCGACAGTGTACAGACAGATTTTTCGCCACCATAATGCATCACAATTTCTCGATTGTGTGGATCGGTTGATAATGTGTCGACATCTTCTTTGCGCAGAATGTATTGATACTCAATTCGGGCTTCATCAGGCAGTTCAAGGGTAAGCCAAAACGCATTGGTGCCCGGAATGCGCTCCAGTTCTTGCTGAGTTTCCAAACCGTGAATGGTGTGCTGAATGAAAACAGCGTCCACCAAGTCCATTGACCAATAGAAAAAGGTTGCGCTTCCTGGTTCTATGATTGGAAAGGTGTTTTCGTCGATGAAATTTTCAAAAATCTCACGCTGCTTCGAACGATCACTCTGGATGGCTTGGTGCAGTTTTACAATGGGACTCATACACTCTCCAATGCCAATTTGGTTCCTTCAACGGACAGTTGAAAAGCACTGCGCTTTGCACTTCGATCGTATACGCCCTGATCTGTGAATATCAGATGTGAGCCACTCTCTAGGCAAATGGACAGGCTGGGACTAAATCGTCTGGCAAACCGTTCAATACGATGGGGGTCTTGCAAATTGAGACGTTTGGTGGCGTTCGGTAAAAAGACGGTTCTGGGCAACAACCCCATGCCGGTATCCAAAATCTCGGTACGGCCTTTGCCCCAAGGGGGAGCGTCATGAAACAATACAATTGTATCGGTGAGGCACATCGCTCCAGCAGACCAAGTGAAAATGTGGTTGCCATCTAATATGAAGTTTGTCAGCAACTCTTCGAGTCCAAAAAATGCCAACCTGTTTCTCAAAATGGCAACGTGTCCGCCGGTGATGATCAAACCTGAACAACGCTGTAACGTGGTGATGATTTGCTCGTGCAACGGCATTGCGGATTCATGGGTCCAAGGTTTGAGAATGGCCGAGAAGTCTTGTTTGATTTCACTGAGTCTTTTGAGACAGTGTCGATCGACGGCTTTGACTTGCTTGCAAGCTTCTCGTTCGTCTTTGTCAAAGGTGTTGGAATTGGAACGGTGTAGTCTCTGAATGGCGATCCAACTTTCCATCGCCGCGTCTAGGTTGATTTGGTACACTTTTTTGTAATCGAGGATGCGCCGTTGTCTCATTCTATGGAGACCTGACAATTCAGGCTCAACACTGCCAAGGGCGTCAAACCATTCGTAGAGGGGAATGTGTCGAATCTTTCGACCAAGTGTTCTCTGTAACTCTTGGAGTTCGCACTCTTCGTATCGCCATCCCGCTGAAATGACAGCCAAATCTCCTTGTGGACAGAACAAGTTGACGGCATGTGTAAGATTGGCATCGGGACTTTGGGGACCCAATACGTGAATGCTTCCGGTCATCGTATTTTCTCTCTAATTAATTGGTTGTGTCAATTTATCAGATAACGATGCGCTTGACATCTTGAAAGCCAATTTGTCAGCACAAAATCGGCAAATACAGTTGCACAATTGCCTAAATTTCAATAGTTGCAAGTCAATTCTTCGACGTCAAAATGTTTGACCTCATCAAAAAGTATTGAAGGGAGTATTGTATGCCATCACCAGAGTTAGAACCAGGAAGTCGTGGATTTATCATTCCCATTGGTGGGGCTGAAGACAAGCTCAAAGACAAATCTATTCTGTCTCGATTCTTGGACCTGTCTGGTGGAGAAAGCAGTCAGATTTTGGTGATTCCAACGGCGTCCATGCTGGATGACACGGGCACCCGTTACCAGAAGATTTTTGAGGATATGGGTGGGAAAGCAACGGTTTTGCCCATCAAAAACAGAAAAGACGCCGAAGGTTTGGACCGTACAGTATTTGAAAATTGCACCGGTATTTTTATGACCGGTGGCAATCAGTTGCGTCTGTCTACCATTTTGGGCGGAACCCCTGTGGCTACGGAGATTCGCAGAGCCAACGCTCGAGGGGTGCACGTGGCAGGCACCAGTGCAGGCGCAGCATTCATCAGCGAACACATGATTGCCTTCGGTGCTGAAGGAACCACTCCAATTGCTGGCAAAGTAACCTTGGCTCCTGGGTTGGGTCTCACAAATCGTATCGTCGTTGATCAACATTTTCGTCAGCGAGATCGGTTGGGACGCTTGATGGCAGCGTTGGCGTACAACCCGTTTGTACAAGGGATCGGATTGGATGAAGACACTGCTGCATTCATTGGCCCCGACAATGTTGTACGTGTAGTGGGCGACGGTGCAGTGACGATCGTCGACGTCAACGATCTTGAATATTCCAGTATGGCTTATGCGTCTGAGGGTGAGCCTGTAGAATTGATCGGGGTGCGGTTACACGTTTTGGCACACGGTGGACGGTATTCCCTAAGCAAGCGGCGTGCTTCTCCGGGCGGCCGTCAATAAACGGTTTTTACCAGCCGTCGCAGTAGGGCTTTCATATAGCTGGAAGCATGCATTGTATCTTTGTTTTACAATGTCTCTTGATCCTGATGGTTTGTATCGCACTGGTCTCTGTGCTACATTTAGATCATTGGATGACGGAGGCCACCCATGCGTTTTCTACTGCCCTTGACACTGATTCTGGCGTGTTCACGAAATACCACCAACACCCGTATCGATGAAGACCCAATCAACACGGTCGACGACACCGCTGAGCCATCTGCAGAATTGTTCGACAACGATGGCGATGGCTTCACCGAAGATGAAGATTGTGACGATGGCAACGCATCCATTTTTCCGGGTGCTCAAGATGACGTCGGTGATGGTGTCGATCAAAATTGTGACGGTGTTGACGGTTTGGCATCAGAGAGTTGTGCCGAATTTGAAATTGAAGATTGTGACGGCAGTTGTGCTCCGAGTCAGTGGCTTGGGGATGGGGCGTGTGACGATGGCAGTTATGAATACAATGGCGAAACGGTCAATTTTAATTGTGAGGAACGCGCATTTGATGAAGGGGACTGTGATGTTGCCTTTGTAGACAACGACGGCGATGGATACACCGAAGACGTGGATTGCGACGATGCGGATCCAACCATTAATCCTGGCGCTCCAGAAATACCGCAAGACGGCATCGATCAAAATTGCGACGGTCTGGATGATGTGGTTGAAATTTTGTGTGCCGAGTTTGAAATTGTAGATTGCAATGGTTCTTGCGTACCGGCGAATTGGCTAGGTGATGACTTCTGTGATGACGGAAGTTACCCCTACAATGGTGTGTTGGTCGATCTATCCTGTGAAGATTTGAATTACGACGATGGTGACTGTGAGCCTGTAGACGAAGATCTTGATGGGGACGGCTTTCCATCGTTCAATGATTGTGATGACACTGATCCAAGCATCAACCCCGATGCGATTGATATTCCGGGCGACGGTATCGATCAAAACTGTGATGGGGTGGATGCCACAATTATTGATGGGGATGGAGATGGGTTCGGTGAAGACGTGGATTGTGATGATAGCGATGCGTCTGTTTATCCAACGGCGATTGACATTCCGGGCGATGGCGTCGATCAAAATTGTGACGGCAGTGATGCACAAGGGCTAGACCTAGATGGGGACGGGTACATTGATATCGTTGACTGTGACGATACTGATCCATTGGTGTATCCAGAAGCCCCCGAGATTCCGGGCGATGGCGTCGACCAAAATTGTGACGGTTTGGATGATGCCGTAGACGAAGATTTCGATGGGGACGGCTTTATTGAAGACGATTGTCAACCATTTGACTTTTCCATTTACCCAGGTGCACAAGAAATACCAGGAGACGGCATTGATCAGGACTGTGACGGTGAAGATCTGATCCTTGTTGGTGTCGACAACGATGGTGATGGGTTTGCTCAAGAGGATGATTGCGACGATACCAATGCCGATGTGTATCCGGGTGCTCCGGAGACCATTGGAGATGGTATTGACCAAAACTGCGATGGTGTGGACGGTGTGTTTGGTGAGTGTCAGCCATTTGAAATTGTAGATTGCAATGGCGCTTGTGCCCCGTTCAACTGGTTGGGTGACGGTGTGTGTGACGATGGCCTTTATGAGTACAATGGAATCGGAGTTGATTTCTCCTGTGTGGACTTGAATTACGACGACGGTGACTGTGATGTTGCCTTTGTAGACAACGATGGCGATGGATACACCGAAGACGTGGATTGTGACGATGCGGATCCAACCATTAATCCAGGTGCTCCAGAAATAGAGAACGACGGCATTGATCAGGATTGTGACGGCGAAGATTTGGTCACCAGCATTGACAATGATGGAGACGGGTTTGCTGAGGATGTTGATTGTGATGATTTTGACGCGACGATTTATCCGGGTGCTGGAGAGATTCCATCCGATGGCATTGATCAGGACTGTGACGGTGAAGATTTGGTCATCATTGGCTTAGACATTGATGGGGATGGCTTTGCTCAAGAAGACGATTGCAATGACTTTGACGCCACCATTTACCCAGGTGCCCCCGAGATCGAGAACGACGGCATTGACCAAGACTGTGATGGTGTGGACTCTGTGTCTCCGATTGATTCTGATGGAGATGGTTTCGACGTGGACAGTGACTGTGATGACTTCGATGCGTCGGTCTATCCAGGCGCTCCAGAGATTCCCAATGACGGCATTGACCAAAACTGTGACGGTATTGACGATGTCACCATCATTGACGGAGATCTAGACGGCTTTACTGAGGACGAAGATTGCGATGATACCGATTCAACCATCTATCCGGGTGCCCCAGAGATACCCAACGACGGAATCGATCAAGACTGCGATGGTCAAGATGTGGTTGCATTTCCTGACAACGATGGGGATGGCTTCACCATCGACGATGACTGTGATGACTTTGATGCGACAATTTATCCGGGTGCTCCAGAGATAGA
>CBFICN010000072.1:0-17531 GCA_965661045.1 uncultured Myxococcota bacterium
ACAAAAATTGCCCGTTCAATATAATCGAACGAGCAGTCTTTGACAAGTTTTGGATCCAATTCTGGATCCGTACGTTTTTTAAAAGGTGTACTTCATGTATCCAGTTGGTTGAATACCCAGATCCCATCCGACGATGTACATCACGTCGACGTCTACCCCAACTGAGAAGTGTGCCAGTTTTGTGTAATACTCCATGGTTGGTCCACCGCCCACTGGAATGTACACTTTTCTGTGATTCGGCGCGGCGGTCAATCCCCAAGACTGAGCCACTACAAGAGTGTCGAAGCTTGCTGAATCCATCAACACGGGCATGCCCATCACACCCCCTGTAAGCTTTAGACCCAAGCCCAATCGGCGCGTAGGATACTTGGAGATTTCGTAGGCTCCAAGGAGTGCAAATCCACGAGTGTCCCCTTGGAAGTAACTGGCGGGCGCCAAGTTGCCCGGCTGTTGGTCGTATGCGGCCCCATTGTGCACGGTTTGAAGAAAGGAGACTTCCCATGCCATCGACATGGACTCTCTATCCATAAAGTCATTTCCGACACTGAGAGCCAAACTGTTTACTGGTGCTGTAAACGGTGCGGGGTGATTCAACACATAAATTGTTGCCCCTACGTTGGCTTTGCTGTACATACCGCGTTCAATTTCACGAACATCGCGCTCAAACTCAACTTGCTTGACTTTGTTGCGACGAGATTTTTTGCCTTCGTCAGGATCCGCATCCAGTCCTTGGGCGTGTACAGGAGTACTGAGCAATGCGAGACTACAAAGACTTGTGAGACCAAGTAGACCAAAAGTTTGAGTGACATTTTTCATGGGTTTTCCTACAACATGTGTCCAAATAAAAGTATCGAGAGAACATCGACACTGTGACAAGAATGGTTCTGCCACAGTGTCGAAATGGTAATTATGAACTGAAGATGAATGGGTAAGACACGATTACCACACCACCACCTTTGGGTTGTGGGAACTTGAATCGCTTGAAGCGACCAGTAATACAGCCTTCAACTGCCGCCGAGCCCATAGAGGACGTTTTAATGCCGGCCTTTGAAACCGAACCGTCTGCAGCGATGGTGAACTTCACAATGATCTTACCTTTCAAACCAGGATTCTTGGTCAATTCACGTTGGTAGCAGTATCGAATCTGGTTCATGTTCTTTTTGATGACTGCGTCAATCAAGGACTTGTCCAAAGCACCCAAAATAATGGGGGTTCCACCAGATTTAATTGATCCTCCAGAGCGTTTTTTACCGACAGATCCACCGCCTTTACCATAACCGCTAGAACCGCGACCAGAACCTTTTGTTCCTAGACCACCGACACCGTCAGCGGTACCACCACCACCGAGACCACCACCGGAAGCACCCAGTCCACCAGAACCAGCTTGTACACCTTTGGCTCCGATGACACCACCGAGACCACCTTGCATGTTGGCATCCAAGTTGGCAATGCCACCCATTCCGTCCATGGCTCCTGAATCAGAGTTGGCACCGAAGTTCAAACCACTCATGAATTCGTCTACCACTTCCTTGTCTTTGGTTCGTTTGTCGACTTCAACCTTGTCACCTTTGGCCTCTTTCATCTTGGCATCTTTCTTACCAACTTTGCCTTCTTCTTTTTTGGCTTTGGCACCTTCACCGGCATCGGGATTTGCATCCTTTTTCTCCTCTTCGGGAGGCTCTGGTGGTTCATCCAACAGCAGTTCTGCGATCAATTCTTCGTCCAACTCTGTATCTGTGATTTCTGGAGTCGGAGCCAAGAACAAAATGTAGTACGTCAAGAAAGAGAACATGAGTAGAAGAACTGTCATCAAACTTGCAAACGGATAGTCGATGTCAGAAGAAATGGCTCCAGTAATCTTCTTACCTTCAGGTGCTCGATTGGCAACAAAAGTGATGTTGCCAATTTGTACAATCACACCACCTTGTTCAGGCATGTCGTATTCATAGGCATTGCCATTTTCGCGCACTTTGCCTTGTGCTTTGAGGTCGTCCAACGAGGTAGTACTACTCTGATCAAATGTCCAAGCAGTCCAATTCTTGTTGATGACACAGACCGGCTGATTTCCATTCCAGTTGATCAGTTCCTCGGAGGCTTCTGTTGGGCCATAGAAGTCATTTTTCCATTCTTGCTTGGCCTCTGTAAATGGATACATGATCCATGAAACGGCTCCAAATGCACGGGGTACCCAAGCGACTGGCGTTCCAGCAAAACGGAATCGGTGACCCAAGTCACTTCCAATGGTGACACCGGCTTTTGATGGCTTGAAAACTTTCATGGCAATCATGTCAGCGCCATAGATTTGGTGCACAGCCAGCGTGGTTTTGGGCTTGTTTGCATCTGCTGTGTTGCTTTGAATGGCCTCTACAACAGCAGTTAAAGCATCTTCGCCTTCGTATTCCTCACTTTCTTCGTCGTCTTCCCAGTGTTGCGCAGGTGCAGCAACATTCGAAGTTGCAGTAGAAGTATTGACGTTTGGATCAGTGGCCTCCTCAGCCCGCAAGTCCGTGAGTCCCCAGACAAGTGTTGCTGGACCAATTTGAATGGCATCGCCATCTTGCAACGGTCTTGAATGATCATGTGGGGCATTGTTGACCAGAATGTCATCGCTCAATCCCTGTAGCAATGCGATCCCGTCAGCCAAAGTGACCACCGCATGCATCTGTTGAACGCCATCTACGTCGATGCAGATATTGGTGTCAGCACCAGAGCCAATAATGATATTTTCAACAGCGTCGTCAAACTGTTTGGTGTCAATTGATTGACCACCAATCAAGATGTCAACTTTACTGTGTAGTCCTGTACTCATGTTTACTCCTCAGTGTTTTTGAACACACGAAACCTGAACAATGTCGCTATCGTATTCGACATTGCAAATGCAGGTTCTATGTGGACTACTTTACGTTGTTGACCGATTGCGACATTTCGGGGTTGAAGTCCATACGAAGTTCAATGAGTGGATTAAACTTTGTTTTGCTTCGCTCCATCAAAAGAGAACCTTGTGGTTTGACCATTTCACCAGAGATGTCCAAGGCTTCGAAGTCGATCTCAGTACGTTCTGAATAGGTGACTTCACGATCGTCGTCTTGAGCGAGGGCATTGGTGGAAACACTGAGCAACAGTGCGCTGGTTAGGAATGTGATGAATAGACGCATATGGCCTCCGTTTAGATTTGGTCAACTTTAATATAGTCAGAAAATGCTCTTTTTGCCGTCAAATTTTCGTCAGAAACTGTTGAATGCTTCGAGAGCCCTTTCATCCTGTCTAGACAATCGTTGAAATGAAAAGTTCCGATGGTCTATTAAATTTATTCAGCGGGTGCTTCCTCAGTAGGTTTGGTTCCGCCTTCCTCTGTACCTTCAGAAGATTCGGAATTGCCTGAATCTTCAGGTGCAACAGCGCCACCACCGGCACACACTTCCTTGAGATCATCCAAGCTTGCTTGTGTATCTGCGACGAATGGGATCACGTCACCAGCCATCTCAATTTCTTCTGCCTCGATAACCATCAGCCCTTGTTCCAACACCATGTCTGCCATGTCCAAAGTGCCACTTTCCATGGCTTCTGGGCAGGAGGCAACGGCATCTTTACTGATCTGCAGAGCTTCAACAGCTGTTTTGAGCTCGTTCATCTTTTCTTGCTGACGCTTCTTTCTTTCTTCTTCCGCTTTGCGACGTTCTTCTTCTGCTTTCTTACGTGCGGCTTCTTCAGCTTGTAAGGTGCTCAGTTCGGCCAATCGTTCATCGACATCGGTATCTGTTGGGTTTTGAGCCTTGTAGGCTTCCAACAACTGTTGTGCCTTCTTATAGTTTTTTTGATACTTGGCTTCCAACGTTGCCGCATTGAAGTAGGCAATGCGATCGCCATTGGATGCTTTCAAAATCTGATCGTACAGTTTGCCGGCAGCATCAAAGTCTTGAACACCACGCAACGCAACGGCCTTGCCCAGTTTGGCTGAAAAATTGTCAGCGTTTGTCACCAAGGCAGCATCAAACTTTTCCAATGCGAATTGGTAATTTCCGGAGTTTAGAGCAATGAACCCCAAGTTCAGATTTGCTTCCACATGGTTGGGGGAGACTTCAATCGCTTCTTGGAACAGACCGATGGCTGAAGGTTCATCCTCCATCGCGAGATAGGTGACGCCCATATTGTTTAAAATACCGGCATCTTTCTTTGCAGGCTGTCCTTTTTCTTTGGCAACACTCATCAGCATTTCATTGGCTTTGGCAGCACACAAAAGGCTCATGTCAAACTTGTCGTTTTGATAGAAGGTTCTTGAGAGCAACTGATAGACCGTGATGTCTGTACTATTCGAGAGTAAAATTTGTGATGCCGCTTCCAAAGCCGCGTCTATGTTGCCCATTTCTGTGTGTATTTCAACAATTTTGTACTGTGCATCCATGTCCGAAGGGTTCTTGGATGAATAGTCTGTGAGTGTTGACAATGCCCCTTCAAACTGACCGGCCTCCTTTTGGACAGCCACAAATGCATTTAAGAAATCCTTTGTTGGCTTGGCTTCGTATGCCTTTTGGTAATACGACACAGCTTCAGTCATGTTGCCCAATTGTTCTGAAGTCCAACCGGCGTTGAAGGCAGCATTGGCAAAGTCGGGTTTCAAGTTCACCGCAGAGCGAAAGTATGCCAAGGCGGTTCCATAGTCGATTTGACCTGTTTTTCGATCGACTTTCTCCAGTGTTTTTATCCCTTGAACAAATTCCATGTTGGGATCCAGATTGTCTCCTTCTCCTGGGGCGTTGCCTTGCTTGGGGCAACCAAGAAGAAACGCAGTACTCAATAAAAGTGAAAGGGGCATGTGTTGAATGCGAAACATGATGGTCTCCTCTAATTACTCTGCAGTTTGCAAGTACGTACGGGTTTCAGATTTTTCAGTCAAGAACTCAGATTCTGGCAGCAATTCTGTCAGTTCTGGATACTCATCTGGACGAAGTTCACCCAATCTACGAGTGGCTTCCGCAGTTGCATCTGTATACAAGTTGTACTGGAATGCAAACTCTAGAGCCTTCTGATAGGTCAGCGTGGCATTTTCATAGTATGGATACGCTTGGTCTTCGAGTTGCATCTTGTAGAGTTCAGCTTGATCTTCATCCAAGAACGAAGGAATGTAGGAGTTCTTAATGGTGTCAGCATAGTTGTCATATGCCCTCGCCAACTCAACGATGGCCGCGATGGTGTACTTGCCAGCAACCATTTGAGCCACTTCAGTAAACTGAGCTTCCAAATCCTTCAGAGATTTTTGCTTCTTGGTGATTTGCTTGTTCAAGATGGACTTGATGTAGTTTGGATTGGCGCGGCCTGGACCAGGACCGGTGATTTTAAGATCGTAGTAGGAGCGGGTTGCATCCATCGCCAAGTCAAACTTGATTTCTTCAACAATGGTACGGATGAATTTATCGCCTTGTAACTCCTCACTCATTCCTTCATAGACCTTTAAAGTACTCTTCCAATGCTTCAGTACCTTTTTGTCTAGTTTTTTGGCCAACTCACCATATTGATAACGGGCAAAGAACTTGGATTGCTCTGAGGCGGTGTCGGGCGCTTTGGCGAAGTAGTTGTAAAACGCTTTTTGAGCGGCTTCCAAATCACCTTTCTTCTCTAGGATGACGGCGATGTCAAACTGATACCCAACCACACGTTCATCGTCTGGATACGCTTCCATATACCTTTCTTTGTTTTCGATGGCTTTGTCGTATTGGCCGAGTGACTCACGGAAAATGGATGCACGATGCAAGGCATCTTTGGTCATTTCGTACTCTTTATCGACGTCATACAGTTTTTCATACCAATCCGCGGCAATCTCAAACTTTGCAATGGTTTCATAGGCGAAACCAAGACGCGCAACATTCTCAGTGTACTTCTTGGACTTGGGATAGTTGTCGATGAGGAACTGTCGAGAGTCCATCATGGTGCGCATGTCTTCAAGTTCGTAGTAGTAGACCGCAGCGATATTGACTGCGATGTCCGCCTTGTTTGCCTCAGGGTACTGACGCACAAATGCCATATAACTGTCGGCAGCCGTCTTCTTATCCCCATTGGCTTTTGGAGAGGCGTTGTAGACAACCTCAATCTCTTTAATGGCGGAGGCTTCATAGATTTGCTTCATTTCTTTCTTGAAGCCCGCGTTGCCCAGCCCTTCTTGATCTTGGAATGCTTTGGCTGTGTCTCTAAGGGCCGCAAAGTCCTTGGCCGCACCGGCGAAGTCTCCAGTTTCTTCTTTGGCTTGTGCCGATACGTCAAGTGCTCCCAAGATCAAGTTTGCAGAGAACATTGCTTGCTTCGATTTCGGATTCATCGAAATAACGGTTCGGAACCTAGAAGAGGCTTCATCGAGTTGGTTCTTATCAAACAAGAGCGTTGCTGAAGAGTATAGGTGATTGATGGCGTTTTTCTTGTCTGGGTAGAGTTTTGCGTATTGATCCAGCGCTTCGAGTTTCTTTGCTTCCCAAGGACTCATTTCCAATGGTGCAATGTCCGTGTCTTTCTTACGCTCATTGACCAAACCTTTCTTTTTGTCGTACTTGATGAGTTCATCCGCAGCAAAGATGGCGGCTTCTGCACAAAATTCCGAGTATTTACCTTTGGCATCTGCACCAACAACCTTCATGTAGCTGCTGAAAGCCTCGACGAAATACTTTTCTTTGGTCTCAGCATCAAACTTGCCTTTCTCTGCCAAGTTGTACACCAATTCAGCAAAGGCATAGCGCATGTCGTAAGAGTTTTTACCGTCTGGGAACTCTTGTAGATATACACGGTATGCTTTTTCTGCCAACAAATACGTGTTTTGGGCTTGTTTTCCACGACCCAACTTTTTGGCTTCTTCATTGTAGTTGACCGCCACACGACGAAGCGCGTCTTCTACATAGTTCTGCGCTTTGCGAATGGCATCTGGGTTGGCAGAATTTTTCTGAGCCCATGCCGAAGTCTTACCGTAATTCTTGAGCAACTTTTGAATCTCGTTCAACGTCTGTTCCTTCTCGTTCATCTTTTGGAAAGCGTTGATGATTTCATTTTGGTACTTGGGTGCTTCAGGAGAATCTGCATTCTCTGCAATCAACTTGCGGTATGTTGTGATGGAGAGCTCGAACTTTCCTTGCTCGAAATACATCTTCGCCAAACGACGCAACATTTTGTTGTACAGTTCGACTTTACCCAAAGAGCGGAAGTAATTTTCAGCTTCCTGCATGTCGCCCGCATCGGCAAAAAATCGTACGAGGTCTTTGAGGGCTTCATCTTGGAGCATGACAGAAGATGCATCTCCATTTTGTTGCATGACTTGTGAGTAGCGAACCACTGTTTTCATGCCCTCGATGGCTTGATCATATTCACCCACGTTGTAATAACACCAAGACAATTTGTAGACCGCAAAGCCATAATTGGAATCGTTTTTGAACTTGCTTGCTTTTTCATAGGCTTGAAGTGCTTCATAAGCCTTGTTGCGATCGAAGAAGTACTCTCCAATTTGTACATAGGCGGTGGCCAAATAGCGTGACTTTCCATACTCTTTGGTCAGACGAACAAACTGTGTTTTTGCTTTGTCAGGCTCACCAATCTCTTGATAGGCTGAACCCAAGTAAAACAATACTTCGTCAGCTCGTTGGTATTGTGGATAGTTGCGCAAGATACCATCGTACAGTCGAATGGAACTCTTTTGCCACTTGCGAGAGTTTGAGTTGTCTGGGCTTAGCTTATTGACATCACACCCTTTAGGTATTCCGTTGAAGCAATCATCGTACTTCTTTTGATACTCTTGCATCTCGTTGAAGTAATAAAACCGTCCTTCTTCGAAATACATTTCTGCCAATCGAAACTGTACTTTGGCTTTGGCATCGCCGTTTAGAGCTCCACCCGAAAGCATCGCTTTGGCTCTGTCAATTGACTCAAGACGTTTGTCGTGCGCGGCTTGTCGATAGGCTTCAGACATGTTGGTCTGATTGTTGACCTCTGACATTTTAAGAGCGCGACGTTCTTCACGAGACTTGCGGTCACTTTCTTGACCCCAAGCGGATGTAGATGCGCCCAGTGCAAGGACGAGTAAAGTGGAACGAAAGATTGCGTGCATTATGCCTCCGGATGCCGTATCGATATCAATGCAATCAAAGTAAAGAAGTCAATTATTGACAAGAACTTTGTTCTGTGTAGTTGTAGTAGCCCAATTCGTCAGCCCAAAACTCACCGTTGAATGGCCAGTAAATTAAGTCTGGTGAGGTTGCGAAGTCAACGTCAAACTTGCTTTGGTCTGTCAATGCTTCAATGTTCGAAGCTTTGTATTCATAGTCCAAGCGCTGTGCGTCCACGACCTCAAATCCAATGATTTGTGACTGGCTGAGCAATGTACCCAGCATTTTGTTTTGAACGTCCATTTCCGCGATCAACAACCGACCCGCGCGCTTTTCATACGTACGACGATCCTTTTCAATCACTTTTTTGAGGTGTACGCCAACGGTGTCTCGCCATTGTGGTTTTTGGCTGTCGATGAGACTGATCTCTTCATCCATCAACTCCAAGTGACGAACCACACCGGAAAGATCTTGGTTTTTAAGCACTCTGGAGAAGAAGGCTTGAGGCAGAACGGTTTCTCCATCTGCTTTAGCACCAAAGTACCGTTGCCAGGCTTGGTCTGCCAAACGACGCTGTTCGACTGTTTCATAGTCTGCGAGAAACTCAGTAATTTCATTCTTCATTGGTTGATAGGTGCTGTCAAAACCATTGATGATGCCTTCCACTTTGTTGTAATCGCAAAGTTGGAAATACGTCAGGGCCTTGAGAATTTTTGCCTCTGGAATGAAGTCTGATTCCAAGAAGTAAGGCGACTCCACCGTTAGTACTTTACCCAACGTGACATTCAACTCTCCCAAGTGGAGGTTTGACCATGCGTCTCGGAACATGGACTCTGCCCAATATGAAGACTTTCTAGAAACCTTATCGTAATAATTTGAAGCTTCTTCGTAGCGACCAATTGCGTAATAGATTGAACCAATATTGACCAATGACAAGTCTTTGAGATCATTGATTTTACCAATCTCTCGTGGGTCGTTGTATACGTCGACCTCTTCTCGGTACACTTCCCGAAATGCGCGAACAGAGGACTTGAACTTTTCTTGCTGGTTGAAGATGACCCCTTCAATGTAGCGAGAAGGAAGATAGTAAGAGGACTTTGAAGAGACCTTTTCAAAGTTTTGTCGGGCATTTGCAAACGCCATGTCTCGATCTTCATCTGTTTTTGCGCGTTGAGCTTTGTTGTACTCTTGAACCCCCAAAAGGTAATGCAACTGATTCTTTGCCTGTCTTGGGAAACGATCAACGGGAAGCTTTGCAGCAATGCGGGCCAAATCGGTATCATCGTCGGTAAAACGAGACAACTCGATGAGTTTTGGCAGGGCATAGTTGAAGTATGGATCTGCCGGTCCACGCTTGATGACCTGAAGGTAATAGTACTGGGCAGAGTGGTACATCTCCAATGTACTTAAAGCACGTGCCAAGTAGTAGTGAATCTTGGATTCAAAGTTTGGGTACTTGCCTTCGGACAGCATCTTGAACAGTCGATACGACGCATCCAATGGTTTCTTGGCGCGAATCAGTTTGATTGCGTGCTTGATTTCACGAGGATCGTTTGCATCACCGTCTTCACTCAGGTCTTCACCACGTACGTTGCGGATTTCGACATCGTCTTCATCATCGATGCGACTAGAGTCATCTTCTTCCGGAAGCTCGACGGGGCGTTCTTGCTGGGCACTCATGCGCTTTGCTTGATCGACGACCGCAGCGGGGGCGCCATTGTCTACCAAGCACTGAATCTCCTCAGCCGAGAATCGTTTACCAGAACCTTTTAACGTTCCAATGATGACATCTGTTTGAAGGTCGTATCCAACCATCTGGATGATCTCTTCGCAGGAAATCGCTTGGGCATTCGTTGAGTAGCCAAAGAGGGACACACCCAAAGCGATTTGTGCAATGCCAAAGCCAAACTTAGATGTCAGTTTCGTTGTTGTCATGGATATCTCCTAAATATCAAATCTTTCGTCTTTCGATGGCTTATTCAGCGGATTGTGTTTGTTTGATGCTGGGAATGAAGAACGAGGCAGACCCCTGAACCAAGAAGAGGTTTTTCATTTCCAACATGGTGGAGTTGACGGTTTCGATGTAAGTCAGTGAACGGCCTTCCAAGCGTACAGCGAAAGAATCGTTGAAAATCACACGGAATCCCCCTCCGAAACTCGAGGTTGGGTGCCACTGAATCTGCGTCTGGCAAAATAAAGCCTGCTCCGAACTTGAGTTCAGTGTCGAGATGTCTGGACAAATGTTGTCTGAACCGTCCAAGATACCAGACACTGTTCCATCATCTTTGGTCTGGGCAATCCCCATACCAAACTTCCCATAGACGTCAAAATTCACGATTTGACGACCGAGTACGGCGGCTTTTCCATAAATTGGAGAGTATACAAAACTGACATCTCCAAATGCCAAGACACGAGAAATGTCTGGAGCCACATTGTTGTCGTCTTTGATCTGTTTGGTCAGTGTACTCAAGTCTGAATCACCCAAGTCCAAACCGTAATCCACCATCGCTTCAACAGCGAAAATCTCAGTGAGGTTGTACGCAACCCCGGTCCCGATGATTCTGCGCTTTAAGAATGGATCGTTGATTACTGCCGCAGCGTGTGGGGACAATTCCCAGCGCTTAAGTTTCAAGAATGTTTTGCGTTGCAAGGTTTTGATGATTTGCTTTGTTGTCTCATCTTCAAGCAGCAACGCGCTTGTATCATCATCGATGTCATTTTGATCTTCAGATTTAGAAGTGCTACCGAGAAGGTCGTCCAAATCGTCTTGGGCAAAGGCTGTACTGCTGAAGCTAAGCAGTCCCAAACAAAGCAAGTGTTGTAGGCTTTTCATAACGCTGTCCATAGGTTCAATTAATTCGAATTACTGTTGAATGGGGCAATGACTTAGAAGTCCATCATACGGGGCTTCATCTTCGGAATGAAATAACTCACACCAACCGATGTCACGATATCATTGTAAATACGGTAGCTGTTTTGTTGAGCCACATCGTTGGGGTCATAAATCGGAGCCGGTGCACGATAAATGAATGAACGAGCATCCAGTTTGAGTGCCAGCGACTGGTTTAAAAAGATGTTGAGTCCCAAACCAGCATTCAATGGTACGTGTGTTGTACGCCCTGTGTAACGAAGAGAAATGACCTCGTCATCAGAGTAGGCATAGTATTTTTTAGAAGAGATCATACCCAAACCACCGGTGAAGTAGAAGTCAAAGTTTAGGACATTCTCTCCGATGACATTGATCTTTCCATAAATGGGACTCCATCGCCCTGCAATTGACGCATCGAGCAACATCTTTTCCACTGGTTGTTCAAAGTTGCTTTGGTTGCTTCGATTGTTGGCGATCTCTACAAGCTTTTGCGTCAAGCCTTTCAAGTCATTTGAACCCAGATCTGGAAAGTACATAAATGCAAATTCACCAGCGAACCTTTCATTGATGTGGTACGCGCCAAACAATGACCCTGCCAGTCTAGTGACCATTGGGTTGTTGGGTACATACCCACCAGCCCCTGTGATTTCGAAACGTCCTTCCTTCAAGAAAAAACGGTTTTGTACGACGTCTGGACTCAAATCCTTTGTTCTATTTTCCAAGGCTGCTTGAGCTGGTTCGCGTCCAGCATTGGCACCGCTGGAAGCGAAGAGTCCAGTCATCAATGCCAAACCAGCAAATGCAGTAGCAATTTTGCGCATAGTTGTCTCCAATATGATGGCGTATATTCGTCTCACCATACTATGTATAATTCAATTCGTTCAAGACATGGGGAATGTCTTCCATTTATAACCATTTTTTCACAAACTGCCATAAACCGTCACAATGCCCGTGTGCGATGTGGACGGGCCTCACTTCTTTGCTAGCAATTTTTAAAAGTGGAATTCCGTTTCAAACCCAACAGATGGGATGAACGGTAAAGAACGGATGAATCGTCTATCGGTGTAGTCGTAATTGTATACAACAAACTCTGGATTTTCACCACGGATGACATTCAGAAAGTCTGCATAGGCATCCAATTGCCATTTCTCAAATGTAAAGGTTTTGTCCGCTCGAAGATTGAGGCTGAAGAAGTCAGGCAACCGTTCAGAATTGTACGCAGCAGTAGAGTACCCAGTGTAAAAGTCCTGGTCCAGATCGTAGATGCCACCAGAGTACGGGGTGTAGGGATTTCCAGTTACGTATTGCAGTTGACCGGACAACCCAAAGTCTTTTGGCAATTGATATCCGAGGACGCCGGTTAAAATGTGCGTTTGGTCCAAGTCGAAGAGGTACCACTCTCCACTGCTGGGTGAGCCAGGAACTTCATCTGCTGCCAAGTCAGACGAGCGATTTGGATAGTCATTGCGTTCTGATTTTGAGAGTGTGTAGGAAATCCAACCAAAGACATTGTTGATTGGATCTTGTTTGATGATCGCTTCGAGTCCATAGACCCGACCAATTCCCTCGTTTATGTAGAATAGGGCATCCGTGGATGTGGCTTCTGGATTGTCCACGATGAGGTCATAGAGTTTCTTTCCAAAAACGGAGACATCCGCATTGAGCCCTGGAATGATCTGTTGTTCCAGACCAAGTTCTGCCGACAGAACCTTTTCCATATCCAGTTCGGTTGAACCATCTGGACGCCAAGCCTCAAAGGGCTGTGGCCACTGTGAGTACAATCCGACGCCTCCTTTGAGCGTTCCATTGTCTCCAAGTTGAAAACGACTGGAAATTCGAGGGTCCCAACCACGAACAAGCAACAACGGATCGGGGTTGTCAATGTCCCACAAGCGTCCCGTTCCGTATCGAATTCCTGGGTAGATGACCCACTTGTCTACATCTTTTAGGGGATGCAACTCGGTCTGCAGGTATACATCAGGGGTGTAGAAGTAGCCTTTGCCCCCAAAAGACACAGGGTTGCGTTCTGCTAGCGGGTCAAAAGACGCCACGTCATCAAAGGAGAACGGCAGTTCTGTTTCAAAGGAAAAGCCTCCGGCAACTGTATCGGTCCCCAAAAGGAGGTTGAAGCGGTCAGACGGTGCCCACCTGGTTTCGGCACGCAACTCAAACATTGGTTGGTCTTGGGTCAAGCGTATCCCGCCACCAACGTCAAAGGATGCTGAATCAATACCGTAAGACGGTGTAATGGTCATGTTCCATTGGTCAGAAAAATTGTGTTTCCATTGAAGGTAGGCTCTGTGTGCAGAGTTGGTGCTGCCAAAGTCTCCTTGAAAGTCTGGGTCAGAACCTTGGGCGGTTTCGGCATTGGTTCCCGCAACCAACTGATCGCGATATCCAAAAGCAAAAATGGAAAGCGAGCCATTGGCGCGGTTGAGTTGTTGGACCTTGACTTGGTAATCGTACCACTTTGGGCTGACGGTAAAGTTTTGATTTTCTGTGAACAGGGGAATGAACACATCAATGTAGGAGCGTCGACCGGCAACGGCGACTCCCCAGTCACCAACGCGCCCTTGAACGAGGCCACCACTGTCAATGATGTCGGTGCTCCAGTAGAATTGGTTGTCCTCTGGAAATTCTTGCTTTGTTTTGACATCGACAACCCCTCCCAAGGAACGACCGTATTGAACGCCATAACTGCCGGGTAGGTAATCGACTGTATCAATGAGATCTGGGTTTAAAATGGAGACCAAACCACCCAGGTGGTAAATGAGTGGCACTCGAATGCCGTCGACATACACGGCGGAATCTTCAGGGTTGGCACCTCGAATGATCAATAGACCCGAGCCAAACGGGGAACGTGCGGCACCTGGCAAACTCTGAATTACCCGTACTGGATCTCCAAAAGTTCCCGGGACGCGTTTGACTTCCTCCATCGTGAGCGTGCGTCGAGCAACGTCAGCACTGGGTTTTCGATAAACCCCAACCAGTTCATCTTCTCTGTAATTGAGGTTTTTCATCCATATGCGCAGTGACGTTCTTTCGCCCTCGAGCAGTTCGACGTCACGAGTGCTGGTTTCGTATTCAGGGTAGGCGCATTGTACGGAGACGACCCCAACTGGAAAGACTGCAGCCTCGTAGGCACCATCTTCGTTGGTTGTGGTTTCAATGATTTGCCCATCGGTTGTGGTGATTCGAATGGGAAAGTTGGCCAACGGTCTTTTTGTGCCCATTTCGAGTACAACACCATCAAGGTTGATTGGAAATTCAACTTCCTCTTTGCTTTGTTCATCCTCTACTGCCCCTTCAACACTCGACGCGTCCAATACGAAGCCATAGGAAAATTCAATTTGGACGGGGGTCGGGCCATTGGCATCTTCAGCAGGGTTGAAAATGAAATTCCAAGCTGCTTCTGTCGCGGCCGTGTCAAAATCCACACCCGCAGATTCTAAGACCTCAATGTAGGATACATCACCCACCTCGTCGATTTCAATGAGGAGCAAGACCGTTCCTTCTCTCCCTTCGGCTTTGGCGGCTTCAGGGTAGGGGGCCTGTACATATTCCACCAGTTCAGGATTTTTGACCAGTGGCAAAGGCTCCTCACTTCCTAGATTTTCTTGCGGATCATCGTCTTGTGCAACAGCAACGAGCGGAGAGCACAGTAGCACTGACAGTAGGGAAGATGTGTAGAAGTGTTTCATTCCCCCTCCACAGACAATTCGATTCTCAACCAATCCATACCGCCGCGTCGATCTCGAACGGTGACAATGACGTCTACCGTGGAGGCTTCAGATGGAGCGGTCCAGTCCACGCTGGTGTAGGGTGGAAGACTGACAATGTTGTCAAACTCACCCCCTTCTGTATACCAACTTAAGTAGGGCGTTTCGGTTCTCGTTTCTGAGACGCCGGTGTCAGGATTGGTGTACGTGTAACTTTCAATGGCGGTGTCTTCAAAGACAACATCGAGGGTGACTGTTTCATTCGCTTGCACAACAGGTATTTCTTCTTCTGTATACTCTGTCCCGTTGATGACGAAGCTTTTCAACAGCGGGTTTTGGTTGGGTTCAGGGTTGGTGGATACAGGAAATCGTTTGAATGCCACTTCGATGTCCGCGTCATCTTCTGCGTTGCTTGGAATGGCAGTCAGATTGAGAAAGGCAGACAGACCCTCTACTTGGTCTATTTCATCCAATGTCTCCAAGGCATTGTCGGGTATCTCCCATGAAGGAGGGAGTGCAGGTTCAAACCCCAATAGACCAGCCTCTTGCAATTCGGTAAACCATTCGAGTTGTGACTCGGAGTCTGTGGGTGGCTCATTTAGACCTTCGAGTATCGCGGGGTCGATTGTACATCCAAAAGACGTTGCACTGTCGCCCAAGCATCCAAACCACACAACACCTTCTACGTCCTCACTCTCTGGATGGTACACCAGTGACCCAAAGGAGACCGTGTCTCCTGGCGATGCCTCGGCTTTGTCGGCTTGCACCCCCAGTATTCTTAGCCGGTCGAGTTGCCAAGCCTGTGCCATTTCTTGTACGGCACATCCCATATTGCTCAGTGGCAATAACAATAGTGCGATTGGCATGTGTTTGTTCATAACTGCTCCGAAGTTCTCTGTTCGTCAATCCATTGCTTTGAAACGACACCGTCGCGGAAAGTTTTTGATGGCAACGGTTTCGTCGCCCTGTAAGGCTGGTTTAAATTTGGCTCTTTTCCAAGAGTCTAAGCAGGCTGTGTCGGCATCTGGACTCAGGCTTTTGATGAGCCGTGTAGCAGACACAATCCCTGTTTCATCGATGTCAATCGCAATTTGTACGGTGCCTTCTAGACCACTGTCAATGACCGATTGGGGGATGTCCAATGGGGGCCGTTTTTTTAGTCGAGGCTGTTTGGTGGCAGCAGCGTAGGAAATGGCGGTGCTTTCTTTGGCCTCTTCAATGTCGATTGTTTTCGAGGTTGCCTTCGTACCCAATGTTGTACCCGCTCGAACCGTGAGTCCTGTAGAACCGTTGTTGGCAAAAGATGAAGCGCTCAAGCCTTGTACCCTCTGAACCTTTCGTTTTGTTGGGGGAGGTGGTTCCGGCGGTGGCTCTGCTACAGGCTCGGTGGGAATGTCTTCAAAGTCTATTTCTTTTGGCTTCGGTTTTGGTTTGGGCTTTGCTTTCTCAATTGGATCGGGTTCAGGCTCAGGTTCGGGCTCAGGTTCGGGAACTGGTGTAGGTGGTTCTGGCTCGGTCTCGACCACCATCATTTCCATCCACTCACTCTTTGACGGCAACGGTTCATCTGGCAGTTGCGTCAGCATCCAAGCCAGACCACCATGAAGGGCCAACGACAGTGGGATTGCCAACCAGTGTGTGGATTCAAAGCCACCGTGCGTATACTGAGGAGCCGTCACTTGCTACTCTCCATCCAGTGCGTTGACGTCTTTGGATTCTATATTGATCGCAAACTTAGAGATGCCTTCTTGCTTGACCAAATCAATGATGCCAACGACAGACCCGTGTGACACACTGTGATCGGCACCAATCAAACAGACGACATCCATCTTGTTACCGGCTTCATCTTTGAGGCCTTTCGCCTTCTGAATTTCTGAACGCAATTGGGCAGGTGTTACCACTTCTCCATTCAAAAAGAGCTGTTCCGATGCGTCCATGGTGATCGCCAAAGAGGTACTTTCCGTACCGTCCCCGGTGGCTGCATCCGGCAAATCTACTTTGATGGATTTTTCCGTGATGTAGGTTGCGGTCACCATAAAGATGATCAGCACAACCAAAATAATGTCCACAAAAGGGGTGATGTTGATGTCTACGATTGCATCATCGTCGTCGCCACCGAGTTTGGCCGCCATGGTTACTCTCCTTTACTGGGGGCTGAGGTGTCGCTGAGTCGTGCCAGCATCAAATGCCCCATACTCTGGAGGTTGCTCAGTACGTTCTTGTTTCGCTGCCTTAAATAGTTGTACAGAACCACTGCCGGAATCGCGACCAACAAACCAATGGCCGTGGCCACCAGCGCTTCTGAAATACCCGCCATGACACTGGCCGCTCCATCATCTGTTTGAGTCGCCAAGTCGGCGAAGGCCTTGATAATTCCCAGAACCGTTCCAAACAGTCCAAGAAAGGGGGCGTTTGAACCCGTTGTTCCAATAATGATGATTCCTCTGTCCAGTCGAGTGCGTTCGAATACCATTTGCCCAGCGATGGCGTTTTCAGCGGCGCTCTGTCCACCCTGTTCAAATGCTTGTAACCCGGACTTCAAAACGTTGGCTTCGATACCATCGAGTTCTTTAAGGTTTTTGGTGAAGGTTGCTCTGGAGTCGCCTTCGAGAAAACCGGTGATGGTTCGTTGAAGCTTGTCGAGTGGCGTTCGATGCTTGGCCAAAAATAAAACGCGTTCAATCGCAACGGTGACACAAGCGGCCGATAGAAGGACCAGCAGCCACAGTACCCATTCGCTTCCCAGCATTGCAAACGCAAACATTTTGTCTTCAAGCATGTTGTCTCCTGATTTCTCAATGCACTCTTAGAGTAGCCGAATGCCATGCACTGTCAAAGGGTGTAGTTGTTAAGAATTGTTAATCTATA
>CBFICN010000073.1:0-17477 GCA_965661045.1 uncultured Myxococcota bacterium
TCCAGCGTTGTAATCACGGTCCATTGAGAATGTAGAGTAGACATCATCAGATGAATTGGCATCCCCAGATGCGAATCCAGCATTCAGTCCAACGTCCACTGCAGGATGACGCATTTCCAGTTCTGCCACAGCACCATACGAACGCACCTTTAACCCGTCTGGATTCATCCGATTGGAGATTTGTCCGTGATCACCATGTAGATAGACACCTTCCACTGCACCGTACAGATCAACACCGCCGACAGATTGTAGGCCTTTGGCGTAGACATCCAAAATCATCCCTTCCAAAGATTTGCCAGAATCAATCTTGGTTTGGTTGCGATACACACTGAGGAGTCCGACAGCATTGTCCTTGTTCGGCATATATTGAGCAGAAGCGAGTCCTTGATAGGCCATGTGACCATCGGTATAGCCACCAATATCATCTTCCAATACCCAGTCTCCACCAACCATCACAACAACCTTGTCGATTGGTTTGGTAACGGCTGCCGTTCGAAAAACGCGGTCTCCATAGTCCACTCGTGAAAAGAGCTGCTCGTGGTTTCCATCGTTCGCTATCAAACCAAGCCCCCAATGTGAAGTTGTAATCCCCGTTTGTACACCCACAGAACCAAACTTCCGCTTCAATTGGGCAGCACGGATATTGAAGTTTGAAGCGTTCAAGACACCAATCTGCTCGGGGTGATAATTGTGGGTTGTGCCATCGAGGTTCCATGGAGATCCGGCAAACTGACCGTCAATGAGGTCCCCACCAATTTCGAGATTCCAACCCGACATGTCTACATCCACTTGAGTGCGTAAACGCGAATCAAACACGAGTCCAGATTCCAACTCTCTGCCTTCAAAGTCCACAGTAAAACCAGGTCGTTGCGTGGCAACCACACGAAGATTCCCAGTACTGGACACGATTTCAGAAGCATTTTCAGCAGTGGGTTTCGCCATTGCTGACAACAATAATGAGTAGATCAACATGATTATTCTCCTGTATCCGTAGTGTCGCCTGACGTATCGTCTGTTTCCTCAGGTGCGGTGTTGACATCCAATTCCGGAAGCCAGTCGCACGAGAAATCAGACATGCAAATGTCGTCTGACATATCTTGACCACCCGACATGAAGTAATAGGCGATTTGATTGAGCGCGAGAGAGTTTTGGTCTCCCGGCTGAGACGGAGTGGGCAAACGAAATCCATGCGTTCCAGTCGTTGCAGAATAAGGCAAGCGAAGTGCAGACACCCCAACATCGGTTTCTAGAGTCAATCGAAGTGGGTCGTCCGATGGAGCGCCTGTTCCATCTGTCCCATTGTCCAAGTCATCTGCATCAAAGAGACATGGATTGCCGTTTTCATCAGGGCATCTATAATCCCCATACTCCTCAATTCCTTGAATCACACGTCTATCGACCAGCCACTCATCGACTGTCATACCATAGCGTTCATCCACGACATCTTGTGGTATCAATCCTGCTGCACGAGCCATTGTAATACCGGCAGACACAGGTACAATGGTGTCCCCGATACTTGGAACCATGAGAATATTGGTTTGCTCACCACCCAATCGCTCGAGTGGCTGTTTGAAGTAGTGAGGAGCATATCCAATCGGGTCACCGGACTCCAATACAGAACCGAAGATGGATACGATGCGTCTAAGGTTTGAGGAGCCGCGAATGCGACCGGTACCGTATGAACCAGCCACCAACGGAGAACCTGCCGGCATCGTCACCCCTTCGTGCACCACTTCGGATTCCCAAGTATCCACTGTGTGAAGTACGTTACCAGCCTCGTCGTAAATCTTGATCGACAGCATGTCACCCAAGCCTTCATTGCCATCGACTTGATACACAGCACCAACAGACGGTCCCGTTTCCGGCATTCCGACCAGTTTACGCTTTTCAGATGGTGTCAACCCATCGCAGGGCAGCCCCAATCGAAAGCGGCCATCTTCAGGAATCAATCCTTCGCGAACCTCACCATTGGTCAGGTTTTCCACCACGATTTTGCCATTGGGTGGAATCTCGGGAATGGTGGTGATGTCCAGTTCAACCATGTCCCGTTCAGAGTTCACCATTTGAACGAGTTTGAGTGAACCATCTTCGTTTGGATACCCTAGGAACATCGGGCTCAAAATCCGTCCGTGCATCGCTTCTACCGCCCCACCGATTTCTGTACGAAGTGCAATATCGAAGAGAGAAGCCCCGCCAGCAATTGGAGAGAACGCTGTCACTTCAGGCATCAGAGCAGCAGCCACACCGGCATTGATACCACCCAGTGAACCACCCAAAATGAAGAACTCAGCATCTGGGCCACCGATATCAATCGTTCCATCGTTGTTCCAGTCACAGGACAAACGCTCTGAACCATCGTCGAGGGTCATGTCGCCTTCACCACAGGCCTTAAGCGACCGCACCATTTGCATCCAGTCTGCAACGGCTTGACGAACCATGTCCCGTGTGTGGAATACGTCAGCTGACCACTGATCTCCACCAGAGTCAGGAACTCCGTCATTGTTCAAGTCTCGATAGCGTGAGTCTTTTAGGTGTTCCAAGAATGGGAGTAGATTGTTGGCATCCAGTACAGGCTCGTACAGTGCCAAGTCGTCTGGTGGAATGGTCGGACCATGCCCAGGAAAGTCATTGAAACAAACAGCATAGCCCATTTGGGTAAAGGCCCAGGCAAAACCCAGTCCGTCAAATCTAGACGACCCGTATCCATGGCCAAAGATGGCGACATCATACGGTGGAGATTTGCCACTCTCTTCGCTTGGAATGGTACAAGTAAATGGAACACGCTGCGGACCAACGGTGTAGGTACCCAGTTTGGCATTCATTCGCCAGTATTCATCTGAGTCGTCAAAGCCATCCTCATCGTCCACTTCATCCACCAAGAAGTATGGAGTGATGAAAGAACCACCGACAACATAGTCGCCGTAGCGCTCAAAAGAATCAGCGGCAATTTGACCGCCTTCACCACTGAGGAGTCCAAGCGTGGCCAGTGTATTTCCAAGATGCGACAATGGCAGTGCATACGGATCTTCACCATCCAAGTTGTGCGTAGCATGACCATTGGTAATTCCTGCGGGAAACTCCGTCGCAAGATTTTTGAATGGACCTTCACCATAGAGCCCCAGACGAACATCCACCAAGTCTCCCGTCACACGACCTGTGCTAAAGGACCACGTAAAAGCGATGTCATCTGTGGACATTCCCAATGAAGAGAGTGCTTCACCGAGCGGAGCCAACTCTTCGTTTTGATCCAGGTGGTTCACAAATTTCCACGGAGATTGAACAGGCTGACCATCTTTACCAATCAGACGGTTGGTGAGCACCACCGCATAGGTCGATTCTTCTTGTAGTGGAACCACAGGTCTCATGATCAAGGTATTCGAACTGCGCTCGTACCACGTCAGGAGGTCATCCACTGGGTTGTCCGTATCTATCGGATACAGATTTGGCACATCCAAGATGCCGTCATTGTCTGAATCTTCTCCCCAATCCAACACACCATTGCCATTCAAGTCTTCGTCAACCGTATCAAAGATGACTGTGGGTGACGCTGAACGGGTGTCGTTTGGAAAGTATCGGTCTGAACGAGGAACGTCGAGTGGGTAACGGCCTTGACCAATCTCCAACGCCACAGGTTGCAAATAGTCAGGAGAGTCTGGATCCACATTGATAACGAAGAACGCATCGTCCGAAAACTGTTCCGACCCCAGTTTCTCGTCGTCTCGGTGTCGTGTAGCGATGTTGTCCAAGTCCAGTGGGGCCTCAAACGCCACCGTGATCGGCGCAAAAGTTCCAAATCCAGTCAGTTCATTGAGTTTTTCACGGGTTTCAGTTTCATACTTAGTTGAAGACACCGTAGAGATGTTCAGCCTACGTCCTGTTGGAGAATCCGAATCGGGTCTGGTTGCCAAGTTGGTTGGGAATGGCACATCGGGAAATGGATGGGCATCCCAATCGACTCGGACCATCGGCCCTGTTCCAACGGGTGTTTCTCGTAAACCTTCTGGGGATGTCTGGCACCCCACAATTCCAATGGCACACATAGCCAATCGTAAGCGCATTGTCATTTCAATACTCCTGATTTATACACCCACACAGTGTATTGCATTTCTGGAATATCTACATCTCTTTCTCTTTGGTTTACAAGATTTCTCCTTGCAAAAATGCCAAAGTTTTGTCCGATGCTTGGAATTCCTTTCGTTTTGGTGTATATTGAATGGGCACTTCGGTGCACATCGTTCTTTGACAGTGAGAGTTTTAAACAACCAATGTTCAAACTTTATGGGGGCGCAAAGGCTTTCGACAGGTTCGGGTATTGGGATGATGTTGCGTGTCGAGATCTCAGATCCTCGTTAATCTCTGAAAAATTTATTATAGTTGCAAACAATAACGCACACTTTGCAGTAGCCGCTTAATAGCCGCTATTGCCGTCTTGACCTTCGTTGCTTGGGGTGATTGTTGAGGCGTATGTTTACCAAGATAGTCTGTGGACCTTCTAACTGAGGGGAAAGTGGACGATAAACAATTTTATCAGTTCTCGCTTGGGTTGCCTGTCACGAGGCGGCTTGAGATCTAGTATGTATCGTGACTACGCACGTAGAGGCTGATTGCCGCCTAGATGTGGACACGGGTTCGATTCCCGTCGCCTCCACCATATTTGTATGTTTTGAGATACTTGTTATTGGATTTTTCTCACTGTCTTTGAACCCTGTTTGTGATTAGATTCTATTTGCATCCATGTTGCATTTTGTAATGGTTGCATTTTGTAATGAACTTGCACTTAAGACAGATAGAAGGGTGTCTGTTTTTGCCATTCCCAACAGTGAAGACATTCTATACTTTAGCGTTCAACTGGGAAAAGATGCCGAAGGAGACTGGAAGATCACCTCGCGCACCCGCTCCTTTGATGGTCCATAATATTGTTAACACAAACCCATCACAGAAAAGACCACATCATCACAACACAGCAAATTCCTACAAGGCACAGTCCAAAAATAAGAATTCCAAGAGAAGCAACCCCTTCCGTGTTGGTACACTGAAGGGGTTGTCGGTGACCACTTCCAATCCGTCTGCCCAGAGGCAAAAAGACAAACTGACTGAGAATGAGACCATAGAACATGGTCAACAAGGCCACCGCCATCGCAGGCCCAAGGGCTGACGGGTCATCTAAGACCTGCAACATTTTTACAACTCCAATCAGTGAACCGAGCACACCGCTGGCCGCTGCAAAACGAGAGGCGTCGTGAAACACAGCTTCTTTACCAGGGTCCGCATCCGATTGATGGTCAGACAACGCCATGTTGAATGCCTGAAGCACTGTTTTGGGGCTATGTGAAGCAAACGTTCCGCACAGCGTCATCCCAACTACTAAAATGAGCGATGGTAGATCGAAAAAACTCAGCAGCGAATGGCCATTGACGCCTATGGCTACAACCAATATCACCACAAACACGATTGAACAAAACAACAAACGCATACTATCTTCCGAAGAATGACTACCATCAGTATACGACCATTGTATATCCGAACTGAAATACATAATTTTACACGACTGCACACATGGAAATTCAATCAAAGAACCTGCAAATACACCCGTTTGCTTTTGATCTATTGAATGAATTTGACATACTTTTATCAGTTTGGTTCTCTACATCGGTTAGAAAAATACATGAGACCTGTTTCCTATTACGCCGATCAATCAAAACCAAAACCGTATTACCGCGGGGTCTCTCATCAGTACGGCTTCTTTGTGTCCATCGTACTTGCACTGTACCTACTCTACGTGACGCCTGCTGCGAGCATCGCACCCATCGCGTTGTACTGTTTTGGATTTTGCGGCATGCTGGGTACATCTTCTAGTTACCATCGACTGACCTGGTCTGTGGCTGGCGAAGTGTGGATACGACGGTTGGACTATGTCATGATCAGCGTCATGATTGCTGGCTGTTTCACCCCCTTTTGCTGGCTGGCTTTCACAAGTGGGTACAGCACTTTTGTCTTGTGGGCACTGTGGGCTGGTGTCGCCTTTTGTGTCTTTCTCAATTTGGTGTGGGTGGATTCTCCAAAAGTGTTTCGAACATCGGTCTACATCGCTTTGGGATGGTTGGGATTGCCTTTGTTTCCTGAAATGCTGGAAACCTGTGGGTGGACCTGCACATTGCTCGTTGCAACAGAAGGCCTATTGCACACAGCCGGAGGATTGATTTACGCGTTTCAACTTTTTGATCCACGCCCAGCAACTTTCGGCTATCACGAAATATTTCACGCCTGTGTACTGCTGGCAGCATTCATCCATTATTATGTCGTACTAACCTACATTCTCTAAGGTCTCTAAATTTTGCAATAGACGAATCAACTGAGGTGTTGTACAATGTGGTACCCTATGAAGCCCTCAATGATCGCACCATTGTTTCTCGCGCTTTGGTTGTCCCTTCCTCAGGATGCCCATGCAGAAACCCTCTCTTTTACCTTAAAAGAACTGACTCAACTCACCGATGATGTAATGCCCTTGTTGGATCTCATCGCCTCTGGTGAAGGGGATTATACGTCTGTCAATCGAGGGAGAGCGGGTGACTCTCCTGGAGACTGGCCAAAAAAACACCTCGGCAAGTCGATAACCGAAATGAGCATTAAAGAAGTCCGCCAACACCAGGGGGGGCGCAACCCCGACTGCTGGTACAACGGTAAAAAAGGGAAGGCAAACCTATTTGCCGTGGGTCGCTATCAACTGATTCCTTGTACCCTTCAGTACACCACTGCATCGATTGAAGGATTGGATGTACGAGTCACCTACTCTCCTGAAGTACAAGATGCCTTCGGGGTATTTTTGCTCTTTGTCAAACGACCAATCGTTGGAGAGTACTTGCTTGGTGAGCACAACGACATCCGTGAAGCTGGGCAAGAGTTGGCCAAAGAATTTGCCTCTATTCCCATTCAATATTCGAATGGACGGTGTCGTCGTGGCCAAAGCTACTATTGTGGAGACAAAGCGGGCAACAAAGCCCACATCGAAATAGAAGCCGTCAACAAAGCCCTGCGACAAGCGAGACAGAACTTAAGCAATGACAAAAAAGCCCACAAAATGGTCGAACACAAACTTGGATTTCGCACGCGCATGAGTTTGTGGTGGCAACAATTGTGGGGCAAAGAGATTGAGGAACCACATACCCTGCTCGTCAACACCATGGAGCACACACTATTTGACTACATCTATCCATCAGACCGATCAGACGATTTGACAAGCGATACACCACTCGAACTCAAGCAGGTACCAGCCACCAATCTGGAAGCCCCAGTAACAGAACCGGCTACAAAGCAACAGGACAGTCCGCCGGCTACACCCACGGAGCCTGATACAAACACCCTGCCCACTGACGCTTCAACAGTGTCACAACCGCCACAACAAGTGAACGAATCCCACAAAAATACCGAACCTCTATATGAAGACGACATTGAAGATGTCCGTATTGTTCCAAAAGATTGAACACAAGAAGACTGAGTCACCGCTCCGCAATCAACATCAACTGTAATGGACCATATTGAGTCCCACGCTCCACCACCTTCAGCCCAGCATCGTCAATCAAACGGCGCAACAAGGATTCCGAAGTACCCTTCAAAACACCGTCGGGCATATCGTGTTCAATAAACACCAAGCGTCCAGTTGGCTTGAGTCCATCCACCAGTCGCTGAACAAAGGGCAATGCCACCCGTTCATAATAGGTGGGGTCATCGTGTACTTGCTGATCGGTCACCACGGCTTTCATCACCTCACACACAAACACAATATCCAGTGTTCCACTGGTTAAGTTTGGACCTTCTGGACCAGACTGAATTCCTTGGAGCTGTGGCAAATCAAATTCTGTGGCTACAAAGTCCAGAAAAGTTTTGTAACTTCGATCAATCTCCACACCATACACCCGCCCAGTGTCTCCAACGACCTCAGCAAAAGGTATCGAGAACCAACCTTCTCCCGCTCCGACATCGGCGATGTGCATTCCCTCACGCAAGCCGATATCGCTCGCAACCGTCTTGGCGTCCCACTCCGTGTCTGTTCGGAGCCAAGTTTCCAATCGGTCTTCACGGTGAGACACCCAAGCCATTTGCTCAAAGAGGGGATACAATTCCGGTGCTGGACTGGGTCGATTGGGACAGGGTTCCATATGATTTTGTAGACAAGCATCGGCAATGTACATTTCCAACAAAGCCTCTCGCTCGCTGACGGTCAAGGCACGCCAAAAGGCGTAGGCTCCCTTTCTCAACGTAGACATTCCTTCTATCTGTTCTTTCTCCAGAGCATGATTGCCCTGCCGCGAGGCCACCCACGCAGTCATCATACGGGCAAAACCATCTGCAGGGTTCAGTTTGGTGTGACGTTGCAACTCAGACAACGAGGTCTCAAGTCTACCTTGATGAATCTGGGAAATTAAACGGTGATTGGTTGAGTCAAATATGGGTGCCCGCATGGGCTTGGACGGCGGTACCGCTTTTGGAAGTCGCTTCTGCTTAGACGTCTTCTGGATTTGACTTGAACCAACCGTCGACGCTGGAGATTCAGAATCCACACCATTCGTACAACTCAGTGAAGACAGCACAAAGAATGAAAAAGCCCAAAGCATAGAGTAGCCTGAGATTAGAATTTGTCGATGATCACGTAGCCATGGCCACTGTTGCTGCTCGTTGCGCCACTGGTGTTGCTACCAGACATGTAGGACCCTCCCCCACCAGAATTTCCATTTTCGTTGCATCCAGCACCACCGGAGTAACCACCGCCAGCACCACCTTGGTCGTCATCGGTTCCACCACCGCCACCAAAGCCGCCAGACCCTTGTGTTCCAGTGCCACCTCGACCACCATTGACAAAGGCAAAACCGCCAGAGTTCCCACCACCATTGCTGTTGAATCCACCACCGCCGCCGCCGGTGCTTCCACCACCACCGGCACCATTGCTGCCCGCACTATAGCCAGCAGAACTACAAGAGCAGGCTGGGTTTCCAGTGGTACTGATCGATGCGTGCATACTTGAACACTCGGCGTATCGAGTATCCTGTCCGCCACCACCACCGGCAACGAGCAATGGATTCCCCGCGTTGTCCACGACGAATGTTCCACCGCCACCACCTCCGTAGCTACCGCCAGTTCCGATTTGACCAACCAAAATCTGAAGTACGTCATTTTCAAGCAAATCAATCTCCCCATAGACTTCAGCCCCGTAACCTCCGTTGGAAGTTGCCGAATATCCAGCGGCTCCAGCGACAGTAATCGAGTATCGACCGTCAGATGGAATCATGACGGTCTGAATTCCACCACTCACTGCGACCATCGTATCGAGTGTAGTCCCCGCATAGGTCGCATCACATTGAGCCTGCGATGGCCCCGACACACCCGTTTGTCCGCAATTGGTAAAGGTCAATGCCCCAGCCCAGTCGGCTTCCACTTCAATATCCGAGATGACACTGGTTGCGTCTGTACCATCCGACGCGACCACTTCGCACTCCCACAAACCGGGCATGTTGAGATCCTCACCCAAGAATGTGTCTTCGGATACCGTTGTATTTGGAGCGATCTGTACAAGGGTTCCAGTTGAGTCATACCAGTTGTAGGTATAGGTCACTGGGTCTCCATCAATATCAGTAGATGGTCCCGTGATGGTACAGACCAAATCGTCTTCATTTTCGACGGGAGGATTGCCCGTACTGGTCAAGGCAATCACTGCTTCTGTTGGAGCCGAATTCAACACCAGTGCGTGGTCGGACTCTACAGTGCTTCCATCGTCGGTACCGTCGTTGGGGGTCACGGTCACATAGACTTCATCATCGCGATCGAACGCAAAGCTTTGTGCCCCATCCAAAGACGCAAAACTGGAACCAATTCCGGTTTGTACAATGCTGTCCTGTCCCGTACTGGCATCCACAACGTGCCATTCGTATCCAAGCGAGACCGCATCTCCGTTAAAGTCAAAGGAACTTGAAGACACCGTGAGCACGTCGTTGGTATAAGGACTGAGCGTATTCAACGTCACCGCACTCACAACCGGTACTGTATTGTCAATGATGGCCGGTATAGAGGTCGATGCCGTGGCATTGCCTTCGAGGTCGGTGGCGATGGCACGACAGGTCAACGAATCCCCCACATTGGCGGCACTGGAATTAACGGTCCACGAAGATCCGGTAGACACCTGCACACCGTTGATTTGCCACACGTATGTCAACGAGGCGATCCCGTCATCTGGGTCTGAGGCGGTTGCAGTACAGGCTACGTTGGTACCAATCTCGACGATGTTTGGCGTGATGACGGCACCTTGATCAAAGATCGGTGCAGTATTGACAATCGTGGTACTGATCGAATCCATCACACTGCCACCATCTGTATCGGTCGATGTCACCGAACAGGTAAGTACATGGTCATAATCGGCATCGGTACTGCTCACGTCCAACGTGGCCACGTTGCTGGTGGTACTGGTTGGCGCAAAGTTCGAGCCGGTTGTCTGATTGGTAAACGCGAACGAGAGAGACGGACTGTCACCATCAACATCGCTACTTTCAGCGTAACAGGACAACGTATCGTTGAGGGTTGGTTCGGTTGGAGACAGTGTCAACACATCAATCGTTGGATCGGTATTGGTCACGGTCACCGTACTGGACTGCTGGTCTGAAGCCCCCGATGGATCTGACACAGTCGCCACACACTCCACCAAGTCACTGGGACTGATGCCAAGTGAGGACAAATCCAAGGTGGTTCCTGTTCCGACCGAGGTTCCTGCGACAAACCATTCGATGGACTCTGTCAACACATCCCCATCCAGATCGATCGAGGCCACAGAACAAGTCACACTGTCTTGGGTTGTCGGTGCTGTTGGACTCAAAGAGACCGCGCTTACACTTGGGCTTCGATTCTCAACCACCCCAGAAACATTCGCACTGGATGTACCACCGTTGGAATCCGTAACCAAAGCGGTACAAGAAATTGCATCCCCCGGAACGAGCGTGTAGTCATTCAAGTCTACGGTTGACCCCACTGCAACCGCGCCATTGAGGTTCCACGTATAGGTTGGACTGACAGCCTCGTCGGCATCGGTTGCCGAGGTTGAACAAGATAGAATCGAATCATTGTACACAGCGATCGCGTTAGAGGAAATGACCGGTGTTGCAACCGTCGGCAAACTGTTTTCAACGGTCACACTCACTTCAGCAAATGTTCCGTCCGCATATCCATCGTTTGGTGTAACACGCACTGTCCAGACGTCACCCACATCCAATTCAGCAGCCGGAACCGTGGTCAACACGTTGGCGCTCAACACACCATTCTCATACCATTGATAGGTAAAGGAAATTGGATCACCATCTTCGTCGATGGAGCCTGTGGCTGTCGCTGTCAAATTTGCGGTGGCGTACACGGTACTGGGTGAAAGCGTCACCATGGGCTGTGTCGGTGGAGTATTGATGCGAATGGTCACCGTGTCTGATCCAATTAGGCCAGTCGTGTCGGTTCCTGTCAACGTGATCGTGTGCACCCCTGCTTCGAGGGTGTTCAACGACAGTTGATGATACCCTTGAGAGTTCGGCACACCCGAAGCGATTTGACCATCAGACGACGATTCCCATACAGCACTCAAATCACTCATGGAATCTTCTGCGTCATTCAACACTCCGTTGAACAAAATGCTCTCCCCAACGCTGAATACCTCTCCACTTTGAGGGGCCTCAATCGAAACGGTTGGCGCTTCACCGACGGATACAAGGACCTCGTCCACACACACCGCTCCCACTTCGTCTTCTACGCGCAACCCCAACACGTGGTCGTTGGCACTTAAATCATTGACACTCAAGGTGATGTTTCCATTGGACGTAATCGAACTGACTCCCAAATTACCATCCTTGTCGGAATACCACATCGCTGTCAAATCGGTGACTGGAATATTGGCATCTGACGCCGTACCGCGCAAAACCAACGACTCACCCAGCACGCTTGCGGTACCGTCTGTAGGCTCCAAAATCTCGCACAAGGGCACCGAATTTGCTTCTCCCACCGTCACCACAAGTTGATCTTTGGTAATCTTACCTGACGAGTCTTCCACCTTGAGTTCAAGCGCATGTTGGCCTTCAGACAGGTATCCATAATCAGAGATGATACCGTCTGCATCGGGACTGGTGTCCAAAACGAGTTCTCCATCTAAATTAGAGGACCACGTGACAATCAACTCTTCAGAACTGTCTTCATTGTCCCCCACCACAGCCGAAAACTGAATCAGTTGATCGGAATAATGATTGGAGTTTTGAACTGGCGACAAAATCTCGACCGTGGGGGCGTCGGTTGGAACAACCACCACAGAAATCTCTGAGCGTCCACCGGCGCCTTGTGGGTCTCGAACCTCTACAATGACGTTGCTGTCTTCTTCGTTGAACACGATGTCGCAAAAAGACTCTCCGGCTGGTGAGGCTGTTTGCCAATCGCACACAATCTCGTCACCGACATACCAAGCCACACTCAGTTCATCAAACTCATTGTCGTCGTCGGATACCGTGGCGCGAAAGGTCTCCACGTACCCTTCCAAGATTTCAGCATCCGGTGAGTGGCTGCCAATCATCACAACCGGCGCAGAGTTGCTTTGTTTCTCAATTACCGTTTCACCACCACGACACGCCATCAGCAATGCCACCAAACCGATTTGTACTTTCATGTCCACTCTCCGAACCACAAGTTTTCTCTACTGTTTGCCATCATACCAAATTTTAACAGCAATCGATCAGCAAATCAGTGGGAGACACCCCCATCTCATGAACAAAGCACAACAGAGTTCAATCTTTGATATACTGCTTTGGAAAATAAGAATCGCTCGAGGTACCTCATGTCTCTACTCGCATTGTTAATTGGATGCACCACTGAACCCGTAAAGGAAACTGTGGTATTACCCACGGCCATGATTACTTGGCCTACCCCGGAAGATGTGTTGCAACAAGGCGAAAGCGTTCGACTGGTTGGCTATGTTCAGGACCCAGTCTACTCATCTCAACCCAATTCACTCAGAACGTTGTGGAAAGTAGGCGATACCGAATGGTGCGTCTGGGAAAATGTTGATGCTGGGGGGAATACCGTATGCGACGTAGAGATAACAGAATCGGGCACCATACCGATTACACTACAAGTTCTGAACCCTGAAGACCAACTTGGGGAGACTGTCGAAAACATTTTTGTGGCTCCAAATTCTGCTTCAACGATTGAAATCTTGTCCCCAAACCCAAACGCCAATTATTACACCAACATTCCTGTCGACTTGATTGTACAAGTAACCGACCCAGATGGACTGTCTCCTTTGTTGGAAGGTGCGTGGACATCTTCGGTACAGGGCATGCTCAATACCGACGACACACCCAACGAAGATGGTATTTTTTCTGATAGTTTACTATTGAATGCTGGGAATCACACCCTCACCTTCACAGCAACTGAAAATGGAGCTCGAAGCAGTTCTGAAACGGTGAGCATCTCAATTCCAGGTCCCAACCATGAACCAGACTGTGGGATCACAACCGAAGAGCATGAACTCATTGTGGCCGAAGGTGTCGAAGTTATTCTGCAAGGCTCCGTATTTGATCAAGACATTCCCATAGAAGAACTCACCGTAGAAGTGTCATCCGATCTGGATGGGGTTTGGACAGATATTGAGATTGATGAAACTGGGGCATTTGTTGCGCGATTGCCAGAAGCCAGCGTGGGGGTCCAAACCATTACACTCACGGTCACCGATGAAGTCAATACGAGCTGTAGCACAATAGCCGAACTAATTGTTGGATACGGTCCAGAAGTAGAAATCACAGAACCAGCCGACGGAGCTTGGTACAATCAAGGCGACCTAATATTGTTTCAAGGACTGGTCTCTGATGCCAACGATGCTCCCGAAGACCTTTCTGTTCGCTGGAACTCAAACTACGACGGAGTGTTCTCCGAAAATCCTGCCCTACCAAATGGCACCGTGGTAACGTACGCTGAAAACCTCACTCCTGGAAACCACGTCATATCCCTGTGGGCCATTGACTCTGATGGGTTTGGTGTCATGGACGACGTTGAAATCTTCATCAACGAACTGCCTGAAGCACCCGATATCTCCTTTGACAACCCAACCCCAACATCCTCCGATGACCTAACCATTTCGATCGATGTTGACGCGTTTGATGCTGAAGGCGACCCCATTGCCTATGAGTATATTTGGAATCGAAATGGTACTCAAAGCACACATACCAGTGCAACCATTCCCTATGCAGACACCACACGTGGAGATGTATGGGAAGTGACAGTGACACCCAATGATGGAATGGGACTGGGTGATTCGGTTAGTTTGAGCACGACAGTTCTCAACTCGCCACCAAGTGTCGGTACCATCAACACCTCATTGACCAGTGCTCGAGAAAGTGACAGCATCGACTGCCTCACCAGCAACCTGTATGATGAAGATGGCGACACCATTGCAACCACCATTGAGTGGTTTGTCAACAACACCATTTCGGTCACTGGCCAAAGCATTGACGGCAATAATTTCAACAAAGGGGATGCGGTATACTGTCAAGTCACTCCAGAAGACGGATGGGAAACAGGCACCACAATCATGACCACGCCATTGACCATTGCCAATACAGCCCCTGTCTTGACCAATGCCGAGCTGTCAGCATCCACTGTGCAAGAAGCCGACACCATTGTGTGCAACCATCCATCGGCAACCGATGTGGACCCAGCAGACGCGTCTACACTGACAAACAATTACATGTGGTTTGTCAATGGCACCAGTACGGGCTGGACACAAAGCAGTCTTGATGGAAACCATTTTGACAAAGGGGATGATGTTCACTGCAGCGTCACCCCATTTGACGGTACGGATGCTGGTACAGCCGTATACAGCAACACGGTGACGGTACAAAACACTCCTCCATCAATAACATCGGTAACACTCAGTCCAAGCACTGCATTTGAGAACAGCATTCTGAACTGTGCCCCCCAAGGTGCATCCGACGATGACAGTGACAACATATCGTTTGACTATGCCTGGTATGTCAACAATACTTTAATTGGAGAACAATCCGACACACTCGACGGCAATGACTTTGACGTAGACGATACCGTTCGCTGTGAGATAATACCAAATGACGGCACTGATAATGGCTCAACACTGCAGTCCAATGACGTTGTCATCAACAACTCTACCCCAACCCTTTCTGTTCCAACTGTATCGCCCAATACTGGCATTGCGACCAACAGCACCTTGCTTTGCTCGGCTACGGCATCCGACATCGACGATGGAAACTTGAATGGCAGCATCGTCTACACTTGGAACTCAAATGCTGGTGCGACACATCAAGGTGCAGAGTGGACACTGAACAACCAAGTGTCCTCTCCCTACGACATCGTAACCTGTACCGTTGCTGTCACAGATGCCAATGGCAGCACAGTAACCCAAAGCAGTTCAGGCGTCTCCATTGACAACACATCACCTGTGGTTGGCAATATTTCTGTTAACGCAAGTACTGCACTCACTGGAGATACACTGGTATGCTCTGCCAGCATCTCAGACTTAGACGATGGCACTCTACCTCCGTACTTTACGTGGTTCAACGGATCTACCCCGATTGGAAATGGCGCAGAATACACAATTTCTGCTCAAGACACCAATGTGGGAGACCAGCTTTTTTGCACAGCTGAAGCCTTCGACAATGACAATGGCTCGGTTTCCGGATCCAGTTCCACGGTAGAAGTGTTAAACTCTGCACCCAACATCACCAGTCTGACTATATCCCCTGCGGGTGCGGTACACAACGACGACACCATTTCGTGCACAGCGACAACGTCTGACACCGATCAAGACAGTCTCACCACAACCCATCAATGGTTTGTCAATCAATCTCCAATCGCAACTGGCAATAGCATTGATCTGTCCCAACACAATATCAGTCCATTTGATACGCTTTCTTGTCAAACAATCGTCTCGGACCCCCATCAAGGCTCAGACAGTGACAACGTCTCAATCAGCATCGCCAATCGAGCCCCCATCAATTCTGGTGTCACCATTTCAAACACCAATCCAAGCAGTACCGATTCCGTCAGTTGCTCGGCAAATGCAAGTGACCCAGATGGAGACAGCACCAGTTTGTCCTATGTTTGGACCATGGATGGTTCGACGATTGGAACAGGGTCGAGCATTGTCTTGACACCCAATACCACAACGGTCAGCGGAACCTTAACCTGTGAAGTGACCAGTTCAGATGGCACCGCAACCACAATGACATCGAGCTCCGTCACGATTGCAAACACCAATCCAACGATCAATACCCCAAGCATCTCGCCAAACTCAGGTGTGGTGACTGGAACAACCCTGTCGTGCTCAGCCTCTGGTTCAGACGTCGACGACGGAACCTTAGCCCCAACGTATCAATGGTTCAAAAATGGTTCTCAAGTCGCAACCGGCAACTCTTATGCCCTCAGTATGTCCAACAGCAACGTTGGCGACACCTTTTATTGCTCGGCTTCCGTATCCGACAACAACGGCGCTTCCGCCAGTTCAAACAGTTCTAGTGTGACAGTGAACAACACCAACCCCAGTGTCAACAGCGTCTCTATTTCACCAAGTTCGGGCGTCTTCAACAGTTCCACTTTAAGTTGTTCAGCATCAGTTTCTGACCCAGATCAATCAGTGTCTCCAACGTATTCTTGGAGGGTCAATGGCTCAGCACTCACTTCGGGTGCCTCCGTCAATTTGAACAGCCATTCCATCAGTCCGACAGATTCGATTTCTTGTGTGGCTTCAGTGTCCGACAGCAACGGTGGTTCTGATTCTGCATCAACAAGTGTCACCGTTGGAAACCGTTCCCCCAATGTTCTCACGCCAACACTGTCAAACACCCAACCAGAACAAACCGATACAGTAACGTGTAGCACAAACGCCAATGATCCGGACGGTGAGTCTCTTACAATCTCGTACGTTTGGACTGTGAATGGCAACACCATCGGAACTGGTTCCAGTATTTCATTAAACCCAAGCAATGCCCCCATTGGTGGCACCCTTACCTGTACCACCTCTACAACGGATGGATACGGTGCGTCCGACAGTGCATCCGCATCCGGAACAATCAGCAACAACCCTCCATCCATCTCAAACGTCTCCATTTCACCAAGTTCAGGTGTGGTCACTGGCACAACCCTCTCGTGTTCAGCTTCTGGTTCTGACCCCGAAGATGGCTCTCTCACACCAACCTATCGATGGTTTAGAAATGGTTCGCAGGTTGCCACTGGTTCGTCCTTTACTCTGACAGCTGGAAACAGCAATGTTGGGCAAAGTTTCTATTGCTCCGCCACTGTTACTGACTCCATTGGTGTTTCGGCAAGTGCCAACAGTTCCAGCGTAACAGTCAACAACACAAACCCCAGTGTCAACAGCGTCTCCATTTCACCAAGTTCAGGCGTCTTCAACAGTTCCACTTTAAGTTGTTCAGCATCAGTTT
>CBFICN010000074.1:0-17310 GCA_965661045.1 uncultured Myxococcota bacterium
GATGTGTTTGTTTGGTGGACTGTGGTTCTGGGCGATGCGTCGTCCGTCCTCGTGGCAGCTTCTATTGACCAAAACGGTCGATACGGGAGATCTAGAACCGCTCTTTACCGACTTGATGGGGAAGCCTGAGCTGGTTCAGCCTCGATTCTTTGATGAGGCGATGCACTGGTTGATTCAATCGGATCTGGATCTTGCTGCACAGTTGACGGTTCGTTTTGTTGCGACTTTTCCCGATCACAAAGTGAGTCAAGACTGGTTGGAACGGATGTGTGCAGATGCAGACACAACGCATCATTTCTCTTCCGAGTTCTTAGAGCACTATCGGCGGTCGGGTTGTACAACAGGGGCGGGTTGAGGTCTGTAATGACACCAGTTTGGTGTGTTCTTTCGGCAATCTGCTACACGGATGTGGTTTCGGTAACTACGTTAAGATGAAGGTTCACCATTCAACCAGTTTGGCATCAAGTTTGTGTCACCAAAGGTCTAATGGTCTTTACGCAAAAGCCCAAACTGGATCGACATAGTTTATATTTTATGCTAAAAATATACTGTGAGTATAGTTACATTAAATAAAATAAACAAATTGCTAACCAATACCCCCTTTGGAGTGGTTTTGCTTAGTTCGTCGTTGGAACAACTAGGCTACTCTTACAGCTTGCAAAAAAGGTATGTACAATCCAACTGGCTCCGCTCCATTGGTCATGGAGCCTATATACGGGTGGGCGACCAGGTGGATATCTTTGGTGGTCTGTATGCTCTGCAGCAAACAACATCTTCCCCTCATCTTGGTGGCAGAACAGCATTAAATTTACAAGGATATGGGCAGTACCTTGATCTTGGAACCAGCAATCTGGTGTTGTTTTCCGAAACAGGAAATCAGCTTCCCAAATGGTTCCGAGATTACGACTGGACTCATTCCCACTCGTTTTTTACAAGTGCATTCCTACCCAAAGAGGAGGGACTCCGAGATCACCATGTCAAAGGATTTTCAGTTCCCATATCCAGTCCTGCTCGTGCAATATTGGAGTGTTTACACCTTGCACCCAATCATCAAGAATTATCCGAGTGCTATGAATTAATGGAAAGCCTCAACAATCTACATCCTCGAACAGTTCAATTTTTGCTCGAAAACTGTTCATCCATCAAGGTGAAACGATTGTTTCTCTTTTTGGGAGAGCATTTTGGGCATGCTTGGTTCCGATACATCGATGTCAGCAAGATTTCGTTGGGATCTGGTAAACGGTCCATCGTGCCAAATGGCCGATATGACGCCAAATATAAAATCACGGTTCCTTTGGAGTGGACACAATGACATTCTCTCCAATGTATGAACAGCAGGTTCGATTGCTCTTAAAAGTTTTGCCTGAGGTTGCAAAAATCACCGACTTTGCACTGCATGGCGGTACCGCGATCAATTTGTTTCATCGTAATCTTCCGAGATTGTCTGTAGATATCGACCTCACCTATATACCCATTGAGCCTCGTACAGAAACCCTACAGCATATCGCTGAACGTCTTCAAGAATTACAGACCAGTCTTGAAACATCTTTACGTTTACAAGTTCAAAACCAATCAGAAAAAGGCAAATTATTGATTGCCGATGGGCAAGCAAGAATCAAAATTGAGGTCAATTTGGTAAAAAGAGGCTGTATCCAACCTCCAAAACCTCAATTGTTGTGCGATAGGGCATCCGACTTTTTTAATGCCTTTGTGGAAATGCCACTTGTTTCAATTGGTCAGTTGTATGGTGGAAAGGTTTGTGCGGCTTTGGATCGCCAACATCCACGTGATTTATTTGATGTCAAACTACTCCTCGACAATGAAGGCTTTACAAATGAAATCAAAACAGGATTTTTACTCTATCTTCTTGGGGCCTCTCGCCCAGTGCATGAACTTCTTGAACCAAGTCTGACAGATCAGCGAACGGCATTTACCAATCAATTTCAAGGAATGTCTCATCTTCCTTTTTCCTATGGTGATTTTGAGCAAACCAGAATGAGACTGATTGATACCATCATAGGTTCATTATCCTCACAAAACAAAGAATGTCTTCTACGGTTTCACAATCTAGAATCAAACTGGGATGTATATAACTTCGCAGAGTTTCCATCCATTCAATGGAAAATACTAAACCTTAGAAAGTTGCAGCGAAACAATCGGGGGAAATTTGAACAGCAAAGGCATGCTCTACAATTGGTTTTGCAATAGCCCTGTACAGGTGGACGAAATCACAACAATGCCAACATATTTTTAAGACGGTACTGAAGTTATGCTTCTTCACAGTCTTGTAGTTGGGATACAGATGTAACCAGTTTGATTTTTCATGGGAAAATAGAGAAGAGATTTATCGAACAATGCAGATGGTTGAGGTCTGTAATGACACCAGTTTGGTGTGTTCTTTCGGCAATCTTCTATACAGATTCAGCCTGCGCATTGCATGGGTACACGCTTGATAGAGGAATGGGTAAAACAGGAAGTGATTTGGTGCTATGGAGTTCTCCTTCACCGAGGCAGAACGGATGGCTTGATGATCACTTGGTTTCTTTATCATTGTGTTATCAACAGTATTTTAAGGGCTATTTTTTAGATTCTCTAACGAGAACTGTATCAATCAGCAATGCTCTTGTTCTAATGCTTGAGAGAGGACTAGACGCTCTCCCTCGTCTAATTTATTTTTGAGCAACTTAATCCAATTGTCTCGTGTGATGACATCTCGTAATATCCTTTCTCCCTCCTTCATTTCATGAGAATGATGGGTCACAATTGGACGCTCCGTAAGAAACAACCAAGCGATATTTTTCAGTGCGGTCTCCTTTAAAGAGGAAGGACCTTTAAAGACACGATCCATCAAACTTGAAAGAATAGAGTATGTATCTTGTACAATAGAATCATAAAATACCAAAGCTAACCGTGCAAAGAAAATCTGAGTTTGAACATGATATGGTACCAATTTATCTACGTAGTGACGATAGAGTGTCTCTTCGTCATATTCTTGTTCAACTAGATCATGATACCATGGTCTTTCGTATTCATGGTGAAACTCTTGAAGCGTAACCTCTCTATATGGAAAGATCTCCTTAGCACATACAACGATATCATGAGTTAGTTTTTTTCCTTTTTTGGGAAGGGTCTGATTAATGGTACTGCAGAGAACATAGGCCATACAACACAATGCATCACTCTGATTCTTTCGCCCATAGTATACGCCACTGCGTATACGCTGAAGAACGCTAGAAAATAGTTTTATCGTATTTTCTGGCTGGGATTCAGCTATCATAGAGCCAAGACCTACGGCTCTACTTGTGCCTCTGTTTGATAGATTAACAACCAATTCCTTGATCGCTAATTGTTTATCTATTGTGAAAACATTGCGAGAGTCTGCGAGGATATCGTATAGTAAGTCCGCTTGATTATCCGCACGATAATTTTGAGGGTTTTGGGATAAGTAACGATATACATCTGGGAAACCGATATTGAACAAAAAACGACTTGCATCCAACAAGAGATCGTCCTTCTTTTGTCCTGTTACCAAATTGAGAAGGGTATCAAGTTGTACCAAAAATCCATCTATATCCTGCTTGCTTTCTCCATCCGCATGATATATCACGTGGTAAACTTGACTAAATAGCGTTTCTATTTGGGCGCTCTTTTTTTCAGCCTTCATGTAATCAGAGAATGCGATATAACGTTCAGCATCGTACTGCTGTAGTTTTTCACAGACCCAGTACAAAATGTTTCTCTTTGCCGAAAAAGAGTAAAAAAGTGCTGAAAATCTCATTGGATTATGAGCAAAATTCTCATGCCACCATGCATCATCTCTTCGCAATTGTTTACTTTTATAAATTCTCTTGAGAGGGGTTGTTAATACCCCCTCTAAAATATCAAGGAAAATTTCGAAATTGTCACCACAATCTGCCTCCCACTTTGATAGCCCAGTCGATACGATAGAGTCATCCTCGCTACGCAGCAAATTTCGTATTTCTTGAATGTGTGGTTCTAAATCTTTTGCTCTTGCCATTATGATCTCTTTCAATAGTTGTTAATTTCATCGATTCCAGAAGGATACTTGTTTTCAGATTTTATTTATCATAAAAGGGTGAAAACCCAACCAAATCACAGCGTATTCTCTTTTTATTCACATTACTCATTGTATCAAATCTCATTATACTAATAAACACACTTTTGTCGGAGGTTTTATGAATCCATTTTTGTCTGCCTATACAACCACCCACGGGGTGCCTCCATTTGATCAGATTAAATTTGAGCACTTTGAGCCAGCGTTTGCAGCCGGATTTGCTGAACAGGTTGCAGAGTATGAAGCGATTGAACAGGATTCACAAACGCCAACCTTTGACAATACGATTGCGGCACTCGAACGCAGTGGTGCCACATTGTCACGGGTTGCACGGGTGTTTTATAGTTTGTTGGGAACCGATGCCACACCAGCACTCAGTGCGTTGGCAAAAACGGTTGGCGCGCAAATGGCCAGTCACCGCAATCGACTCTACCTCAGTCAAGCACTTTCCGAACGGGTTCAAACGCTTGTTGACAATGCAGATTCTTCGTGGAATGCTGAACAGAAGCGGTTGGTAGAAGAGTACCACCGTCGATTTTCCAGATCTGGTGTGCAGTTGGAAGCAACGAAGCGACAACGGTTGGAGGAGTTGGATGGAGCGTTGGCAACCCTTTCTTCTCAGTACAGAGACAATATGCTGGCTGAGACCAACGGATCAACGGTACACTTGACCAATATCGCTGAACTCGACGGTGTTTCGGACTCTTTAAAGGAAGGTGCAGCCGAGTTGGCACAAGCAGAAGGACTGGACGGATGGTTGTTCAAAGCCAACCGCATCACCCTGTATCCCTTTTTGACCCAAGCCAAAAACCGTTCGGCACGAGAGCAACTCTATTCAGCCTATGTCAACCGTGCGCGCAGGGGCAACGCACACGACAATTCTGATATTGCCCAACGCATGGCAACGCTTAGACTGGAGAAAGCGCAGTTGCTCGGCTCTGACAATTACGCTGCCTATGTCCTTCAGGATTCGATGGCAAAAACACCAGAGGCAGTGCTGTCCTTTCTAGACCAGATTTGGGACGCCGCGGTGGACAGCGCACAGGCAGAAGCCACTCTGTTGGAAGAAAAATTGCACGCCGATGGCAAAGACGGCCCTTTGCAACCGTGGGATTGGTGGTATTATGCCGAACAAGTACGCACTGAGCAGTACGACTTTCGTGAAGCGGAGGTCAAGCCCTACTTCTCTTTGGACAACGTGTTGAAAGGGGCGATGACCGTGGCACAGAAATTGTTCCAAATTCAATTTCGAGAGAATGCTTCGTTGCCGGTGTATCATCCAGACGTTCGTGCTTTTGAAGTGCTCGACAAGTCTGGAGAAACAGTGGTTGGCGTGTTGTACACCGATTACTATGCCCGTCCATCCAAACGGGGTGGTGCGTGGATGAGCAGTTTTCAGGTTCAACACCGATTGGACAAGGACACGTTGCCGATTGTCATCAACGTGTGCAACTTTGAGCCTCCGACCAAGGATACGCCCTGCTTGCTGTCGTCGGGACACGTCAAAACACTCTTCCACGAATTGGGGCATGCCTTGCACGGTTTGCTGTCTTCGGTACAGTACCCTTCACTGTCTGGCACCAACGTCGTTCGAGACTACGTCGAATTTCCATCGCAACTGATGGAAAACTGGGGCCGTGACCCACAAGTGGTCATGGAGTATGCCCGTCACTACCAAACAGGCGAAGCAATGCCCGCGGCACTCATGGACAAGCTGGCGGCCGCAGAGAATTTCAATCAAGGGTTTATGACCACCGAATATCTCGCAGCATCGTATTTGGACTTGGCTTGGCACATGCAAGAAGGCACGTCTGACTCGGTGGATGAAGTAGAGCGACAAGTTGCCGAGCGCATTGGATTGCCTCCACAGATTGGCTTTCGCTACCGCAGTACCTACTTCTCACACATTTTTGCTGGTGGCTACGCGTCGTACTATTACTGCTACATTTGGGCGGCCGTGTTGGAAAAAGATGGCTACGCACTCTTTGAGGAGCGTGGACTCTTCGACCGGCACACCGCCGACAAACTGTTGGAACACGTGTATTCAAAAGGGAATGCTGGAGACTCGATGGAGGCATATCGACAGTTTCGAGGTTCAGAGCCGACGGTGGAAGCGTTGATTGAAAAGCGCGGATTGGGCGCTCAGTAGACCGTCTAGTCTTGTATAGTGTCTTCAATTTGTTGCATAGACTGTAAGAAATCTTTTGGGTGTGTCCACATGCAATAGTGGCCACCATCATTCCAATACAGTGGGGCTTTGAGTCGGTTCGATAAGGACTTGGCAAGGAATCCGGGATAAAAGACTTCTTGGCGTCCCCATATGATGTAGACAGGGCAACTGTCTTTGAGGTCCGAGACCAGTCCTGTTGGTGGTTTCATCTGTTTTGCAAGGGTCTTCATTTTTGTTGGGTCGTGTATGTGGGGGTGGTTGATAAATCGATGCTGCGTTTGTCGACCTCCACCCACGCGCACGAAGAGGTTTCCTTTGAAGGTGTGGTAAAAGAAACGATTGAGGACTGGGGCCGCACTGAGTCTGGTCAACACCCACCAGTGTCCCAACGCCGTGCCGGTTAGTACGACTGCTTTCGGGGCTTTCTGTATCGCCGATATCGCCGCCACCACACCACCCAGGTCATGTCCCAGTAAGATGGTGTTGTCATCGTAGTGTGGGTTGACTTCATTGACAAAGGACTGTAGGTCCCAGCGCAGTCTATGGGAGGTGTCTTGAACCCCTTGAAAGTCCAGTGTGCGTACAGGCAGTCTCTCCCATACACCCGAACCCGCAGGGATGCCGGGCAACGCAAGCCAGTCATGGGTCATCACGATGTTCCAAAACCAGCATTGTTCAATATTGTTGGTGTGTTGAGGATGGTTGTGGGCATCGATGGTCTCTGGTTTTACAGTGGGTATGGTGGCATGGTCACTGTATCACGTACCTGTCGCTGTGCAGGTCAAAATGGCAGGGGGAGTGGGTAGAAGTATAGGTGCCATCGCAAGCCCCAGTACGGTCTAGATACCCAATTATTTTTCCTTGAGAAGACCCGCTTGAACGGGTTATGTCATTTTGCGCAACACCTTCCACGTTTAGACCGTTGAATGTGGTTTGTGTAGATACTTTATCTTCCTTTCCATGTCCTTTCTATGAGGTACCCATGAGCTTATACACAGATTATTTAGAGCAAATCCAAACTCGCAAAGAGCAAGGTTTACACCCAAAGCCGATTGAAGAGGCAGACCTTGTTGCAGAATTGATCAACCAAATCGTTGATGTCAATCACGAGCACAGAGCGGATTCTTTGAATTTCTTCATCTACAACGTTCTTCCTGGTACCACCAGTGCGGCTGGAGTCAAGGCGCAGTTCCTCAAGCGCATCATCACTGGTGCTGCAACCGTAGCAGAAATCACTCCAGAGTTTGCCTTTGAACTGCTGTCTCACATGAAAGGGGGGCCGTCTGTTGAAGTTCTGTTGGACTTGGCACTGGGTGAGGACGAAGCGATTGCCCAAAGTGCCGCTGCCGTGTTGAAAACACAAGTGTTCTTGTACGAAGCCGACACCGATCGATTGGAAGCGGCGTACAAAAATGGCCACGCCATCGCCACCGATTTGTTGAACAGTTATGCACAGGCTGAGTTCTTCACCAAACTTCCAGAAGTGGACGAAGAAATCCAGGTTGTCACCTATGTCACCGCAGTGGGTGATGTCTCTACAGATTTGTTGTCTCCGGGAAGTGACGCACACTCTCGTTCAGACAGAGAGTTACACGGACAGTGTCTCTTTGAACACAACAAAGAAAAGCAGCAAGTTTTGCTTGACCTTAAGGCACAGCATCCAGACAAACGTGTGATGCTCGTCTCTGAAAAAGGGACCATGGGTGTGGGCTCTTCTCGTATGTCTGGTGTGAACAACGTAGCATTGTGGACCGGTATCCAAGCCAGCCCATACGTACCGTTCATCAACATCGCACCGATTGTGGGCGGAACCAACGGCATCTCTCCGATTTTCTTGACCACTGTGGGCGTAACCGGCGGTATCGGTATTGACTTCAAGAACTGGGTCAAAAAGTTGGATGATCAAGGCGAGCCAATCATGGACGAAGATGGCGAACCAGTCTTGGAACAAGTCTATTCCATCGACACGGGCACCGTTCTCACCATCAACACCAAGACCAAGAAACTGTATAACGAAGATGGCTCCAAAGAATTGTCGGACATCTCTTCTGCCTTGACCCCTCAAAAGCTCGAGTTCATTCGCGCCAAAGGGTCCTATGCGGTTGTGTTTGGTAAGAAACTGCAAACAACTGCCTGCGGCATCTTGGGTATGGACATTCCTCCAGTCTATGCAACTTCCAAAGAGATTTCTCACGAAGGCCAAGGCCTCACAGCCGTTGAGAAAATCTTCAACCGCAACGCAGTGGGTGTCACACCTGGCACAACCTTGCACGCTGGCTCTGATGTCCGTGTAAAAGTCAACATCGTTGGTTCTCAGGACACCACTGGGTTGATGACCTGCCAAGAGTTGGAAATGATGGCAGCCACCGTGATCTCTCCAACTGTGGATGGGTCTTATCAGTCTGGATGCCACACCGCATCTGTGTGGGACCGCAAAGCCAAGCGCAACATTCCCAAACTCATGAACTTCATGAACAAGTTTGGATTGATTACCGCACGTGACCCACAGCATCAGTACAAGCCAATGACCGACGTTATCCACAAGGTTCTCAACGACATTACCGTTGACGACTGGGATGTGATTATCGGTGGTGACTCTCACACGCGTATGTCCAAAGGGGTCGCTTTTGGTGCAGACTCAGGAACCGTGGCTTTGGCACTGGCGACTGGTGAAGCAACCATGCCCATCCCACAGTCTGTCAAAGTCACTTTCAAAGGCACGTTGAAAGACCACATGGACTTCCGCGACGTTGTACATGCCACCCAAGCCCAGATGCTCAAAGAGTTTGACGGCGAAAATGTGTTCCAAGGTCGCGTGATCGAAGTGCACATCGGCACGTTGTTGGCCGACCAAGCTTTCACCTTCACTGACTGGACTGCAGAAATGAAGGCCAAAGCGTCGATCTGTATTTCAACAGAAGCCACCTTGATTGAGTCGTTGGAAATTGCCAAGCGCCGAATCAAGATCATGATTGCCCGCGGTATGGACAATGAAAAGCAGGTACTGCAAAGTTTGATTGACCGCGCAAACAAGCGCATTGACGAACTGAACTCTGGTGAGCGTCCAGCGCTTCGTCCAGATGACAACGCCAGTTACGCCGCTGAGTTTGTTGTGGATCTCGATCAAATCGTTGAGCCAATGATTGCTGATCCAGACGTACACAACGAAGATGTCTCCAAGCGTTATACCCACGACACCATTCGCCCAATTTCCTTCTACGGTGGTGAAAAGAAAGTGGACCTTGGTTTTGTTGGTTCTTGTATGGTGCACAAAGGCGACATGAAAATCATCTCTCAAATGCTTCAAAACATCGAGCGTCAGCAGGGTACTGTGAAGTTCAACGCGCCTCTTGTTGTAGCCCCACCAACCTACAACATTGTTAATGAGCTGAAAGAAGAAGGCGATTGGGAAGTGCTTCAACGCTACTCTGGTTTCGAGTTCAACGATGCCGATCCAAAAGGCGTTGCCCGTACAAAGTACCAAAACATCATGTACCTCGAACGTCCCGGTTGCAACCTCTGCATGGGGAATCAAGAGAAAGCCGAAAAAGGGGACACCGTGATGGCAACCTCCACTCGACTGTTCCAAGGCCGTGTTGTGGCAGACAGCGATGAGAAGAAAGGAGAGTCACTCCTTGCCTCAACCCCTGTGGTCGTACTGTCTACCATTTTGGGCCGTACTCCAAGTTACGAAGAGTACACCGCTGCTGTCGAAGGTATTAACTTGACCAGTTACGCACCCCCATTGAAATGGTGATGTGAGATCTGGAATCCTTAGATGTGTGGAAATGGCGGCTTCGGTCGCCATTTTTCGTTTCTGATGGCAATTGTTTTTCTTGAGTCTTGTTTGTGTACCAATGGTTTGTGTAAATACTGTTGGTGACACAATTTTGATGCCCAACTGGTTGGACGGTGAACCTTGGTTTTCGCCCTCGATTAATCATAGGGGTGGGAAAGGGTTTTCGAAGGCGGGAAAACGGTGGTGAGATGTACTATTGTGACATGGGGAAGAATGCCAATATAGGAGCAGAGATAAGAGGAGTCTTTAAAAAAGACTCATTTTTATTGACAAACCCAAGATCCTATACTAGCATTCTTATGTATCACCTAGATACATCCATACCGCTCATAGGTCGGCGTTAAATTAAATGTAAGAGCTCAATAAGGTATGGAAAACAACATAATTCCTTGCTGACTGGAGTATCATCATGTCTAAGACACCTAAGGGTAACACCCCTAAGCACGTACGTGATAATCGTGCGAATCAACTCAACCCACAACACCCTGCTTATCATCAAGCAAGAGGAAGTAGTCCAAAGAGCGCGCAAAACAATGCAAACTCTAATAAGGGAAACAGTCCTAAGAAATAATGACTGGAACTGTTTTGATAACTGGTTCAGCAGGTGTGGTTGGTCGTGCAATCACCAATAGGCTGCGTTGTATGGGTTATACATCTGTTGGACTGGATATCGTTGGAGAAGCTCAAGAAAATGGCGACATTCTCGATATTGAGCGGGTCACTGATTTGGTTGCACAGTGTGATGGTATTATCCATTGTGCAGCCATTTCTCGTGTTGCTGAGTGTGAGAGAAATCCATATTTAGCACGTACTGTGAATGTGGAAGGGACTCGAAACCTAGTATCAGCGATTACACGCTCTAGACACAGACCATGGCTCATATTTTGTAGTTCTAGAGAAGTATACGGGAATTCTACTAATCTTCCTGTCTGTGATGAACAGCCATTGCGCCCACAAAATGTATATGGTCACACCAAAGTCATGGGTGAGAAAATAGTGACTGACTCCATCGGTAATACAGGACGGTACGCCATTGTCCGATTAACAAATGTTTATGGGAGTCCAACTGATATTTCGGAAAGAGTGATTCCTTCTTTTGTCTCGAGAGCACTCGCTCATTCTCCGATAACAATCACAGGACCTGAACGGTTGTTTGACTTTGTTCACATTGATGATGTGGTCGAGGCTATCGTTGGGTTGATACCATTCGTGGAAAAGCGAAGTATGGAACCTATGCTTGTTTCTTCTGGCTTCGGACGTACTTTGAGACAGCTGTATACCCAGATTCAAGAACAAACAGGAACTACGTCACCAGTCCGATTTATTGAATCAAAGGATTACGAAGTACGGCATTTTGTCGGAAAAGCATCGAGATTAGAAACTTTGACAGGCTGGAAAGCACAGCAGGATTTTGATGTTGGATTATCCAACTACATTCAAGAAATGCGCAAACAACAATTACATAGGAGTGCCAAATGAAAATTGTAAAGGTCATACATGGATACCCAATGCTCTACAATGCAGGCTCTGAGGTATATAGTCAAACGATTTGTCACGAATTGAGTTCACGTCACGAAGTACATGTATTCACTCGAGAAGAGAATGCTTTTCAACCTGACCACACCCTTAGGGTAGCAAAGGATATAGACAGACCAGAGATTACACTACACCTGGTGAATAACCCTAGGTACAAAGACCGTTACAGGGCCACTGGGGTGGATGAGCAATTTGCCAAGGTGTTGGATGATGTACAGCCAGACATCGTACATGTGGGACATTTGAATCACCTTTCAACCTCGTTATTGCAAAAGGCTGTGGATAGAGAGATACCCATTGTGTATACATTGCACGATTATTGGTTGATGTGTCCACGAGGACAGTTCATGCAAATGTTTCCAGAGAATAAGAGCCAGATCTGGACTGCTTGTGATGGACAAGAAAACCGAAAGTGTGCTGAACGATGTTATGCACGGTATTTTGCAGGGAGTGAAGAAGATAGGGAAGCAGATATTCAATATTGGACAGATTGGGTTGCTAGACGAATGAAACATGTTCGAGAAATGGTGGAATTGGTTGACGTATTTATCGCCCCAGCCAGATATCTACTCAATCGCTACCAGACTGAATTTAGGATCCCCAAAGAGAAACTTGTGTACTTGGATTATGGCTTTGATAGAGTGCGGATGGCAAATCGTCAACGCGCAAATGGAGAACCCTTTACCTTTGGCTATATTGGGACGCATATACCTGCAAAGGGGATACACCACTTAATTGAAGCCTTCAACCAAGTGGAAGAGGTCAAACTGAGAATCTGGGGTCGCCCTAGAGGACAAGATACAGCCGCACTCAAACGGATTGGAGAAGGTAATCCCAACATTGAATGGATGGCAGAGTACAAAAATGAAGACATTGTACAAGATGTGTTTAATCATTGTGATGCCATTGTCGTACCCTCGATTTGGGCAGAGAATTCTCCGCTGGTGATCCATGAAGCCCAACAGGCAAAAGTACCCGTCATAACGGCAAATACTGGTGGAATGTCTGAATATGTACGGCATAATGTAAATGGGTTGCTGTTCGATCCTTGTTCGGTGGAGTCATTGCGTGAACAACTTCAATTTGCGGTATCGAATGTTGAACAAATGAAACAACTTGGTGAGCGTGGATACCTGTATTCAGAAGATGGCCAAATCCCAGCGGTGGAGCCTCACGTCGATGAACTAGAGCAAATCTACCAACGTGTACACCATCGAAAGTCGGTGACAAAAGTACACATGGGCAAAGCTCCGTGGCGCATTACCTTTGATACGAACCCAGATACCTGCAATTTGCGTTGTATTATGTGTGAGGAACATTCTCCATTTTCCCCATTGCAGAAAGAAAGACGTAGAGCAGGTCGCCCCAAGCGATTGATGCCCGTGGAATGGATAGAGCAAACTGTAGCTGAAGCGGTGCCCCACGGATTACAAGAGATCATTCCATCGACCATGGGTGAACCCTTACTGTATGATGACTTTGAGAAAATCATTGAGGTGTGTCATCGTTATGGCGTGAAGATGAATTTGACAACCAATGGTACCTTCCCTAGACTGGGAGCTATTGCATGGGCACAGAAGATTGTGCCGATTACTTCAGATGTCAAAATCTCCTGGAATGGCTCATCCAAACAGACTCAAGAACGAATCATGGTGGGTTCGAACTGGGAAAAAGTGCTCCGAAACCTCAAAGACTTCATTGCTGTCCGAGATGCGCATGCTGCGACCTGGAGGAACCGATGTCGAGTCACCCTGCAATTGACTTTTTTGCAAGACAATGTTGAAGAGCTTGTGGATATCGTGAGGTTGGGAATTTCTCTTGGGGTAGATAGAATCAAAGGGCATCATTTATGGGCTCACTTTGATGAAATCAAAGAACAATCTATGCGGCGTAGTTCAGCATCGATTCAACAATGGAACCGGATGGTCACCGAAGCACGGCAAGTGGCAAAAGAGAATCTTTTACCCAATGGTGAAGTGATCTTGCTAGAAAACATCTTTCCACTCGATGAAAATGCAACCAACAATATTGCGCCAAATGGAGTCTGTCCATTTTTAGGTCAAGAAGCATGGGTTTCGGCTGAAGGTCGATTCAATCCATGTTGCGCTCCAGATGCACAACGTAGAACACTCGGAGACTTTGGGAATTTGAAAGATTCAAGTTTTATGGAACTGTGGCAGTCGAAATCCTATCAAGATTTGACCAAACGATATCGCAACCATTCGTTGTGTTTATCCTGTAATATGCGCAAACCTGAGAGTCTGTGATGACTTGGAAAGAGTTAACCATTGCACCCACACAAACCCATCACATTCATAAAGAGACAGGGTTACCCGCTTATCCTGAACGCTTTGATGAGGTACTGGCCTTTCACAGTCCAGGGTTGGCACCTGTTCAGGTGGGTAATCAATCCTATCACGTCGACATGCATGGTAAACCGGTGTACTTTCAACGTTTTCAGAGATGCTTTGGCTTTTATGATGGTATTGCTTCCGTCATTACCGAGAAAGGGTGGAGACACATTTTGCCCAATGGAACATTTGCTCATGACAGGTCATTTGTTTGGTCAGGGAATTTTCAAGAGGGCATCTGTACGATTCGGTTGTCATCTGGTCAATATGTGCACATCGATAAGTTTGGCAACTCTCTGTACAGTCAAGGTTGGAGTTATGCGGGTGATTTTCGATATGGTATAGCAGTAGTTCAAAATGAGAACGGAGTTTCGACACACATTGATAGGACGGGCTCCCTTCTACATGGTAAGTCGTTTCAAGATTTGGATGTCTACCACAAAGGGTATGCCAGAGCCAAGGATGGTCTTGGATGGATGCACATTGACCGGATGGGCAACCCCATTTACAAAGCACGATATGCAATGGTAGAGCCATTCTATAACGGTCAAGCACGGGTTGAAACATTGGATGGGGCGTTGCTTGTTATTGATGAACTAGGCCAAGTTCAACATCAGCTGCGCGCCTCTACGAATGACGATTTTACTGAATTATCCGCTGACATGGTTGGTTTTTGGAAGACCCAAACGATTGCCACAGGGGTTGCTCTGGGTGTGTTCGATTTTTTGCCGGCAACATTGACAACGCTTGCCCAGAACACAAATTCCAAGTCGCAACGTCTAAATCGATTGCTTGGTGGTTTGGGAGAGTTGGGTCTCGTTGATTGTGAATACGGTGTATGGAACATGACAAACAAAGGGCAGTTCCTAACAACCAATCACCCAAAAACACTGAAAGATGCAGCTTTGGAATTTGGTGGGGCATTTTATCAACGGTGGACCCATTTACCACACGCAGTTAGGGGTGATTGGTCGGCGCCCGATGTCTTTACTGAAATTGCTGAAGATGTAGAGCGCGTGAAAACTCACACTCGCATGATTCAAAGCTATGCCAATCATGACTATCATTCAATTGTTTCAAGTTTATTGCTGAATGGCAACGAGCATATTGTGGATGCTGGTGGCGGTTCTGGTGTCTGGGCCAAACTTATTCTCCAACAGTTTCCAGACATCACCATTACGATTCTTGAAAGACCTGAGATTGTTGAAATAATGGAGGATACAGAGCAACTTCGATGGCGGGCGGTCGATATTTTTGAGCCTTGGAACATACATGCAGATGTGGTGCTTTGTTCACGGATTTTGCATGACTGGAATGACCAACGATGTCTGACCTTACTCCAACTTGCAAAGCAGTCTCTCAAACGTACTGGTCGTCTCTTGATTATCGAGATGGTACTATCAGAAGGTTTTGGTGGGCGACTGTGTGACTTGCACCTACTTATTTCTTCCAATGGTAAAGAGCGGAATCTCGAAGAATATGGGGCCTTACTTGATGTTGTGGGTTTAAAAATTAAAGAAATTCGAGACACAGAGTCTCTGGTAAGTATCATAGAGGCTGAACATGTCGGGTGAGACAAATCTTGAGCCGAATGCACCTCAGTGGATGTTAAGAGCCTTACAGCAAGTCCCCCGAGATAGAGCGATTGGGCTGTTATTGCGTCATGCGGATCGAGAAGCATTGCTCAAAGACTTCGCTCAATCCTATATCCAGCCGATTACTGAAGTAGGTCGACAACGCAGTCTACATCTTGGGGAGGTACTGGGTAGTCGTTTTGTTCGATGTCATTCGAGTCCTTTGACACGATGTATGCAAACGATGCAATATGTTCAGCAGGGTGCAGGCATTGAGGTTGATATTGTTGAGAAACGTTTGTTGGGTGATCCAGGTGTCTTTGTAGTGGATGCCGATCTTGCTGGTCAAATTTGGAGTACCGTCCCTGTAGAACAAATCAACGATAATCTATGTTCAAACATTGTTGAGCCACTGAAAGGATTGGCACGAGGTCGACAAGCTACAAACGTTGCTATTCAAAAGATACTATCAGAGGTTCAAAGTACTCCTGGGGTTCATTTATATTGTTCGCATGACTCAATTGTTGGACCGATTTGTTCACATTTAATGAGTGAGGTGTTGTCAGTATCCGAATGGCCTAGATACTTAGAGGGAGTATTGCTTTGGCGTGAAGGTTCTGAGATCCGGTTTCATTTTCGAAATACTGTTAAAAGCTTCCTTGATTTATCCTAGAAATGACAAAGTCCCGCAGCTGGAGCATGAAAAGATCTGGACGTCATTGGACGAACATTTTTTCCCACTTTCTATTTTTCTTGTACAAATTCGAGGAGTCTTATTCTTCTACAACGTACAGGATACACCAGTTGCCCGCAAACCACAGTAACCGTTCGGACTCTTGTGTAAATACTGTTGGTGATAGTCTCTATCAAACAATGCGCAATAACAGCACCAAACCAGCTCAAAGAAACAAAAGCAAGCGGATTTTATCTTCAAAATACCATACTACGGATTCAATCGATCAATGTCCTGAAGAGCTTTCATGAATCTCGCTCAATTTATGAACGTACTGAAAACTGTTGAACTCAGTGTATAGACTCTAGAGCGACTCGCATTGGTTGCGTCGATTGAATCGCTTTGCATTGAGGGATAAGAATAATGTTGTGACATCCGTAGAATCGTCATCACTTGTAAAACATCCGATGAAAGATTAGTGATAAAGTAAGTTTTGACGAAATCTTATTCGGAGTATTCGATGTTATACCGCTTTTTTTTAAGCCTCTCCCTTTCCTCTTTGTTGGCTTGTCTGCACAAAGCGCCAAAAACACCAACAGTGACAAATCTCAGCCAAATGAGTGTTGAAGAGGTTCAGGCTCTGTCTGATAGAAATCAAGAAATCTATTGCACTAGATACAGTGCTTCTCAAATGTGTAGTACTGAAATGCAAGAGCGATTGGAGAGGAAGAACAGGAAAGCATTCTACTTTCTGCAACCTCCAAGTTTAGACGCTTTGGGTGTTTTGAATCAATTTGCAATACTTGTACTTGATAATGGCGCTCTTTCCTTGAAAGAAGCACAAGTCTTGAGACAATTTCAGGGGGAAATGTTGTCATTAGATGGTGTAACGAAGTTGGATGCAGAAACAGCAAATGTATTGAAGCAATTTCAGGGAAGGATGTTGTCATTTGATGGTTTAAAGAAATTGGATGTAGATGTTGCACAGGCTTTGAGTCAATTTCAGGGAAAAAGACTGCATTTGAAAGGATTGACGGGCTTGGATGCGGAAAGTGCACAGGCTTTAAGTCAATTTCAAGGTCCAGTACTGTCTTTGGACACATTGACATCTTTGGATGTAGAGAGCGCACAG
>CBFICN010000075.1:0-17201 GCA_965661045.1 uncultured Myxococcota bacterium
GTATTTACGCGAGAAGTTATTGAAACGGTTTCGTTCCAAGAGTCGCAAGAACAAACGTAAAAATTCAAAGTCTTCGAGTCGATCTTCATCCTCAAGTAGATGGGAGTTTTGGCACCCAAAATCCGGTTTGCAAAATTTGTCGCACGCGCTTGAAACGCTACAACCTCCTGCAGTTTGGCATTCTATTTTTACGCAGACCATAGAGGAACTTGCTGGACAGAAAATTACAACCGTTGGCGATTTGTTGTTGCAGGCTCCATCGAGCTACAAAAAGTTTCCATTTTCGACCTTGGATGCATCCGTTAGTGAAGGGGAGACAACCCTCCGCGGCAATATTGTTTCACGCTACGTTACCGTAAATACAATGCTCAAGCGTTGGACGGTTGTGCTTGAAGGAAAAGAGGATGTCACGTTAACCTGTACGTGGGCTGGAAGTCCTCCCAGAGGGTGGCACAAGTGGAAAGTTGGGGCCATGGTTGGGTTTGCAGGCTCTATTGAAATAGATTCTGGACTGATGATGCGGAATCCAGAGCCCATTGGTTTGGATGGTCGTGGTTCAGGGTTGTTGGCAGAATACAGCATCGACACAGTTGAAAATATAGAAATTCGCAATCTCATTGCATTTCTGTTGGAAGGACTGTTGTCCTCTGTTCAAGACTCCTTGCCCAAAGAAGTCGTTGAAAAAGCGGGTGTGTTGGCATTGGAAGATGCCTTGCGTGAAGCGCATTTTCCCTCCAATCAAAACTACCGTGGTCGTTCTCGATTGGCTTACGAAGAAGTGTTTTTGTACCACATTGGCAAACGGTTGAACTCGAAGTTTGTGTCCACCAACGGTATTGGAAATCGAGTATACCACAGTGCTTTGGCACATTTTTCATGGGTCAATGGTGTGGAACTATCCGATGCTCAAGAGGAGGTGCTTTCAGACATTCGACGAGATATGTTGTTGGATCAGCCGATGCGTCGACTTCTTCAAGGGGATGTGGGTGCTGGAAAACCAATGGTTGCACTGTTTGCGGCGCTGTCGCTGTTTGAGCACAAAACCAAAGTGGTGAAGAAAAGCAAGGGCAGAACGCCCAAGCGTCCTTTGGTTGTCTATGTTTGCAATGACGAACTGAGTGCAGAGCGTCGCTTCACGTTTATGGAAGGTGCATTTAAGATGCTCGGTATCCAGTGTAAGATGATGACTGGAAAACCAAGCAAGGCAGAGTCAAACATTTTGGAAAGTGAAGGTGGAATGGTTGTGGTCACCAATGAGGTTCTAAAAACACGCCTTCAAGCACTCCCCAATATTCGGTTGGTCATCGTTGAAGAGACTGAAAACTTTGGAGACAATATTCCTTTTGGTTTTATCAAGCGCTCTCCGTCACCGGATTTGCTGGTCTTTACTCCAACACCACAACCAATGCACGTGTTGGAAACAGTGTATGCAGACTTTGCTTTGTCAACGATATCTTCGAAGGACCAAGTTCTACCAAGCAGTCGTTGGGTGAAAGCATCTGAACGAGACTCTGTGTACAAGCAGCTGTTGGATTTGGTTCAACAGGGGCGTCAAGGATTGATTATTTGGCCAGTTGTGAACGGAAAGGACAGCATCGATGTGAAGCAAGCTTTGCAGATGGCAGGGGCAATCCAAGGACGCTACCTGCCAAATGTGCGTATTGCTGTGTACTGCTCCTCCATGAAGAAGTCTGAGCGAATCAAGGTCTTTGAAGAGTTCCAAAACAAACGCATCGACGTATTGTTGTGCACAACAATTATTGAGGATACCCCTCCAGTGGGGAACACAACGATGATCATTGCAGAGAAAGCCGAGGTTTCTGAAATTATGAGGCTGCATCGATTGCGTGGACACCTGACAAACAGTCATTACCCTGCATTTTGTACATATGTTGTGTCCGACGATGCCTCTGAAAATTCTATTGCTCTCGTCGAGCAGGTCTGTGATGAACCAGATGGAGTCGAATTGGTGGAGTGGTTGTCACGGGTTCAAGGCGAATCCGAAGGTCTAGAGTTGCAGTGGGCAAAAGGCGACGATTGGCAAGTGCGCAGTCAGGCTCGAGAACTGGCACATACCCTCTCTCTCAAAGATTTGCGACAGTGTCGTTGGCCGTTGCTCAACAACGCCGTACGGAACTGGTGGTCAGATTTTGATGTTCCAGAGCACAAAAAAGTCTCTAAGTCCAAGTATCGAAAGCGAAAGCGAAAACGTTGATAGAAGGTACAACAGAAGGTACAGTGGTGACGACAACTGTTGAGTCATTTCTCCAGTAACAAGATGTCAATGTGCTGGGGAAATGCGCATTGTCCACTTTATTGAGTCCAATACCAAACTGGATCGTTCAGTTGTGCCAATACTTGAGCGGTATTAAGACTGTCTTTGCTCAAGGCTGTGATTTGGCTGACAGTTGTTTTTCTCGAAGTAGTTTATCCACATTGTAGTTGATGGCTTCGGGTTGCTCAATCAAGGCCGCATGTGAGCCATCCGCCAGTACAACCAAAGATGCATCGGGTAAGATTCGAGTGATTTTTTGGGCGCAGGAAATCGGGGTGAACCCATCGCGTTCAGCCGCAAAGACCAACACTGGACAGGTGACTTCCGCCAATAAATCCCACGCAGAGTGTTCTTGGCATGCCCAAACGGCTTGGGAGAACAGTCGCATGTCCATCGTGGCCAAGTGTTCCAAATACGGTCTAAAGTCTTCATATTCTGTATAGATTGGATCGACCAGTGCCAACTTTGAAGTAAAGGGCCAAGCGATTGGACTGACCAGTAGAGGGTGTGCAAGGGTGTTTGCATGTCGTCCCAGTTTGAAGGTCAACCGGCGGACAGCCCGAAAAATATAGGGAGAGTATTCAAAGCCACCAAAGGTACTGAGTGCATTGCCGGCGGTCCCCAACAGGTGAAAGATGGCTTGTACGCGCTTGCGTAATATTCGATAGGCTTCTAAGTTTACCTGACACCCCATTGAGTGACCCATCAAAACAATCGGCTCCGTCGATCCAGGAAAGGCCGATTCGAGTACGAACTGCATGTCTTGTGCGTGGCGTTCGATGCTCATGTCGGCAGTGTTAGGGTCTAAGTCGCGTCCACTCTTTCCATGTCCACGATAGTCCCACGTTAGTACGGCATATTCGTTGCTGTACTTTTCAACAATGTATTTCCAAAAGAACGTACTGACACCGACGCCATTGGAGCAGACAAAGGGAGTGCCATTGCCAGTTACGGTCCAGTGTATACACACATTGTCTTCTGTGGTGGCGGATCCTGTGCGTGCGATGCCCATGAAGAACTCCAGATTTTGATTGTATAGTTGTAATTCATTGCACGATGATTGGCGATGCTTTGCGTGTTATTGTTGGGTATGAAACGCTTTTCTCCTTGGATCCTTGCGTTGTGTGTCGCAACGGCTTTGCTGCGCGCTTATTTTCTGTACGCCTACTATGGCTGGGAAGAGAGCGACTATGGAAATTTGGCGATGGTATACGGTGTTTGGGACAGTGGATTCAGCCATTACGACATGAACCACATGCCGGGCTATTATTTCTTTGGGGCGTTGTTGTACGGTGTATTTGGAGACAGTACCGTGGCGGCATTCTCGGTGAGTGCGCTCGCAGGTATTCTCACACTTGGGGTTCTGGGGCAGCAACTGACACGGTGGTTCCCAGTGCGAAAAGGCTGGCTGATTCTTGCCGCACTGTTGGTGCAACCTGAGTTTGTGCTGTACGCATCCTCTTCTTTGCGAGAGCCGTTGTATGCACTTTTTTTGATACTGGCTCTACAGGCTTTGTTGACCGATCAACATTGGAAATATGGAGTGTGGGGAGCTCTTGCGTTCAGCGTTCGATTCGAAGCACCACTGTTTTTGCTTCCGATGTTGCTTTGCGTCCCGTGGCAATGGAAGGATAGAGTCAAGTCACTCTCTGTACTTGTCTGTGCAGTTTCTTTGTGGATGGTGTATTGTTGGCACACGTATGACAGTCCATGGTTTTGGAGTCATGCGGCGGCCGTCAATGTGGAAACTGGATTGGGTGCTGAGGCGACGAAAGGTTGGGAATGGTGGCTGAACGGATTCTCCATTTGCTGGGGCCTGATGGTGTCTATCGCTCCGAGTCATGTTGGTCATGGTTGGATGTTGGCTTGGTTGGCAACCCCATTTATTTGGAGAGATTCAAAGAAAGTCTTGGTCTGTTGGTGGTGGTCGGTTCTGATGACGGGGGTTTGGTTGGGGATTGCTTTTGTGGCGCAGCATGAGGTCGGACACAATTTGTATTGGAAGTGGATGTATCCGTTGGTTCCATTTTGGATAGTGTGTGCTGTGCTGACAGTCCTTCGGAGTTCTTCAACGTGGCTTGTATGGACGGTCCTCATTCAAGGTATGGTGGTACAAGGCATAGAATGCAAACGTCAGTTTGACTTGTCAGAACGCCTGTATGGTCCACAAATTCGGTTGGCTCAATGGATTGAGGGGAATCTAGATCCATCTCAGCCTTTGTTGTTGGACAACGTTCCAGCCTGTTGGTTGAGACGGGATGAAAATCCCTTTGAACTGCATTCGTGGTTTGATGTTCCAACCTTTACAACCCCTGATGAACTCTGGACATGGGCTGATTCCAACGATGTAGAGTATGTGTTGTTCTTTCGAGAAGAGTGGACTCAAGCACCGATTAAAGCATCGTTTTTGCTCGACAGAGACACCATTGACATCGACAATCAGGGACGGATTGTGCTACTCGATGAAGAAACTGAGTATGGATGGAAATGGTATCGATTGATCAAAGATTCATCGAACAACCCAACCCTTCCATGATTTGCTTTTCAGAGCCGTTTAGACCGTCACAGTACAAGCGTGATTCTTGCTATAGCAATGATTGTTGAAACTGGTCTTAGGTGCCGGAAGATTTTAACTGATACAGCGTGACGTCCTCGACCCGTAAAATGGCTTGGCGTCTATAGAAACCGCGTTTGAGTACGCTGGCAATTGTACCATCTAGGGTTGGGTCTTCAGTGTCGACCACTTGAAGAACTCGATGTAGTTTGGCATCAAAATTGGTAGATGGTGGAAAGGGTGTGACTTCGTATCGAGCCAACAAATCCATAAAGTCGTCGTACACCTGCTGGGTCGTTTCTCTATCTTTCGAACTTGTGACGGCCCACTGTAGACCATCAAAGAAAAACAACAGGTCGTTGAGGATGTGTTTTTCCAACTCAAACAACGCGCCCTTTTTATAGTCTTCCATTTCGGAGTACAGCGCATTGAACGCGTCTTTAGACGAAGATTCTTGCTGCTCTAGTCTATCGAGCGATGAGCGGATTCGAGTCAGTTCAGAAATAATGACTTCGGAAGGGCTACGTCCCATAATGTCAATCCTTAGTGGTGATTGAGGAGTCGAAAGAGATGCTTGGTGATATTCAGTCCACGTTCTGCAGGTCGATAGTACTGTGAATGTACACACAAACTTTTCAGGGCGGTTTCATTTCGGTCGCTTCCAACACCCACAACAAAAACGATGCACCCAGCTCTGTGTAAAGCCATACACGCTTTCTTGATATCGTCTAAGCCAGTGAAATGACCATCTGACACCAGTACAACAACGCCAGCGCGTCCTTTTAAATGTTCTTTCGCCCGTCGCAATTCAACGTGAATGTTTGAGAAGCCGATGGGTACCAGTTTCTTCAAGTGCTGTTGGACATCGGCCGGACGGTTGCTCGGTTTGCCAAGTAACCCTTCCGGGGCTGTATACACAGCGAGATTGCGATTCTTTTGTAAGTTTTTGGTGGTGAAATCTTGAACAAAGGCTTTGGCTTGCTGCATGGCTTCACCATACATAGACCCACTCGAGTCAACAATCAATGCCACGTTGGTCGGTATCTTTTTGTTCAGTACTTCTTGCAGTCCATACTTATCTTTGGCCACACGATGTAGAAATGTGCTCTCTTCGTTTGGTTGACTCGCCTCAACTTCTACAATCCCATTGGCGTTGTATCGATAGGTAATGGCCACCTGTGTTGTGTCGTCGATGTATGGCAAGCCAAAGAATTCAAAGTGTCCCAACGGATTGCAACCAGGGTGCTGAGGGTCTTTCTTTTCACCTTGCAAAAGCCAAAGGTCGATGGAAGATTGACCTGGATGCATGGTTTTAAAGTGCGTTTCTGTATGTGCAGTCGGAATCGGGGTATTCTTCTTAATGATGGGTGCATTGTACAGACGAGAGTCTTTGAGTACAACCAGTCCCAACTGGTGTGATGCGACATCGTGTGTTTCAATATCGACAGGAGGGGCTTCATTTTTTCGAATGGCAGACTCGATGGCCGCTGTAATGGCTGCCCCCATTGCAACGCACTCGTCAGGGTTGATTTCAGTCGAGGGGTCTTTGCCAAACATGCGTTTGATGGACTTTCGAACCATCGGCATTCTGGTTGAACCGCCGACCAGTAAAATGGTATCGATGTCTTCTTTTTCAAACTCTGCAACCGATAGTGCTTCAAGCGTTTTTTCTTCGCATCGTTTCAACAAATCAGCCGTAATTAGTTCGAAGTGATCGCGGGTAATCTTCAGGCGCAAGGGTTTGTTTTGGTGCTGAAAGGACAAACTGATTTCAGGTCGTTGAGACAACGCAATCTTTGCATTGACACAGCGCTCACGCAACTCATGTGTTGCGAGCAGATCGTCCAAAATGTCTATTCCGTGCTGTTCTTTGAACGCCTCAGCAACGTACTTCATTAGGCGATCGTCCCAATCCTTTCCACCGAGCTTGTCGTCGCCGTCGGTCCCTTTTACTCGGATGACATGTTGGTTGATCTCAATGATTGTGACGTCAAATGTTCCACCACCCAGGTCAAACACCAAGCATCGACTCTTTTCTCTGAGTTGGTTGAGTCCATAGGCAACGGCCGCCGCGGTGGGTTCATTGATGATCTTCAGTACTTCAAGCCCAATTGACTCGGCGGCTTGTATGGTTGAGTTTCGTTCATTTTGACCAAAATAAGCCGGTACAGTGATCACGGCTTGTTTGATCTCTTGTTTGAGCCTGTGTTCAGCTGAACGGACCAAACTGCGTAGAATTTCGGCACTGAGTTCAACGGCATTCCACGTTTTGCCATTGTGCGTAAAGGTATACTCTTCTTCTCCAATCTGTCTTTTGACAAACTGCACAACTTGCTCTGGGTAGGCAACCGCATTTCGTTCAGCTTCTTCTCCGACAATGACCTGATCTTCGTCGAAAAATAAGATGGAAGGCGTAATGTTTTTGCCCATCTCGTTGGGGAGGATCTCAGCCACATTGTGCTTGTTCACATATGAAATGGCTGAAAATGTGGTTCCTAGATCAATACCAATGGCTGTAGACATCTGCAAACTCATCAATGGTTGGATGTTAAAATTTGGTGCAATCAAATTTATACTGTGTACAATTATAGATTACACTCCATAGAAGAATAACCACTTTTCTGTTGAATCGCACAGTGTTTCCACTTTCTTCGATTGAGTGCAGAAACTTTAGGAGTACATTAAGGAGTGTCCATGAATGTTATTTTGGCTTCGGCCTCTCCATATCGACAAGCATTGCTGGCAGATGTCGGGGTGCAAGCAGCTGCAATCGGTGCCGATGTGGATGAATACGCCATCATTGGGGATACGCCCGTTGAAACAGCACAATTGAGGGCTCGTGCGAAAGCAAATTTTATATTTGAGCAATATCCCGACGCCGTAGTAATTGGGGCTGATCAGGTGTGCTATTTGGACGCTGAGGTGCTGGATAAGCCAACCTCTGACGAACAGTGGTTGGAGCGACTAAAACGAATGAGAGGGCGTGGGCACGAAATAAGCACGGCTGTCTGTATTCGAATCCCAACGGGCTTTTGTTCAGATTCATGCAAGGAATTTGTTGAAACCACCAAAGTATACTTTCGTAAAGATCTGACTGACGCAGATTTGGAAAAGTATGTTGCCATTGGCGAAGCCCGAGGGTGTGCTGGGGGATACATGATGGAGCGTAGAGGGGCTTGGCTGATTATGAGCATAGCAGGAGACTGGCAAAATGTGATAGGACTGCCCGTTTTTCCTGTCTTGAGAGTGTTGCAGAGCATCGGCTTACCAATTTTTGGTCAGTGATATTGTTGCTGTCCGAATGTGGGTAGAAGGCGTGTTTCTTGTATATATTGTATACTTATGAGTCTTTGGTTTTGAGCCGTAAATAAAGGATGAAGAATGTCTGAAGAGTTTGATGACCCACGCAAAGAATTGTTGGAAGATTTAAAGCAGTGGCTTGAGTGGCAGGCGACGTGTGGTGGAGAGGTTTGGCCGGTTGAAGATATCTCTATTTGGAGTCAACGCTTGCCCAAGATTCGAAACCCACGGTCAACTTCCACAGCACTCCCTGGATTTTTGCAACGGTCAACCAAGCCAACACCAACCAAGTCAAAGCCATCCAATCCGTCTGGATTCCTACAAAAAGGGTCTGCGGAATCCGACACAAAGTCAGAACCAATTCCAAAAAAGAAGCGTGCAAAGCGTCAACTTGGTAGTGCCTTTACACAGTTTTTGGAAAAACGGGCCCCGACCATCGACATATCAAAATTGAACGAACAAACTGGGCTGAAAGCGATCAAAGAACACCAGCGTCAGCATTGTTCTGGTGCGAAGAAGTGTGCGATTGGAGGTGGACGGCCACGAAATCCCGTATTGGTTATCGAAGGGCACAAGAGTGGTTTGACTGCCTCTGCCAAAGAGTCTCTTGGAAAGATCATGGACAACGTCTTGAATATTCCACGCAACAAAATGTATTGGCTGCCCTATCCAGTGCAACAGCAGAAAACAGCTGGTGATTGCAATCTTTGTCCACACCTGTTTAAAGCTTCACTGGAATGTCTCGCACCCCAAATTGTTCTGATCATGGGTGGAGAGTTGGAGCAAAAGATTTCTATGAGAGCACCAAAAGGTCCTCTGCAAATGGGTATTGAAATTGAAATGCAGACCAATAAATGGACATTGCCTGCACTTTGGACACATCACCCAGCGGATATGATTGGAAACACCCAACTCAAAAGAGAGTGTATGACCCACCTCAAAGAGTTTAAGCGCATGCTTCGCAAAACTTCGCTGTAGGTCTTTTTTGCCATCAATGTTTGATCTTTTGTTCTTCGCTGTCTACCAGTTCGACAATCGCTAGGATTAGCGTTTCTTTTTACGAATCCGTTTCTTCTTTGGTGTCGACTCGTCTTCAAAGTTGAATTCAGCGAACACATCACCAAATGTATCGCCAAGTGTTTTGGTCGGTTCGTTGGAAAAGTCACTTTCACCGTGAGACAGGTCTAGTTCAATCCGTTTTCGTTCAATGTCAAAGTCTTGGATGCGAATGTCAACCTTTGCGCCAATGGTGAGTTTGTCCAGATCATCGGTACCCAGTTTGTTTCGATGGAGCAGTCCTTCTAGATTGGCGCCCAGCTTGAGAAAGAATCCGAATTCTTTTTCTTTTGTCACTGTGGCCGAGTAGGTTCCACCGCGTCTAAACTCTGTACCCATGCGCAACCAAGGGTTTGAGGATGGTGCGGACAACGAAATTTTGCCATCGTTAATGGATTTGATTTGAACTTGGATTTCGTCGCCTGCACTCAACTCTTCTGCGATGTCGGAAAAAAGAAATCTCGGGATCAAGCCGTCTACACCACCAATGTCGACGAACGCACCGTGTGTGGTGATGTTCGAGATGGTTCCCATGAGGTTCATGCCCACCGACAGTTCTGCCAGTCGTTGATCTTTTTGGGCCTCTCGCTCGCGTTCCAGTAGTCCCCGACGGGACACGATGAGTTCTGCCGATTTTAATTCCGTTATTAAGAATGGATAGGTTTTACCAACGTGTTCTTCTGGGGTTACAGCGCCCAGTGTGATTTGGGAGATTGGGCAAAAGCCTTTGACGGCACCAAAACCAATGGAAAAACCACCTTTGTTGCTGCTGAGAACGGTTCCTTCAACAGGCAGTCTTTCTGAATACGCCAATTCATATGCCGATAAGTCCGCGCTTTTTCCAATTTTTTGAGCCAAAACAATCCCGCGACCGTCCATGCGAATGATCTTTGCTTTGACGATATCGCCCAAAGAGAATTCACTGGGGTCGTCGACCGGTAAACTGGCTTCTGATTTGGCTTGGATATCGACGAACAGTGCATCGGGCTGTATGCCGCACACAATACCCTCTACAACGTCTCCAACTCTGTATCTCTTGGTGGTTGTACTTTGAAAGACGTCATCCATTGAGAAGTCAAAAGCCTCGTCTTCAAAAGCCGATAAATCAACAGGATCCACAGGTGTGCCAGCGGGTGTGTTGGCTTTGGTTTCTGTAGATGTGGGGTCTGTTAATCTTTGCTCTTTTAATCTTGTTTCAGTTTGTGTTCTCGTTTTTTTGTGTTGAAACCGCTTGCTGGATTTGGCTTCCGTTTGTGTCGCTTTTTTACGCACTCTAATTTTCGGCTTATCAGACATCGAATCTCCAAGAAATGATACGAAACTGTTGCAGTTTAACTGAATTTTGCGTTTGTTACCATGTTAATCTTACTTAGGAGGCTATGGGCCTTCGTAGACGAAATTAGCATGGGGTTAACCATATGTTTTGGACAGCGATATTGGGTTTTCAACTCGCAATGGCTCAGGTGAACGATGAGGCCGTACGGCTGATGAGTAAAGATGAGTTGATCGAAAGTTTGCCGGATAACCCGAGTTTCTTTCCATTGGCTTCCTCTGATCTTCGCGCTGACAAAGAAGTCATCAAACATGCTGTTCGAGCCTTTCCTGCAAATGTGGAGTTTGTACCCGTTGAGGTCTGGGAAGATAGAAAGTTTGCACTCGAGTTGATAGATGAGAATATTGCCATTTTAAAAGGGCTTCCAACTGAACTTCAACATGACAAAACGTTGTTGCGTAGAGCGATACAGCAAGATGCGTTGGCTGTGCTCATGATGCCACCAAAGTTCAAAGACGATGAAGTCTTGATGAAGATGGCGGTGCGCAACAATCCGTTGGTGTACAAATTCATTTCCGATCGCCTCAAGCACAATGAGTACATTATTGGACTGGCGTTGCAGTCAGACAAAGCCGAGATTTGGAATGCGGTTCCAACGAAGTTTCGAAGCGACGCAACCTTTATGGCGTCTAGAGTCTTGGCCAATTGTCGTTTGTTGCAACACTATCAGACGGATGACGTAGAATTGGTCAAAAATTGTGCCAGTCGCGACAGACAGTCTTTGCAATATGCGGATGAAACTGTGCGCAGCGATCTCACGCTGATCCGCTCTTTGCTGGTCGAGGACCCCAAACTGTTTCGCTATGCCTCCGATCGCTTGCGGAATGATCCGTCCGTTGTGCACCCTTTGATTCGGGCATTTGATTTGGAACCAGCCGATGTTGGACCGGCCCTAATAGACGATGTGCAAACCGCGCAGATATTTTTGGACAAAGACCCTTTGTTGTTTCCAAAACTGTCGGAATTGTTGAGGGACAACGTATTGCTTGCCCAGTCAGCGGTGGATGAAAACTTGTTTATGTTCGAACACATCGGTCCAACGCTCAAAAACGATCCAGACTTTGTAGAAGGGGTCTTGGACGTCAACGGAACCTATTTGCGATTTGTGTCTGAAGGCTTGCGTGCAGACAAAGATATGGCATCTGTCGCGTTGCTCCAAACCTATAAAGCGTTTGGGTATGTCAGTGACGCATTGAAAGACGATGTAAACTGGGTCACCTCTATCTTAGATGCCTATACAGTTGAAGTCTCCAACTATGCTGGTCGTTTGGACAGTGAAGGTTGGGGTATCCAAAAAATTCCAGAATTGTTTCGATACGACGAAGAACTCTGTGAAATAGGATTGGCCAATCGCGGGATATCGTTGGAATTTGCACCCGAATTTGTGCAACACGATGCGCGACTGGTAGAGATTGCGGTGAAACAGAATGGTTTGGCGTTGGAGTTTGCTGGTGAAAAACTGCAGTCAGACACGCGGATTGTAGAGGCAGCACTCAAACAAAATGGTCGAGCGGTTCGGTACGCTGCACCGATCTTGTTGACGGACCCAAAGTATAGGAAACGCCTCATTAAAAAGTATCCTTCGTCACAAACTGTTCTAAGGGAGATGGGCTATGAGTAACAAAATGTTGTCTGTATTGCTGATTGGGACACTGGGGTGTTCAAACCGAGAAGTGTTGTTGGAATCCGGACTGTATCAAGCGGATCCAACGGCTGGTGCCCTTGGATTGCTGTCGGGGGTATCCACTGAGATACTGGAAGACTTTCAGCTAGAGTTGGACGTTGCCAACATGACGGCGACACCTTTTGCCGGTCAAGAAACGGCCTTGTCATTGGATTTGATTGAACTGGACACGGAGCAGTGGCAGGTTGGGTGTCCGACTCCATTGATCACGGTCTACAATCAAACGTTTCAGTTTTCAGCAGACTTCAGCATTGGCGAAGTGGATTTGGACGGCGCGTTGCTGTTTGCGTCCGGCTGTATGACAAAGAAGGGGGCATCTGTACAAGAAGCGTGGTTGTCTACGGAGTCTTACCAAGAAACGATGGATGTTGTCGGTGGTATGACAGGCATGCTCAAACTGGTAAAAATTGACGATTGATTGAAGGTCAAGTGAATGACACCGTTGGTGGGATCGGTTAAAACCACCACAACTAAGGATTGCTTTGGAGGAACTATGCAACCCCGTACCCACACTTGTGGAGCGCTGCGCTCTGAACATGCTGGTCAATCTGTTGTTTTACACGGTTGGGTAAGCGGACTTCGTGACAAGAAAACCATCTTTGTTGTGCTGAGAGATCGCCACGGTACTGTTCAGGTGACCATTGATCACAATGCGGACGCTGCGTTGCTTGAGGTTGGACGTCAACTTGCACTCGAATACACAGTTGAAGTCAAAGGAACTGTGCAGTTACGGTATGCGCCCAACGACAACATGGAGACGGGTGCCATTGAGGTTGTGCCCTCGTCTATTGAGATTTTGTCTAAGACCAAGCCGTTGCCGTTCAAGATTGACTCTCACAAGGAACGACCCACCGAAGAAGTACGATTGAAGTACCGTTATCTGGATTTGCGACAGTCTCAGTTGCAACGCACCATGCGCATCCGACACAAAACAGCACTCGTGGTTCGAAATTATTTGGATGAGCAAGGGTTCTACGAAATTGAAACGCCGATTTTGAACCGTTCGACACCCGAGGGCGCAAGAGATTACTTGGTGCCTTCACGCGTACATCCTGGACAGTGGTATGCATTGCCACAGTCACCACAGATTTTCAAGCAAATTTTGATGATTGGTGGAATGGACCGATACTTCCAGCTTTGTCGATGTTTTCGAGACGAAGACTTGAGAGCGGATCGTCAGCCGGAGTTTACCCAGATTGACATCGAGATGTCCTTTGTAACCCAAGAAATGATCATTGAATTGTCCAACGGCATGATTCAAAAAGTTTGGAAGGATGTCATAGGTGTAGAGGTTGGAGAGATTCCAACAATCACCTATGCAGAAGCCATTGACCGTTTTGGTGTGGACAACCCAGATTTGCGTTTTGGCATGGAGTTGTTCACCGCAGATTGGAAAGGAACAGAATTTGGCGTCATCGGAAAAGCATTGGATGCTGGTGGTGTTGCTCGTGGATTTGTCGTCAAAGGGGGCGCTGAAGTTTCCAACAGTTTGTTTAAGACCCACAAGAAAAAGGGTGACGGCGCGTGGTTGGCCTTCGTCAAAAAATACCATTTGGGTGGCTTGCTCTATGGCAAATTGCAAGACGGCGAATGGAGTGGACCCTTGTCCAAAGTGGAAGCCGAGTGGCTAAGTACGATCCCCAATGTTGAAGACGGGGACCTTGTGTTGTTGGGGGCAGGACCGGCCAATCATGTCAACACTGCGATGGGTCGACTGCGTGCCTTTGTTGCGCGTGAAAGAGGACTCATTGAAGAAGGGCAGTTTGCCTTTGTGTGGGTGACGGACTTTCCTGCGTTTGAACACGATGAAGACAACGATCGTTGGGTTTCGGTACACCATCCATTTACCAAGCCGATTGATGCGCACATTTCTTGGTTGGGCACAGACAAAATGGGCGACATTCTCAGCGATGCCTACGACATTGTGTGCAACGGCTATGAGATTGGTGGTGGATCAATTAGAATCCACAACTCTGACGTACAAGCCAAAGTATTTGAAGCTCTGGGACTGTCAGAAGAAGAAGCGAAGAACAAGTTTGGTTTCTTGATTGATGCCCTGCAGTATGGGGCTCCGCCACACGGTGGCTTGGCGATGGGATTTGACCGTTGGACCATGTTGCTGTCCGGCACTGAAAACATTCGTGATGTGATCGCTTTCCCAAAAACAACCAAAGCACAAGATCTGATGGCAGAAGCCCCCAATACGGTGGCTGTAGAGCAGTTAGAAGAGTTGTTTGTTGCCAATACGGTTGAAGAAGAGTCATCAGAATCTTCAGACGAGGTGTAACAGAGATTTGTTGCGACAAGTCGAATGGTTGGCAAAGCGTCGAGACCCCTTCCTCCTAGTCGATGTACCCTTCAATTCGTCAAACTAGGTGGAAGGGGTTTCGTTTGATGGGGTTGATTGAACGCTCTCTTGTTTGAGCATGCCCCAGTCTGAATGTGTCTCTGTAGGAAATCTGTTCCATTCTCAATGTGTGAAAACAAACAGTAAAATACGCATATGAAGCCATGTACCATCCTTCCACAAGGGTGTTTTTACGGTATGTGATACAGTAAGGTCGGTTTGTTCTACTTTTGCACGTAAAAAGGTTCGAGGATGGTCAATGACATTGCTTTTGTGCTGGGTTCTGGTCATGCTCTTTCATTCTGTTCGACCAGTTGAGAAGCGTTCACAGCGGTTGCAGTACAGGTTGGGACTGTTGTTGGCAACCGGTTTGGGGGTCGCCACAGTTTGGACTTCGACGTGGTACACAAGCCTGGCATTCTTTGAGAGTGATTTTTCTGAGTATTGTGTGTCTCTCATCGAGATGGAACGGGATTGGCGTTCCGGCGACATTCCACCAAAGAGAAGTCGTTTGGCGGCATTGCTTCCCACGATCTTTGCACAAGTAACAGGAGTGATGAACGGATTTGTATTGAGTTCCATCGTCTGTACAGTTCTAACATTCATGGGGGTCTATGTTTGGGGTACTGCGTTGGGTGGTACAGGCGCGGGTGTATTGTCCGTAGGGGCGTTGTGGGCCATGTCTCCGATGGTACTGATGCCACGGTTTCTCACTTTTTATCCACCGATTGTGTTGACAACGGTTGTTGCGGCAGCCTCTTTGGCGCTGTGGGGACGGTTTCGAACACCAGTGACCGCTTTGTTGTGTGGACTGGGAATTGCACTGTGTTTCTTAATCGATGTGCGTGGTGTGGTCTGGGCAATTCCATTTTGGGTTGGTGGGTTGTGTCTGCTGTCTTGGAACGTACAGCGTGGCAACGTATTGTCGGCTTTGTTACTGCACGTGCCGATTTGGGCATCGTGGTTTTTGGGTTGGTGGTCCTATTCTCCAAATGCTGCTTCTTTGGAAAAACAGTTAGACGTCCGACCTTTGTATGTTGGCTTTGATGAATACAATCCTTTGTTTCAACCACCGTGGGATGTTGACGGACACTTTGTATGGGGGTGGTTTGCGCCGCAAGAACTGGTGAAGACGGCTGAGTTTATTTGGACCCAGCGACAATATCCAGTGCCAGAAGCCTTTTTGGAGTGGCAGTCGGCACAAGATGGACCGATTCATTTTGTTGAATTTTGGACCTTGTTGACAGTGGTTTCTATACTCCCTGCCAGTGTGTCAATGCTCAGACGAAAATTTGGCAAGGGGAGATTGGAAAGATGGTTGCTGTTGGTGTGCAGCGTTTCGCCGTTTATGGTGCTCTTTCATTCACTACAAGAACTGGTGGAGCAGCACATTCGGTTCTATATGCACATTATGCCTGGGATAGCGGTGCTGATCGGTGTGGGGTTGGCCCAAACAACTCCATGGACAAGTTGGATTCGACAGCAGATCCCAAGGTTCAAACTCCCCTTATCCAGTTCTTGGCGGGCGTCCATATGGATGGGGGTATCGGTGGTATTGCTGATTGCTTTTCAACAGCATCCACTGTCTCCACTGTATGTGAAAGCCCAGTGGCGACATTCTTGGCGTCTCAATGCCTTTGATTGGAGTCGGATTCATCGTTCGACAACACAGTCTGTTTCATTGAAACCGTATGATGAAGCCTGTGCTGAACGACTGGAGAATGAAACGGTCATACCCACGGCGTACCCTCAATAATCTCACTGCAACAGTGTGGTCAGTGGATAGGCTCGAACCCCAGTTCGGTCATCTGTAAAGGAAGGGGAGACCTGGATGTAGTCTTCAAGTGTTTCGGCTGAAAAACGACGAGCATGTGGGTCAAATACGATCACCGAAAAGCCATCTTCAATGAGCATTTGGATATCGTTGTTGGCGAATGTGACTTCGCTTTGTCCAAAGTGATCCAGTTCTTCTAGACCTTTGAGTAAGGGATTGGCATCACAATACGATTTGTGGGCTGCTGGTTGCACTCGATTGAGGCCAGGCCCCCCAAGCAGCGGCTGTTTGTGAAACAATTGCTGAATGTAGGTATTCTCAGAGCGAGAAAAGGGGGCATCAATCATCCCACCTGGAAACCGACGGGCGATGTCCATTCGTACATCATCTACGACAAAAGAGGAAACCTGCAAATCCTTCTGCGTGGGGAATTGAATTTGACTGGCCAAACCAATCCCAAGAATACACAACAGAACGCTGGAGTGCTTGACTGAATAGCGACTGTTCAATGCTTGTAGGGTCGCTCGTAGCCCTTGCATACCCAAAATCAGTGAAAACAACGTCGGTGCAACCACCATTCGCTCAGGATATTCACACCGCAAGAGCAAGGGGAATATCCACTGTAAGATTCCTTGACCCGTTGGAATGACCCAATCTCCAACAATGATGGCTCCAGTGATCGGGATTCCCAAAGACAGTACCCAACCGATTATCCATGGCCATCGTGCAGTCCAGCCCCAGGGACACAATGCCCCAAACAACCCAATGATCAATACCGGCAGCGTACTGGGGTGATTGACACATACGGTCCACAAACTGTTTGCATTGTGTATGTAGAGTATATCATAGAGAGGGAGTTCTAAGACGCTCCAAGTTCG
>CBFICN010000076.1:0-17160 GCA_965661045.1 uncultured Myxococcota bacterium
AGAAGAGGACAACGATCCTGCACACAATTGAGCAAACACAGTACACTGAGGACACATCATGCAACAGGAGTTCTCATGCAACGGTTTGGTATACAACAACTGATGGGGTGTACACTCAGCACATCATTGATAATTTTGACTGCTTGTGGAGGGTCTGGAAAAATCATTGTTCCACCAGGCACAGATACAAACACTGAAATCGATACTGCTGACACAGAACCAGTAGAAGTCCCTTTCTCGTGTGACCTGCCGTGGTCTTTCACAACCCCACAGGACTATGAGTTCTATACCGCAGGATCCACCGTTGAAGCCCAAGTTCAAGTGAATGGCTTGGCCAACAACACTGAATATTCAATGCGATGGGAGAACCGCGGAGGACAGATACTCGCAGAAATCGCCATCGATGCCAGTGGAGTCAGCACGTATTCCGGTACCGAATACTCGGCATCTAAAGGATTGACAACCATGTTTGCCAGACTGGTGACCCCCGATGGACCCTGTGACAGCACCGTCGAACGCCGCCTCTCCATTTGTGGAGGATACATTCTTGAAGATTTCACAACAGAGTCTACCGACTGGGTCACACGGGGAGATGCCTATTGGGACCCCAACGGCTGGATTGAAATGACGGGCACCTATTCTGGTCGCAAAGGGGCCGTCTACAACAAAGTAGACTCCATCGCATCTGGAACAGCCTCCATTCGATTCACCCTCAAAACCGGCAACGGCATCAATGGCGGAGCAGACGGCTTTGCCTTTACGGTCATCGATGTTGCAACCGCAACGGAACTGGACACGTGGATCGCCCAAGCACAATCGGGTGGTGGCATGGGCTACGGCATTGGAGGAGAGTTTGGCGCTTTCACTGGGGATGCGCTCACAGTAGAAATTGACACTTGGAACAACACCTACAACGGCACAAACGAATTGCATTCAGACCCAACACCCAACAGCCACATTGCCTTGACCCAAAATGCAGATCCTGGCGACCACCTTGTGTTCTTTGACACTCCCAACGTAGAAGACTTTCAACCCCATGACTTGCGCGTCGACATCGTTCCCGGTGCCGTCAAAGTTTTCTATGATGGTACAGAAGTCATCAACGAAAATCCACAGTTGAGTTTCAAAGGCGGCCAAATGTTCTTCTCAGGGAGCACTGGGTGGGCGACCAACAACCACATCTTCGACAATTTGGAGATCCTACACGACTGTCAGTAAAAAGAGTTCATCTTTCAAGTCAGAAGACGATGTAGACAATGAAACCGTGGAGGATTCATGTCTACATTTCTGTTCTCATTGTCCACTCTGTGTCTGTGCGCCTGCTCGGTTGAACACACTGTATCGATCGAAGAAGGTGCTATTGGATCCACGTCTAGTGTGACAGCGACTCCATTGAACCCGGCGTTGCTTAGCGACAGCATTTTTGAGATTCCCGTAGGCACAGGAAAGAAACAAAGCTTTGAGGCAGTGTGTGACGCGGTAGAGATTGAGTTTGTATTGCCACAACACTCATCGTTCTATACTCGACACAACGACATTTCGACAGTGGTACACGTCACCGGAATTGAAGATTTCCAAGACCTGCACATTGCTTTTGAAAACGACAGTGGTACCGTCATCACCGAAGTACCAATCAATGAATATGGGCTGGCACAGTATGTGGGAAAAGAACTCAGCAAGCACATCGGTTCTCAAGAGATTGTGGCACGATTGATTTCGAGTCAAGGTTCCTGCACAACCACTGTGTCCCAACCACTGGTGGTCTGTATAGATCTATTGGTTGAGGATTTCGAGATGGCTCCAACTGGGTGGCAGGCTGTGGGCGATGCAGTGTGGAATTCATCCGGCTGGATTGATTTGACCGAAAATGAGCAAGCGCGACAAGGGGCCTTCTTTTTTGACACCCCCCTTCAATCAGGGGACACATCCATTCACATGACCATTCAAACTGGCAACGGGATGAACGGAGGCGCGGATGGATTGGCCTTGACCATCATCGATGTACCAAACGCCACTCAATTGCCAGAATTGCTGACAGAAGCCGAGCCGGGAGGGGGCATTGGCTATGCCGTATCAGAAGACCCAGGTCTGTGGAATGGTCGAGCGATCACCATCGAAATTGATACATTTCAAAACACCGGAGACTATGAACACATTGACCCGACCACGTCGGACCACATCGGAATCATCGAAAATGCTGACCCCGAAGCACATGTCGCTTGGGTCGACACCCCAACCATTGCGGATTTTGAACTACACGATGTACAGGTCACACTCGTTGACGGTATGGCAACCATTTATGTGGATGGTGTAGAGTACTTGCGTCAATCGGTTGATTTGGAGCATGTCGGTGGCTATCTCGTGCTCTCTGGCAGTACAGGATGGGCAACCAATCAGCATCGCGTCCACGATTTGGAGGTCTACCACGGGTGTGGGGAATAGAAGTTCTCGTCCAGTCGTCATATGGGGGTATAATATGTCTATACCTTCGTCGGAGAACATATGGTTTCAACATGGATACTCTACACTGGGCTGGCTTTCGGTAATCCTTTTGAAAGTGTGCAGGGAAATTACACAACTGTAGAGGGCGCAACTTCTCTCGAACGCAAACGACAGGCCGCCCTGACAAGGACACTCGACAGCACCAATATCGTCATTCGAACGCTGGCCGCTTCAAAATTGGAACGGCAACCCAATATGTGTGTCGATTACGTTCTGTCCTACGACGATGACACACTGAATGTACAGTGCGATCACCACCCCAATATTGAGGTGCATTTGGATGGAAGACCAACGCGCTATCCCAAAAAGGACGGCACGTATATGGAGGTGGTCGCTGAAGTTGAGGGCAATTCGATTGTGCAATTCTTTCCCTTCGCCAATGGCAACCTCAAGGTGACTTATCGCGTAGAAAAGGAACAGTTTTGGGTAGAGAAAACCATCTACAGTTCCTATTTGGGAATTCCGCTCTCTGTCAATAGTACATACGCACCAGTACAGTAGCGATTCTATTCTGGCAGCAGATCCAGCCATTCTTTGGACTCAAACCAATCAAATGCACCCGGATCGGCTCGATTGAGGGCTTTGGGGTCCAATTTGAACAAGGCATAGGATTCAGCAAATGCCTCCACTGCATTCGTATCTGCGTACACTGTGGGTCCTTTTGTGCTGCTCCGACTTTGCAAAAAGGAATCTATGATCGGTCCCATCGTAGAAAACTTTTTGCCTCGCAACTGTTCAAGTTTGCTCTGCACCGCCTTCAGTTCCAACAACACACCTTCACTTTGCGTATCGTTGAAAATTTGAACCAGTCGATTGTACTCTTTGACGGTCTCATTCAACAAGTGTTCATGGGCCAGCAATGGTTGATCGGCAATCAAGTGTCCCAATTCGTGAACAATGGTCATGTGTGCAGCCGAATACGTGCGTTCCAAGTTTCCACAAAAACGATACTCTTGCCCTGAAAAGGTGCTGTCATAGACAGTGATGGACTGATGGATGCCTTGCTCAGAACTGGAATGATAATGGTAATTGGCCGCCAAACCACTTCGACTTTTTTGCTCTCGGATAAATGACAGGTCTACCAAATACCGAAGTTCTCTGGGATCGAGCACCTTTAGCGCATTCGCCAACACAGACAGCTCTGTATCGGTCCACGCTTTGCGACCCGAGTCCAACGGTCCCAGTCTATAACGCGCACGAAACACCTCTGGTTTCACAGAGGGATAGAGTGGCTCCCACTCCTTACTCGAGGTTAAGATCAGGACCTTATTTGGGTCATGATAGACCGATACAATTCTGGTTTCTCCCGAATCACCGCGCAACCGCAAGTCCTTTTCATCATCCAAGCGATGCATGGTCAAACTGACATATAAAGCGTAGATTTGTGCCCAGTCCAATTTGGCCATTTTCTCAGCAGTCATTTCCGTGCGATGGGTCTTCGTCGACTTGGGCTTTGCATAGCGACCGCGATATTCGTATTGCCACTCGAGTGTGTATTCACCAGACGCCAACAAGTCTTCTACAACCGTTCGATATTTCTCCATATCGTTGACCGGCAATACCGGAGACTGAATCACGGTCATGTCATAATATCGAACCGCATCGTCTTCGTTGTACCGAACATTTTTCATCATCTCACCAGAAATATCCAGCGAGTCGAAATCAATCTCTACGTGGTCTTCATCCGATGGCTCAAGCAAAACTTCTGTCACCGTTTTCGATGTTTCCACCACCGTATGTGAAACGCTTCCAATCTGAGTGCAAGCCAGCAACGCACCCACACACACTCCACTGATGACCTTTGTCATGATTCCCCCATTTTGTACACTCTAAACGAGTCAACCATCCAGTTCGGTCATTCGCTTGGAATCCGGGTCTACCTCTCAAGCAATCATCCGCGACGACGGGCTTTTTCGCGCTGAATTAGTTCCAATTCACGACTGGTCTGACCGGCAACCGAGGTGTTTTCTTCGGCTCGACGAATCAAATAGGGCATCACGTCACGGACGGGTCCAAACGGTAGATATTTGGCAACGTTGTATCCACGCATCGACAGATTGTAACTGATATGGTCACTCATTCCGTACAACTGACCAAACCACACCCGTAAATCACCATTTTCGATGCCCTTTTCTGCCATCAAATCGACCAACAGGACCGTACTCTCTTCATTGTGTGTGCCCGCAAACAACGAGATGGTATCCAGATTGTCCAAAGTGTACCGAAGCCCAGCATCAAAATTCTGATCGGTGGCCTTCTTGGAAGCACAAATGGGTGTTGGATACCCCTTGTCGGCTGCCCGATCATTTTCCTTCTCCATGTAGGCACCCCGCACCAGTTTGTACCCAATGCGATACCCGCCCGCTTGAGCTTTGGCGTGTTGATCTTTGAGGTAATCCAGTCGATCCCACCGGTACATTTGTAGTGTATTGCACACAACCGTTCTCTGAGTGTTGTACTTGCGCATCAACCGCTCCACCAAGTCATCGGCCGCATCTTGCATCCAACTTTCTTCGGCATCAATCAGTAGCGACACCCCCATGTCTTCAGCCTTTGAACAAACACGATCAAATCGAGCCTCAATCCTATCCCATTCCGCCTGTTCGTCGTTGGTAAATTCACCCCCCGCTCCACGCTTTTCATACAGGGCAAACCGACCAAATCCCGTGGGCTTAAAGACCGCAAAGGGAATCGCTTCTTTCTCTTTGACAAACTCAAGGAGTTTTAATGTTTTCTCCAGTGCCGCGTCGAAATGCGCTTCGTCAGCCTTCCCCTCAACGGAATAGTCCAACACAGAGCACACGCCCTTGGAGAACATTTTGTCTACAACAGGCAAGCAATCCTCTTCACTGACCCCACCACAGAAGTGATCGAACACCGTTGCACGAATCAGACCATCAACCGGCAAATGGGCTTTGATGGCAAAATTGGTGACCGCCGTTCCAATTCGAACCAAGGGCTCGTTGGCAATCATTCGAAATAGGAAATGGGCTCGTTCAAGCTCGGAATCGGATTTCAATACAAATGCATTCTCGGTATTTTCGAAGATATTTCCCATGGCAAACCCCTCAAAACATGGTACTCAATGTCTGTTGACGCACAGCGTCAGTCTATTCAGTATAACCCACTTTCCGCGTGTGGTTTCACACCCCCATGGAAAAATACACCTCAACCTTGTATACATAGGTATCGATTGATCAACATCCACATTTGATAGAGGACCCGATGACACGGTTCAATTTTTACAGCACAGCCGAAGACGTTACCGAAAACCTAGACCTGACCGGTCAAACATTTGTGGTCACGGGGTCCAACTCTGGTTTGGGAAAGGAAAGCATTCGTGTGTTGGCCCTTCGAGGCGCAAACATCATCGCTTGTGCCAGAACCATAGCCAAAGCCCAAACTGCCATGAATGAATTGGGGATTGATGGAACCCCCATTGCCTGTGACTTGGCAGACTTGTCTTCGATCACGGCCGCTTGCGCAGAAATCCGAAACCTACATGTACCAATTCAGTGCATCATCGCCAACGCTGGCATCATGGCTCTCCCCGAACTTCAACAGATTCACGGTATTGAGTTGCAATTTTTCACCAATCACGTGGGACACTTTCACTTTGTCACACAACTCACCGATGCGTTGGTGGACAATGGACGAGTTGTCGTTCTCTCGAGCCGAGCACACGCCTATGCCAGAAAACATGGGCTTGAACTAGACAACCTATCGGGACAGCACGATTACAACGACTGGCGCATGTACGGACGGTCAAAATTGGCCAATATTTTGTTTGCCAAGGCACTCAATCGACGCTTCATCGACGCAGGGTCCAACAAAAGAGCCAACTCAGTCCATCCGGGGGTCATCAAAACCAATCTTGGACGACACGTGCACGACAGAGAGGCCATGTACAATCAAATTCAAAAGACCATTCCCCTAAAAAGTATTCCTCAAGGAACGGCAACGCAACTGTTGGTTGCTACCCATCCGGACTTAGAAGGTGTCGGAGGGGAATATTTTAGCGACTGCCAAATTGCCACCCCCATCCCACAAGGAAACGATGACAAATTGGCTGAAGCCTTGTGGACACTCACAGAAGATATCATTTCAAAAATACAGTAATACCAATACGATACGATATTTGGTCTCAATTTCAGCGCTGATGTTCGTCATGACCATTTCCATCGTTGAAACTTACGTCTGTTCACTATATAAAGGAACAGGTTTTCTTATACATTCATTCGGAATCTTCTATGCTTGCAGCCATTCACACCACCAATTTATTCATCGCTTTGGGAATGGTACTCATCGCGATGTACATCATCAAATACGCCTGTGATTCTTTTGAAGATGCGTCAGACTACCTGGGAACAGAAGTATACCAAATGGCACCGGGAGTTCGAGGGGCCACCATCGAAGCGATCGCCAGCTCTTTGCCAGAATTGTTCACGACCCTCTTTTTGCTGTTCATTTTCCATGACCAAGGTGGGTTTGCCGCCGGAATTGCCACTTGTGCTGGCAGTGCAGTCTTCAATGCTGTCGTCATTCCCGCGGTGTGTATCCTAGTGGTCACCACCCGTGGTGTAAACGGAACCATTGTCGACAAACTGTACTTGGAAAGAAGTACAATCTTGCGGGATGGATTCTTTTTCATTCTGGCGGAAACCTGTCTGATTTTATTTTTGGGAACTGGCGTATTGACTTGGTGGATGGGTCTAGCCCTGATGGCGGTGTACGGAGTGTATTTCGCCGTTTTGATGAGAGGTTTTGGAACAGAAACGGACGAAGACAGTGACGAAGATGACGAAGACAGCGAAGAAGATGATACTTTAAGTTTCATCACAGCACTGAGAACTTTTGACTTCAATGCGCTGCTGTTTTCCGACAAAGAATTCAGTGCTCGACGGGCATGGGTGGTGGTCTCCCTGTCCACACTGACAATTGCGGTTGCCTGCTATTTGCTCTCAGAGTCTGTTATTCTTTCAGCTGAAGCACTCGGCATCGAAGCCTACTTTACAGCAGTGATCTTGGGGGCTGCAGCCACAAGTGTACCAGATACGATTTTGTCCTATAAAGATGCCATGAAAGGCGATTACGATGATGCAGTCGCCAACGCGGTAGGATCCAATATATTTGATATCTGTGTGGCTTTGGGTCTTCCACTTGCGCTGTATACAGGCTTGGAAATGATGAATGGCGGGGCTGGTCAGATTTCATTGCTTCCAGAAGACGGCTCCGATGATGGTGTGCAATCATTGCGCATCGTGTTGATTGTCCTGAGTGTGATCATCGTTGGCATTTTCCTTTCTGCACCAAAGAAACAGTCTGAGGACAAAACATTACTGACGATCAGTAAAGGGCATGGATTTGCCATGCTGAGTGTATACGCTGTTTGGACTGGCTACATCTTATTTGAAATTATCGCTGGCTAAGACGAGTCAAAACTTCTCCGTTGGCAGTGTGTTATGATCCAAGAAACCCTTGATCATGGTGACACCAATGAATTCACTGCTGCACGTCCACTCTCTACTGATTTCCCTCACCGTATTTGCCTGTTCCGATACGGCAAAAGAAACGGAAACGGGGACTGTCCCAACCGATACCAGCACTGAAGAGAACACGGAAGACACATCCACAACCGACACCGCCACCATCGACACTGATACCGCCCTCGATACCGATGAAGAACCCGGCATTCCATTTGAGGACTGTCTTGAGTCTTTGGAAACAGAAATGGCTTGGTTCGACACCCAAAGCCAAAGCGACACTGACTTGGCTGGCACAATATGGTTTGGACACACCCACGTCACCGCTTCCGAGGATGAGCGGTGGGCACCTAGCCCCCCTGCATTTCGAGACACCACGTTGCTCTTTGAACCAACCGTGGTCCTGGATGAATCCACAGATTTGCGAATCTTGGCGAAACGCGGTGGGGAAACCTTGGGCGTGCTCGCGTTGTACCCACCCAGTCAATCCCCCGATATTCTAGAGCAAGAACTCACCTCAAGTCCTCTTGACCCTTGGTCAGACAGCGCATGGTCGGTGCACCTGCCTTGGTCTTGGATGGAAGAAAATGTAGAATTGCACATTGCCTTTGAGGACGAGGATGGATTGCACGAACACCTTCACACATTGACTGATTTGGGTGCACCTCACCGATTTACGGTTTCGAGGTCCAAAATTGTATTGTTTGGCGATGCGTCCTACGACACCAGCACCTATAGTCCACAAAAACTTGGACTGGACTTCTTTTCTGTCTTGCCCATCTCAGAATTGTCTTGGACCGATTCTACAGACTGGGTTCTCGATGAAATTGTGGTCCGTGGTGCCAATGGCCCCGTCAAAGTCAGTTCTGAATCCGAACGCCTGAGTCAAACCAGCGATCCGGATCGATGGGGCATCCTCAAAAATATCTTCACTCATCGACTGAACCTCGCAAACATTGGGCAAGGACTGACCAACACAACCTTCTCGGGTGGAAACTCTCCCTATTCTTTTGGCACCACACTGGGATTGGGGTGGGTGGTCAATGAAAGTGGCAACTATGTCGACATCAACAATGCCCCCTACTCTGCCGGATGGACTGGCTGGTCCGCGATATGGCACGGCGAGTGCGGCAACGTCTTCAATCATGAAATTGGCCATTCCTTTACCTTGGCACACTTTACAGAAGGCTCGGCCGCCAACTGGGGCATTGACGATGAGTATCCAGACAACGGCGTCAATCTGGATTCACACCCGTGGGGATACGACACCGTACACAACCAGTTTCGCACTTGGTATCGGGTCAATTCCGATGGGGTTGTTCTGCAAGACAGTGGCACCATTCAAGGAAAGCGAGACAGTATGAACGGTGGAGAATCCGCCAATACACTGCACTGCTTCCCACAATATACGGGGTACCACGCTTGGAAGATTCAAAACTGGATGGAAAGTACGCCAACATTGGGACGCGTTGATGGAAATAGCGACGTTGTACAGTGGAATGTGGACACGCATCAATATGAATCGGTTGCTGTGGATGCAGACTATGAACGACCACTGGCGACCGCAGCACCTGTCGTTACCATTGTTGGGGCAATTGCCGACACCAGTATTGCAGCCGACGCCAACCACGTCTATCCACCTTTGTTTTGGGACTCTGGAAATGCCTTCCCTCTTCCAGATCCAAATCAAGTGGGTCTTACAGACTTTGAAGGGGCCAATTACGTCGCTGAAGTTACCGATATTGACGGCACGATTACGTATGCGTTGATCAACCGAGAAACGGTGACGGGCACAGATCTACACCTCTTTTCATTCAACCTGCCTTTAGAGCAAAACACCACGCAGGTTCGACTGTTGCATTCACAAACACCCTATCCCAACATCGACCTTTCTTCTGCGACTGTGTTGGCCTCGCGAAGTTTTGAATCTCCACCGAGCATTCCAAAGTCCAGCACCTTGGGGCGCCAAACCTTGAATGCGGGACACATTCTCCTCGATTCATGGTGTGAAGCCGGTGTCAATTGCTCAAGCAGCGACACTGAATTGCAATGGGCGGATGCGACACCCATTTCCTTTCATGCACCTCTGTCGAACGAAGTTTCTTGTTCTGAGGAGGAGTCCGTTCACAGCTTTGAGATTGAAGTCATCAACGAGCTCGGAGAAACAGCCCAATTAACCTTGTATGGTCAACGACGGGTCCACAGTGCTTCTGGCAATTGGAACGTAGCCATGAACGACACCACACCTTGGATCACGCACAAAAATGTTCGTCAAGGATTGAGTGTTTGGATTCCCTTTGAGGAAAACACCCACCTCACGGAAGGGACTTGGCGCAGTGTCGGTTCCAGCGTTGAGGTTCGCGCACACTCGGTTACTGAAAGCACGACAATCGATACCGTCGACCTTGACGTTGCACTGACCGTTGAAGCCTCCACTCTGCAGTCGCTGAATTCTGTTGTGGAAAGTGAGCCCCTATCGCTTGACGATTCTTCACTCTACTTTGTCGTCACCGATCCCACGATTGGCCCAACAAATCGTGAATGGTGGGGCTCAAATACCCACACCCCGTTGACCATCCCCATGATCGATGTCGATACAGGAGATGCAACAACCATCACGATACAGAGTTACAAACAAACCTGCAATTTGGGCTGGGGCACCTTGTGGACACTCAACTCAGGACAAACAGCCGACTCTTGTACCTACCAAGTGCGATTGGAAATGCCAGACAGTGGCAATGAACACCTCGTGTCTGGACACACCTATCGTTCTCCGGGCTCTCAACCAATCGTCTTTGAAGGTCGACGTTGGCACGGTCCCAACGCCAACAGTTTGGTTGGGCGATTCGTTTGGCAACTGGAGTACGTAGCGCCGTAAAAGACATCTTCTTCCCAGTGATGACTATTATGACTATTGCTTGCTCGTCAGTCGACGCTCCCAGGATAGAAGCTCGGCCTTAATATTCAACTGAGTGGTTCCTACGTACCCCGTTAATCGATTTCCGGTGCCCAAAACGCGATGGCAAGGTACAATCAACGCAAAGGGATTGGCCTTACAAGCCTGCCCGACAGCTTGCTGTGCGTTGGGAGACCCAACAGCTATAGCCACCTCTTTGTAGGTCATCGTGTGACCGACTTCTATCTTTCCAAGTATAGACCCAACACGATGCTGAAATTCTGTCGCAGCAGGTTTATAAACCAAATTAAATGGACAAACTGTATGGGGGTTCTCAAACCACAAACTCCAAAATTCCGATACAGATGGGTCAAAACAAGGGTGCGAAGGGGCTTGATTCAACCAGGACACCGATTGCCAACCTTGCTTGTCTCCCACACAAGCCAACCAGCCGAATGGACTGTGATAATGGCTTGTGATGATCACAGTGATATATCCCAAATGGACGTATCCAAAGCATACACGAGCGTCCACGGAACAAACTGTAGTCGAGCAAAAACATAAATCTCAGAACGGTCCTTGATCAATCCTTGACGCCGAGACTTCTGCACAGCCGCCACCACTCTTGATTGCTCAAACGGCTTGATTTCTTTGGAGCGATTGTTGTCTTGTTTTCGGAGAACAGCAACCTGCTTACCCTTGTCCTGACTGGAAAAGAGCACCCCGCCTTTTCGGTTCAACAAAAACACCTCTTTAACGTGACTGGGCTTTTGAAGTTCTAGATCTTCGAGTACAGAATCTACCAAAAAATCCAATCCAACAACGGCCAATAAGTCTCCGTTTGGCTTGTTGACTCTTTGATTGCAAGGCAACAAATACCCTGATCCACTGGCGTCCGGATAGGGCTCACCACACGTTGGTGACACAGACTCTTTTCCGCTGATGTACCACGGGCGCAACCGCGGGTCGTAGCCTTCTCCAAACTGATCCACCCCAGGATAGTTCAGCAATACCCCATCTGCAAAGCCCACATAGCTCCACTGAATGGCATTCATGGTCTCGTTCTTCCAAAAAGACTCTTCAAAACTCTTTCTGTCGACACCTTCACCTTGGTATTCAGCCATCAAATACGGCGTCATCGCTGAAGACAACCACATCCCCAAGCCGGTTGTTGCTCGATCAACCCCCTCGGGAATCAAACATACAGGGGTTGAGGTATTGATCCAGTTTTGTTGGTATTGAGGGTGCTGTCGCGTTCCGTCAATGTCTTTCAAGGTTCGATAATCTTGACATGCACTCTCGACCAACATCGACGACGAAAGCGTATACAACGACTCCAAACGAACCGCCAGTCGCTGCACACTGCGTTGGACATCCGAAAAAGACTGATCCAACTCTTGAGTCTGGGTCGAAATCTCACTCAACAAATGTGTGGTCACCCGCTCGTGCTTCGACGTTTGAGATATGGCATCCAACGCCGACAACAACGATGTAATGGTAACTGCCCCACCAATCGCAAACAATACACTGATCCCCAACGCCAATTGCAACGGGTGTTTTCGAATGCGCCGCCACAATCTCATGCTCCAAGGTTCTTGAAGGGCTTTGACGGCTTTGTCTCGCAAAAACAGACGCAGATCTTGAGCCAAAACTCGCATGCTTTCATATCGATCTTCAATATTGGGTGACGTGGCTTTCAAAATAATGGCAACCAACCGCGCATCCACCCCTTCAAACTCCCATGGCCGTGAACCTTCGATTGCCTTGTCCAATAGTTCAACAACTTTGAATCCAGGTCGCCCTTCCTTGAGCATCACCAGTTCATAGAGCATCATCCCAATGGCGTACTGATCGGCGGCAGGACCAACCATGTCTAGTTCACCGCGGGCTTGCTCTGGTGCCATGTACCGAGGTGTGCCAATGACCTGACCGTGAATGGTATTGATGCCCAAATCTTGAACATCCAAACTGGCGTCTTTGAGTACTTCTTCTTCATAAGGATCCAAGGTCATCGAATTTTTGCTGGGGGTCGCCACGCCCCAATCCATCACGTAAACATCCTCAAATGCCCCCACCATGACATTTTCGGGTTTCAAATCTCGATGTATGACCCCTTTGACGTGGGCGTAATGCATTGCATCGCAAATCTTGATGAGAATTTCCAGTCGCTGTTCCAGTCTATACAAGGAAGGCAGGGGAACATCGGTACACTCTTTGCACTCTTCAATGTAATCTTCGAGGGTCACTCCTTGAATCCGCTTCATGATCATGAGTGGTTGCTGTGCTTTCGTGAATTCAATCGAATAAACTGGCACGATTGAAGGATGTCCTAACTGAGCCGTGATTTGAGCCTCTCTATAGAAGCGCTTCCAAAGTGGTGACGTGACCGAAACCTCTTCGTGTAAGGACTTGGTTGCCACTGGACGATGCAACACTGTATCGTAGGCTTCATGCACGGCGCCCATCCCGCCTTGACCCAGCAATATCCGCTTCTCATATCGGTCAATGCCCACCGTTGGTGGTTCTGCCACTGTCTCTGTGGTCTCATCGACAATGGGTGCAAGGGTCAGCGGCGGACCAAAAGACTCCCCTTCCCATCCGGCTTCCAATAAGGTGAACAATGTCTTGTTGTTTTTAGCCATGTACGCTCCATCAATCACACTCGGTACTGGAATCCAAACAACACACTGCACACACCCACATCACAGTGTCCCAGACTGCGGACTGCCATTGTTCAAGTTTACCTAAAAGAGAAAAGGCAACCGACTGGCTGCCTTCAAGATACCGTAGATTATTCCGAAATGCAATTGTCTGGATCCACATCCGAATACACATCGCAGTAGGATGGACAAGACAAGTTCTCCGGCAACGCAGGTGCTGTTTCACACTGATCGCGGTCTCCGTCTTCTCCACACAGCGCTGGATATTCACAGCAGAAAGACTGCAGTGCGCCGTCACAAGAGGCTTGTTCGAGTTGTACAGTACAGGCCCGCGTCAACGCAACTTGTTCACCGTTTTCATCGACGGAAACGTCGTCGTTTTCATCAAACTGGGCTTCCAGCCCCTCACCAAAGAGCGTACACTCATTGATGACATAATCACCACAAGATCCATCGAGAACGACTGCTCCAAAGCCCAACGCTCCATCGTCGAGGGGTACAGCAAACGATTCCAACACCACAGTGTAGAGTTTGTCTACGCGGTTCGAGGTGTTGATGGTGCAGTACTCAGCAGAGGCTCGACCCGCGTGGGCGTTGTTCATACCGGATTGCGCTCCATATTGAAAGCACTCTCCGTATTCAATCGCGACGGAGTTTCCTAAGGCATCGGTATAGAAACCTTTGAAGTCTCCCAATTCTACGCCAGGAGATCCTGTGTAATAAGAGGACAATCCAGCAAAGAGGTCGATATCTCCATCGTCCTGTTCCAAGTCTGCGTAAGAATACTTGTCGTCTGGGTTCACACTGGCGACTGCGGTATTCCAAAACACGGTTTCTGGATCGGTCACGATACAAACTCGGTCACCAGTGCCACGAAATGTAAAGGTGGCGCCACCTTTCACACCGGTGGGTGCTTGCCCCAATAAACCATAGTAGCAGTAGGGATTGCCATTGTCGTCGAGGTTGTCTTGACACCACGTTCGAGCATTGCCACCTTGTGCCCGCAATTCTTGCAACAAGTCGGCAGTCATCACCGCCATCTCACCCACGTCAATCACCGGTGGATAGGTACCGTCCGCCGCTGGAACATAGTCGTCACCACTGCGATCACAAGCCATCAAGCCAAAGGCCGCCAAAAGAAGGATAGATTTGTTCATTGAATACTCCTTATTCTTCTTCTACGTAGTGAAAGTCAACCATGAGTTCAAAGTCCACATTGGGATCGGTGATCTCTGCCGGTGTTTGTACAACCCAGTCACCAAAATCAATGTATTTCCCTGGGTAATTCAATACATCGATGGCATTGGTTCCCAAATCATAACTCTCAGCATAGTAATTGACCGTGTCTCCAACTGTCGGATCACAGGTTGAAAACTCATAGGATGGAGAAGGCATGTCCACCCAACCCCAGACCTTCATCCCTTCTTTCATTGGAATGTGTGGGATGACCACATCGGCAACCAAATAGTCTCCCTCAATACGGAAGTCCCGCTCACCGATGAATAGCATCTCGTTGTCACCAGTAGAGTATTCCACTTCGTAACAACGCTCTTGATACTCAGTGCTCGACCTGACCACTTCACCGTTCAACGTACGGATTGGATCATCCAACACGTTGTCGAAGAAATCAATGATGTCGCCATAGTCCTCAAATCGCCCCGTACTCACTTTGCACACCAGTTGCTGGTAGCAAGCCCAGTCAAATCGTCCCACGGTGTTTCCACCATAGGGATAGGCGTTTCCATCTTGACCCTCAGACAGAATTGGCCCCATCGACGGGTGTGGGTACGGATACAACCCTTCCTCAATCGCTGGATAGACACCTAGGTACAAAGGCCCCATCGCACGAATGTCGTCTAAAATCTGGGCTTCGTCACCCGTTCCATAGACAAACTGTGTCGCGGCAAGAGGGATCTTCACGGTTCCGCGAAGGTCATAGTAATTCAAGTTTTCATCAAACGCACACCCTTGAAGTTGCGCCAGTAGCAATGCACTCAACATTAGTATTCATACCTCCCACCCAATGTCACACGGACAGGGTTTTGTCTAGATGAGATGATCCAACGGTTATCGAAGGATGTATACGCGCCCCAACCAGTACGGGCATTTGTGACGTTGTCAAGCTGACAGATACCCCACAGCTTTCCTTTGCGCACTGGGATAGCTTGCTGGACCAACAGGTTGAGTTCATACCAGGTTTGTGAACGGGCATACGAACCAACGGTGTCTTTATAGATGTATGTACGACCATCATCACTGTAATTACCGTTTTGGTATGTACGAGAGATTGGGTACCCACTTTCCAAGAAGAACGTCGCCCCCAATCGTGTGGTCCAAGGGTCATCTGGAAGTTCCCAAGCAAACCCACCAGTAACGTCATGTGTGATGTCCGTTCCCAAGTATCGTCCGATGAAGTACTCCACCTGCTGTGGAACACTCAAGAAAGACGACGGTGTACCTTGCGCAGTACCACGAGACACGGTGTACGAGTAGTTGAACTGTGCTTCCCAACGATTGGACCAGACTTTGTTCAATCCAAGGTCAGTACGGATGTAATTTCGCTGCGCGATGTCGGGAGTGCGGAAACGGTAATTTGAAATTACAGAACCATTTCCAGTTCCGATGATGTTGTACCCATCTTCGTCCCAATACAAGTTGGTTTCGTCAAAGGCATACAAGTTGCGGGTAAACTTACCGGTGAAGTACAGTTTGGCAGCCAAGTCGGCAATCAAAGCGCGTTCCGCACCCAGAGAGAACTCATCGGCGCGCGGTGCAATCATGTCAGAGTGCATCGAGTTCAAGTTCACAGCCGGTGTATAATCGTAGTTGTTCGACGCACCGTTCGTAAACTCATTGAAGAACTCTCCCAAAAACAATTTGGCACCTGTACCAGACTTTGAGAGGTAATCCGCCACACCAATGCGACCTGTGTTTGAGAATCGACCATAGTTGGCCACCAGTTTGGTTTGTGCATCTGCCCAAGGGTCCCAAATGATAGAGACACGAGGCTGAACAACACCCACATCAATGATGGGCTCACCCACGTCATTGCGGAACACCGCGCGGTCGTAACGAGCACCGTAACGGAATGTCAAGTTCGAGATGGGCTTGTAGACGTCTTGCAAGAACGATGAGAACTGATTTGACGTCGTGCTGTAGTTGAGCGGACCTGAAGTTTCAATCCAGTAGTAGTTCTGGTAGGTATCCGGATTGTAAGACTGAGCGTTCAAGTCTACATAGTACAAGTTCCCCATGTACCCAAAGACTGAATCCCAAATCAAAATGTCGGAAGAAATCCCCCCTTTCAAATCGTGAGAACCCAACAACTGCAACTGAAGCAACGAGTACTTGGAACTGAAATTGATTCTCCAACGATCGTCAAAGGTGTAGTAAATGTAATTGTCTTTGTCGAAGGCATTGAAAGAACCCAAGCGCGGCGACGTTACAAAATCAATGTTGTTTTCCAGCTCTTCCTCTTCACAAGCGTGATAGCCCAAGTTCTTGTTGTGGGTACACGGAACGCCATATACTTCAATGTACGTCTTTTGGACTGTAGCCTGTGTTTCCAAGAACTGCTCTGGCGAGATGTACCATTCCCATCGCAAAGAAGACAGCCATC
>CBFICN010000077.1:0-17147 GCA_965661045.1 uncultured Myxococcota bacterium
AATTATCATCAATACAACGGGGCGCGAAACACGCGTTGCCGTTATGGAGCGTGGACAATTAGCCGAATTGCACATCGATAGAGGAGATCAGCAAAGCTACATCGGAAATGTATACCTTGGAAAAGTCGTACGGGTATTGCCTGGGATGCAAGCCGCCTTTGTTGAGATTGGGTTGGAAAGAGCAGCTTTTCTGTATGCCGGTGACATCTACACTGAATTTGTAGAACGCAACTTGGAAAACACCGTCTCAGATGATGGCGAAGACCACACAGTGATAGAAACAACCTCCAAACACACTTCCAAAAAGGGCATTCCCCCAATTTCTGATCTGGTTCGTGAAGGACAAGAAATCTTGGTTCAGGTATCCAAAGACCCGATCAGTACCAAGGGTGCACGTGTGAAAACACACATCACTCTACCGGGACGATTTACTGTATGCATGCCAACAGTCGACAACATTGGAATTTCAAAAAAGATTGCTCGTGAAAAGGAACGTAGAAAGCTGAGAGACTTTGTTCAATCTCATCGCCAAAAAGGATGCGGATTTATCGTGCGAACAATCTGCCAAGGTCAACCTCTGAGCGCTCTTGAGCAAGATATGGACTACCTTCAAAACATTTGGAACAAAATCCAAAAGCGAAAAGTCAAAGCCAAAGCCCCTGCTCTCCTTCATCAAGATCAAGATTTGGCATTGCGAATTGTTCGCGATTCTTTTACGGATGAGGTTGACCGACTGTTCATCGACAACAAAGAGTTGTACGACACAGTAGTCAAGTTCGTAGATGTCTTTGCAAGCCCGCTCAAGAGTCGAATCCGTTTGTACAAGAATCCGCAACCCATTTTTGATACCTTCAACATCGAGCCCATGATTTCAAGAACACTTGAACGAAAAGTGTGGCTCAAATCAGGTGGATACCTCATTATCGATCAAACAGAAGCCCTGACCGCAATCGATGTGAACTCTGGTCGATTTGTAGGCCAGAAGACATTGGAGGACACGACTCTTTTGATCAACTTAGAAGCCGTTGATGAGATCTGCAATCAGTTGCGCCTTCGAAACATCGGCGGAATCATTGTGTTGGATTACATCGACATGGAAAAAGCCGAAAATCGTGAGCGGGTCTACAAAGCAATGGAAGAAACGCTTCGTAAAGACAGGGCCCGAACAAACTTGTTGAAAATTTCGGACTTGGGGTTGATTGAAATGACCCGTAAGCGCGTTCAAGAAGACTTGGTTTCGAGTATTTCTCAAACTTGCCCTTACTGCTTGGGAACGGGAACCATTCGAGATTCTCAAACGGTTGTGTACGATATCCTCCGTGAGATTCGTCGAGTTCATGCCCGAAACAAACGAGCGAAGTCCATCTTCGTCAACACAAATCCAGAAGTTGCCGATATGTTGTACAACCTTGAACTCAAAAGCATTGAAGCATTGGAAGAAGAATATGGTCAACGGTTCGTAGTCCGTGCATTGGGTCATTACCACATCCAACAATACGAAGTCTATGCCAACTAAACACAACTGGCGTTGATATGACGGAGTCTCCAGTCACGCTGCACGGTGAAGTACAAAAGATTGACTACAAATCAGACGAAAGTGCGTTTGCAGTCGTTAGCATTCTGACAGAAATAGGTGTCACAAGTGCCGTTGGCCCCCTGGGACACTTGGTTCCGGGTATGCACGTATCCATGACTGGAAACTGGAAGTTCTCTGCTCAGTACGGAGAGCAATTTGAAGCAAGACAAGCCCTGGTTGAATCCCCTCAAACACTGCAAGGCATCCAGTTGTACCTTCGTTCACAAATGCAAGGTGTTGGCGCCAAGACAGCCAAGCGCATTGTTGAGACTTTTGGGTTGGACACAATTGAAGTGTTGAACAAAACACCGTTGCGTTTGGCAGAAATCAAAGGCATTAGCAAAAAGAAAGCCCATGCCATCGCTGAACAGTGGCAAAACGATGTTCAAACGCGTGAACTGGAGATTATGCTACGCGGATACGGTCTCAGTACGGCTTTGTGTCTGCGGTTGGTTCGAAAATACAAAACGGAAGCCCTTCGAATGGTGCTTGAACACCCCTATCAACTCTGCGAAGAGTTCAAAGGAATCGGATTCAAAACAGCCGATGCCATTGCTTTGAAACAAGGCACGCCTCTCAATCATCCAGATCGCATCAAAGCCATTGTATCCCACACCCTGAAAACAGAAGAACAAGACGGCCATTGTTACACACCTGAAGACACATTGCTCGGAAAGACACAGCAGTTCTCTGTAAAAGAGTCCGAACTAAGAGGGGTCATTCAACACAACATCGAAGAAGAACAACTCGTCTACCTTTCTTCCACCAACATGTATGCCAGACCAATCGTGTATCACACAGAACGAAAAATAGCTGCTCAAATCGCTCGAATCATTCAGACGCCTCGACCCAAGCTACTCAACGCATGGAATGGATTGGGCAGTGATATTGTGTTGAATGCGGAACAAAGTCAGGGTGTCCGTATGGCTTTCGAACACTCCGTCAGCATCATCACCGGTGGTCCAGGAACGGGAAAAACAACGACCCTTCGTACCATTACAGACCATGCTTCGAACGTCGATGAACAATGGCTATTGGCGGCTCCAACTGGGCGGGCAGCCAAACGATTGGTCGAAGCCACTGGGATGGAAGCATCCACCCTACACCGGCTATTGAAAATCAACGAAGCGGGAATTTTCCAACACAATGCCGACAATCCACTGGTCTGTGATGGCATATTGGTCGACGAAGCCAGTATGCTCGATATTTGGTTGTTGAATGCCCTGCTCAATGCATTGCCTCTCGGCGCTAGATTGGTATTGGTTGGCGACGTCAATCAGTTGCCCAGTGTCGGAACCGGACAAGTACTGAATGATTTAATCGCCTCCAGTTGCATTGCGACGACCCGTCTCACTCGAATATACAGACAAGCACAAAATTCAAGCATCATTCAAAATGCGCACCGCATCAACAAGGGAACACTCCCTATATCATCTGAACAAATGGATTTTGAAGGGCTTCGAAAAGATTTCTTTATCATCGATCGCGACACGCAAGAGCAAACCCTCAACACCATCCTCCACGTACTCAAAAATAAAATTCCTTCCATGGGATACAATGTGCTGGAGCAAGTTCAAGTTCTCACGCCCATGCACGGTGGCATCCTTGGCACCCAAAACCTCAACAAACAAATCCAACAAATGCTCAACAACAACCCGACTTTTTTGAAGGTTGGTGACAAGACATTTCGAGTACAAGACAGGGTCATTCAACTGAAAAATGATTATGAACAAGGCATCTTCAATGGGGATGTCGGCACGATTCGACACATTGAAAACAACACCGTTTATGTTGAATTTGATGGACACACCCCAGTTCCAACAGCGGGTTCACTGTTTTTTCCTGGATGTGTTGGATTGACCACAACACAACTTTTTTCAGTCGACTTGGCCTATGCAATTTCCATCCACAAAAGCCAAGGGTCAGAGTATCCCGTTGTGTTGATGGCATTGCACAAAGCACACTGGATTATGCTGAAACGGAAATTGATTTACACCGGATTGACCCGTGCCAAAGAATTTTGCTGCATCATCGGCTCACAATGGGCGCTGAATACAGCTGTAGAACAGTCCCACATTGAAGACGACGGTTCTCGGAGAACTGAACTTTCTCGATGGCTTCAAGAACGCCTAGCACTGCTATAAATCAGTGGTCGCTTATTGAAAACCGCTGACGGGTTGAACGATTTACGGTTATACTTGGGTACACAAAACCGAGGTTGATATGACGTTGCTGCTTCTTTCTTTATTCTTTGGTTGTCAGGAAAAAATGGGGGAAGCCCCTCTAGTTCAAGACCAGTTTGCCAACGACACTTCAGTACGCATTGCCTATCCAGAAAACGGTGCGGTGGTCGATGACTCTTTTTACCTCCAATACAACGCCGGAGCAGGTCTCGCCCATTTGGAACTCTGGCAAGACGGTACATTTAATGCCACATTAAATGGCAACGACACTGAAACGTTGATTCATTTAGAAGAAGGTCCCCATACGCTCACGTTGAAAGGTCTGGACAACGACGCCAATCTTCTCAATGAACACGCAATTACCGTCACCGTTCCTTCAGACTATTGGGTCACCATCACTGCACCTGCGGATGGAGCAACAGTCACCAACCCCGTTCAATTCACAGTCGCTACATCGGACAACATCGACACCGTTGAAATTTTAGCAGATGATTGGTCTCTTGGCACAGTGCAAGCCGGCCAAGTTCTCACCTACGCCTTTAGTGGTACCGGATTCCCGCGTGCAATCGAAGCTGTTGGATATGTCGATGATACTGCCCAGGCAACACACAACATCACCGTGACGATTGACCCGGGAACAGAGCCACTGAGTTCAGACTTCAACACCTATGTCAACAACATCATTCCAACGTACCCAACGGATGGTTCGTACGGCTATTACTGGCCGAGTTCAGGAGGATGGCTCGGGACGACTGAAGATATCCTTTACCAAGGCACAACGATCGCGGAAGGTGACCCTGACGGTCGTAGTTACTGTGTGGGGTTGACCTTTGAAGTCTTTATGAAAGCATGGTTGGAAGTGGATGCGGCTTACAATGGGGATGGCACCATCAACGGAATGACGGTTGACGATCTGTACGAATTCCGTCTAGACTGGTATGTTCGAGAACTTTTTGGTGCTGGTCCTGCGGATGGCGTTGAGTTTTATGGAATCGGCGAACTGGTAACAGACTGGGACGATGTTGAACAAGGAGATTTCATTCAATTTTGGCGAAACTCCGGATCGGGACACAATGCCATTTTTATTGACTGGGAGTGGGACATGGATGGCAACGTGATCGGTTTCTTGTATTGGTCCACACAAAACTCGACCGATGGAATTGGGTACAACTCAGAGTACTTTGGCTCTGGCGGCTCCACAGTAAACCCACAATATTTCTTTCCCGCACGTGTCTATACACCCGATAATTGGATACAATGGCAATAACCCTTTGTTCACCCTGTCAATTGCTGGAGCAAGCATGTCTGAAATCGACCCAACGACAACCTCCAATCATGATGAGATAGATCCGCTCGGTTCTGTGTCGCGTAGCAAACTTCATTTCTTTTGGATTGCTGACTGTTCAGGATCTATGGCTGCACAAGGTAAAATGGAAGCACTCAACAACGCAATTCAAGAGTGCATACCGGCTACCAAAGAAGCGGCGGAAAACAATCCTTTTGCCGATATGGTCGTGCGTTCAATCGCTTTTTCGAATGGTGCTCGATGGCACATTGCAGAAGAAACACCCGTGGACAGTTTTACTTGGAAAGACTTGTCGCCCGGTGGTGTGACGGACCTGGGAGCAGCGATTCAGTTGCTGTCCAAAGAGTTGGTGCCCGAAAAGATGGGCAGACGTGCATTGCCACCTGTGTTGGTTCTGTTGAGCGATGGCGCTCCCACTGATCAATGGGAAATGGAACTGGAAGCATTCAACAAAACTGGATGGGGACGCCCAGGACGAACTGTTCGAATTGGGGTTGCGATTGGTCAAGATGCCAACAAGGATGTACTCGCCAAGTTTACCGGCAATGAAGAAACGGTCTTTGAAGCAAACAATGCACAGCGACTCGCTGACTTGATTAAATGGGCTTCGGTAACACTCTCCAAGTATGCATCTTCAGGAGCATCTCAAATCGACCCAACACCCGGAAGTGGTCCTGCCCTCCCTCCTCCGCCTCCAATTTTGGAAGAAGATGACAATGACGATTTGGAATTGTGGTAATGTCTCAACAGGACGTGGAACAGGATATTTTTGACCACACACACCACAGCAATCACAATGCACTCGGAAGTGGTCTGGCCATTTCCGTTCAGGGTGCTCGACACGTACAGCACAAAACTTGTTGTCAAGATGCCAGTACCTACCGGGTCTTTGAAGATTTGGTATTCATGGGCGTTGCCGATGGTCATGGAGATGGCAAACATGGGTTGTCCCACATTGGTTCTGTACTTGCCCTACAGGTGGCGGAACCGATTTTGACTGAAGTGTATCGCACACTGGACTTCAGTGTTCTCAGAAGGGACTGTCCTACACTCAGTGGCAATATTGAAAAGCGGATTCGCTGGGAATGGAACCTCGCCTGCAAGCGTCATCTAACTCAACATGGACTCCTTTCCGCAGACAACCGTTTGGATGGGTCTTGGCACAAAGATCTCATACAGTTTGGAACAACTTTGTTGTGCTGCTGTTATGGTTCACAGGGTGCCCTATATTTTCAACTGGGCGATGGAGACATTGCTTGGATGACAAAAGAATCCACCGTGGCGTTTGCCTTTCCAGAACCCGAAGACGTCACTGGCACAATCACACAGTCACTTTGCCGACCGTACGAGGAAAACATTTCACAGTGCACGTTCGTCCCCTCTTCAACTCAGAGGAGTCACCCACTTATGATCTTACTGAGCACCGACGGCATTCGAGACTGCCTACAAGGTGAACGAGCACGTTTTTCCAGTATACTGCCCTGGTTGCTCAACAAACGCGACGATGATGTTGAACAGTTGACTGACTGGTTGTATAAAATATCCAAACATGGAAATGGAGACGACATCAGTTTATCCATCCACTTTACCCAACCAAATTTTGGAGATGTTCCCGATGGCAATGCTTAAAATTGGACAGCGACTGACAACTCGAGAAGGTGCAGTGGTCCAAGTTGAACGATTCTTGGCGGCCGGTGGTCAAGGCGAAGTCTATGAAGTCACATCCGATGGACAGCGATATGCCTTGAAGTGGTATTATTACCCAACCACCCCTACCCAAACCAACCAACTTGAAGAGATGAAGCAAGCCTTCAAATTAGACGGACCGTTTTCCAAAGCCCCACCCGACAATCGTTTCTTGTGGCCCATCACCATGGTCAACGAACCCAAAAATCGAACCTTTGGGTATTTAATGGATTTGCTTCCCAGTAGATTCCAAGGACTTGAACGACTGGTGCTTGGTAAGATGCGTCCCGTCCCGAGTTTTTACGAACTGTGTACTGCAGCGATTCAGTTGGCCGAATCCTTTAAAAACTTGCATGCAAGAGGACTCTGCTACAAGGACATCAACCTCGGCGGTCCCTTTATTGACCCCAAAACCGGTGACGTTATCATTTGTGACTGTGACAACGTTCGATACAACAAAACACCGGGCAACATAATTTTCATTTTCTTTGCCGCGCCTGAATTGATTCGAGGAGAGGGTAATTGCACGAGCAAAACCGATTGGCATTCACTGGCAGTTTTGCTGTTCTACATGTTTGTTCGACATCACCCACTCGAAGGGAAGCGCCAGTTGCAAATCAATGTATTTAATGAAATTGCCCAACGAAAATTCTATGGTAACACCCCCGTTTTCCTCTTTAGCAACGACGACACCTCCAACCAAGCCGTCAAAGGATTTCACGACTCGGCGATTCGCAACTGGTCTTTGTATCCAAAGTTTCTCAAACGATTGTTCCAACGTTCTTTTGGGGTTGGATTGAACAATCCAGATGAACGAGTCAAAGAAAGTGAGTGGATTGGCGCATTTTCACGATTGCGCGATGCATTGTATTACTGTCAACAGTGCAGCAGTCCAAATTTCTTCGATTTTGAAGATCATGGCCATGGCAACCATCAACATTGTTGGAGATGCAAAACCCCCTCCTCTCCGCCAATACGACTAGAGATTGGAGATCGGAAAATTTTGTGTACACACCATACACGCATCTATGCACACCACACAAATCAACGACTCAATTTTCAAGATGAAATTGCACGGATGGCTCAACACCCACATCAACCTGGACGGTGGGGATTGAAGAATGTCAGCACGGGACCATGGCAAGTCATTACAGCAGATGGAAAAGCCCTAGAGGTACCCGTTGGACGCGCTGTCCCCCTCAAGCACGGTCTGACCATTCAGTTTGGTGGAGCCGAAGGACGTCTGGTCTCTCGATGAAGGTTGTAGATACTGATCACTTTCGATTGGAGAAAGTCGAGAGAGTCGAATTGCTGAACGAAAATTCTGATTCTTTCACTGACTGGTCTATTCTGCTAATTTTGGACTTGCATCAAGACTCTACGAGCCACATAGATTTTCTCGATGGACTTAGAGAACACAACACGGTCTATGTCGTTACACTGAACCATACAGTCCTCGACTCAATCACGCACTGGAATCCCAAGTTGAGTGACATTCAACAGGACATTTCCGTCCTTGAGACCCATTTACCGAAGAAGAATTGGAGAGGGTGTGTTGGGCAAGGCATCGGCGCCCGTCTGGCCAAATGGTTTACCTTCGAACGCCAACTCGACATTCTGTGCAACCCAGTATTTCCAGACACCGACATCGCAGCGGCAAAGTTGCTTGCCAATTTACTGTTGTGGCGCAACACAAAGCAATCTAGGTGGTTCACTCAGTTTATCGAATCCGCTTGGCTCGACGCGCTTCCCCAACCCACAGAAGGTGTTGCTCCTTGGATTGCCCCCCTCCCAACAGAACAACAGACGCTGTACAGACCCATCAGCAATGGAACTTGGAAAAGTCTATTCAGTATCATACAGCACCCAGTACAGTTCAAGTCCAATGACACCCATATTTTCTTGGGTGGACAGTCACCAAATCAGAACTTGGCTACAATCTACGGATCTCTTAACCATGGCAACAATATATACCATCGCTATTATCCAGATCGAAGACAAGAACTGCTATTGGCTGAAAGTGTGCAACGAGATATCTTAGACACCTATTTGGAGGCTCGATGAGTTCATCATCTACAGAAAACACCAATGCTGGTGATGTTTTGGTCCAAGGTCTAACAATGGATGCCAAGGTACGCTTTCTCTTGGCAGAGTTTAAAGATTCACTGAACCAAGCCATCCAGAAGCACGGACTCAATCAAGGTAGCACGCGCTATCTCAGTCAGGCGTTGGGGGCATCACTGCTTCTCTCGTCTCAAATTAAAGGGGATGAACGCCTCAGTGTACAGTTGGAGTCCAGTGAACCTGCTTGTCGAATCATCTGCGATGTCAATGCAGACGGTGGTGTACGAGCCAAGATTACCCCTGCCAAAATGCAATCTGACGTTGAATCTGCTACCTTGGATGGGTTCTTGGTGACCATAAAGCACAATCAGTCTCAAGAACTCTATCGAGGCACCACAGAAATTCGCCAAGAAACGATTGGGTCTGCACTGGAACACCACTTGAACCAGTCTTCGCAATTGAATTGCATGGTCCGAATCGAAACCCGTTTTGATACCAACGGTCTCGCAACCCACGCAACGGCATTGCTACTCGAAAAGTACCCTGAAAGTGCAGACAACCCCTCTGCTACTCCAGAGGAATTTGCCTTGGCCTACAAAGACCTGCACACCCTGTCAAAAACAGACTTCCTTGCCGGCTGCTCTGAGAAAGAGATTTGCACCTTTGGATTGTTTGCTTTGGAAAGCAAAGAAATTTCGTGGTTTTGTGGATGTTCCGAGGAACGAATTACCACCATGCTCAGTTCAATCGGACCCGAAGAACTCAACGCGATGATAGAGGAACTTGGAGAAATCGAGGTCATTTGTGAATTTTGCTCCACACGATACGTCCGTGATCAAGAAGCCATCCGTCAGTTGGTTGAGGAAATCAGTTACATTTAACCTTTTTTTGAATAAACAAATCCATATTTCGTATTTTACAATGTCACCTTTGGAGGTCACTAATGTTGTCACTTTTATTGTTTGCCTGCTCGACTGAAAGCACCATCCCCACTGCCGAAGCTTCTCACACTCCAGATGCTGATGTTTCGCTACATACCAATACTTCAATTCTCGAACAAGAACAGCCATCTAACGACGCTCAACAATGGCAAGGGGTCATCTCCACGGCCGCCCAACTCAACATGGCCATCATTGAAGCCGATGGAAAATACCACACCTGGATGGAAGGACGCTCCGGAACCTTACGCACAGAACCGAAGGCTTCTTTCTGGTTGGAACAAGGTGGGGTTTCCACTGCCACTGGAAAAGGGCAGCTTCACATGGAAATTGACGGTCACGCATATTACACGGCTTCTGTAGTGTCCAAAACACCGTTGGCCAGTAAACTTGACAACCCACCCAAAAACACCAGTGGTCTGACCATCTCCTTGGAAATGACCAGCAAAGGAAAGTACATTACGTCACTGACCAAAAAAGATGCTCGAAACATTCGATTGGCATCGACAGTCCAGAAACCATCTCGGTCAGCCATTGTCCAAGTCCAAAACCCACAAAAGTCACTTGGAGAACCAACACCTACCTTGACCAAAGCAAATGTTGACCAAATCAAAAAGACCTCAAAGATTCCAGCCACTGCAAAAACTGTCGGCGTAGTCAAAGCCAAAGCAGAGCAAACAGCAAAGTGGACGTCTGAACTGAAAGGACTGTTTGGCTCCACAGCCAAGGCTACTTGGTCGACCCTCGTCAATTTGGATGGCGATGAGTTTGTGGAAGCCCTCATTTGCACACCAGTTCCCAAGGGGCCAACTTGCTTTGTCTATGATGAAGTCAAGGGAGTTGGACGCTATTACGACAGTGGGTTCAAATGGGACAACAAAACAGCCCCCGTAGTCTTTTCGCTCAACGAAAAAATCTACGTCTACCACAATGCCCCTTTGAAAAAAGGAGCCGTACACAAAGTTCTACAGTTTGATGGTTCCGGATACAGCAACACACAACTGTAAGTTCAGATTCGACTTCGCTTCATCGCGTCAACAGATGCCCATTGAAATTACCGTCATTTAACAGCCTTCAACATCGTTCAGCGTTCATAGATTCGTGAGGTTCTCTTGTCCATTCAACTTCAATCACTGCAACGTATCTTACACTCTCTGGGCATGGATGCGTACTTGAGAACCCAAAGTGCAGAGCGCACAATGGCGACTTTGGGCATCGAGATTGAAACGGGTCCACAGGAAAGCAATCTGTTGGAAGTCTGTGAAATTTTGGTGCCCGACTCCGACCTTTTTCTTCTACAGTGGTTTGTTCAGTTGCCTTTGAGTGCGCCTTTTGCCCCCTCCGACCCAATCCCTGAGTTTCAAATTGCTGAAGTGTTGACTTTTTGTGCGGAACTGAATCAGATTTTACCGATTGGTATTTTCAATGTTTTTGATGAACGCTTGTGCTTTCGACACATTTTCACCTGTGAGTTTCTCAGCCAGGCTCAGGTTGAGTACTTGGTACAAACCATCGAAGGCTGTATTCAACGGGTTCAACCAAAACTACAAGAAGTGGCCATTGGAACATTGAGTGCTCAGGAAGCCATTGCATCAATTGACGCCTTGTTTTCGGCGGGCACTGAAGAGGACGTTGACACATTCTCGGATACACCGTCTATGGAACTTTCTGCTCCGTCACACCATACGCCCCCCCTATCTGAACAACTGGATTCCACCCTTGACGAAAATCCAACAGACACACCACAAGCCTTCTCCATTGATGACTTGTCCTCTTTTTCACTCAACATTGAAACTGTAAAAGACGACGACACTCAACAGACCGAAGGAGAGGCTGCGCATTGGTCGGATGACCCCATTCAAGATGACTGGGATGACAGTTGGGACATTGACGCGTTGGAAAACGATGTGATGGTCTTTGAAGATGAAACATCAGAAGAGTAACGTCGAATATTAGAGACGATTGTGATATCTCTCAACCGGTATCTTACCGCTTCCATCGGGCAAGTCAATGACATACTTTGGTAGTGCCATTCCACTGAGGTTCTCTTCCATGGCTTTGTACAACCTCAAACCGTCTGCCACATCGACAAAGAAATCTTCAGCCCCTTCTACTCGATCTGTGTGGTGTAAATAATAGGGAAACACTCCCAATCGAACCAACGCTCTACACAGTTCAACTTGTGCAGACAATGAATCATTGATACCCTTCAATAGGACGCTTTGATTCAGCAAAGGGATCCCACCCATGCGCAACGTGTGGATTCCCGATCGCACTTCCGCATTGAGTTCTTGGAGGTGATTGCAATGGACGATTAGCCACACGTTTGGATGTATAGACAATGCCCGAAGCAACTCCTGAGAAACCCTCGTGGGATAGGTAATCGGTGCTCGAGAATGAATCCGCACAGTTGGAATTTCCACCAGTCTGGACAACACATCTTTCAACCGATCATTGTTTAAAAACAGTGGGTCTCCCCCGCTCAAAATGACTTCTTCAACACCACTGCTCAATACATAGTCAATGGCAGTCTGAAGTTGCTCTTTGGTCGGTTCCACCAAATCATCCAACGTTCTGCGAAAACAATATCGACAATGCAAGTGGCACTTTCTAGACACCAAAAGCAACAAGCGATTGGGGTGTTTTTGCACCACAAAGGGAACAGGTTGCTTGTTCTTTTCACCCACAGGATTTGAAAGACTCTGAATGGGAGATTCTATACCCACCTGCTCGGAAGAGCCTGGAAATACTTGCTTTGCCAGTGGATCCGATGGACTTTGGATGCGCTCAAACCAAGAACGGGTTACCCTTATTGGAAACTTGGTGTCGGCATTGTTCCATCCTTGCACCGAGTCTGATGATGTCAACGCTGGAAATCGTTCACGACACTCGGTGTGGGTGACCATTCCTGAAACTTTACGATTTGACGGCATGACTTTCTCTCGACATCGAATTGTACAAACTAGATTCATCCATACATATCCAAAACACCCCATTTCGCAAACAGCATAGGAGTACTTATGAAATACCAAACGTCCGATTTTCGCAACGGTTTAAAGGTCGAAATCGACAACCAACCGTATATCATGGTCTATTTCCAATTTGTTAAACCTGGTAAAGGTACGGCTTTCACTCGAACAAAGCTCAAAAATATGATTACGGGTAGCGTACTGGAACGTACATACCGTACCGGTGAAACTTTGGAAGCCGCACCTGTCGAAGATCGTGAAATGATGTACATGTACGATGAGGGGGATTTTGCAGTATTCATGGACAATGAAACCTTTGAAACGGTCAACATCGAACTCAAAGCGATCCAAGATGAGCGTCCATTTTTGACCGAAAACTTGAACGTTCAAGTGTTGTTCTACAAAGAACGTCCAGTGAACATTGATTTGCCAAATTTCATTGAAGATGAAATCTCGTTTTGCGAACCGGCGGTTAAAGGAAATACTGCGACCAATGCCACCAAGCCTGCAACGTTGACCTGTGGTGCTCAAGTGAATGTCCCATTGTTCATCGAGCAAGGTGAGCGCATTCGCGTGGACACCCGTACCAAATCCTACGTCTCTCGTGTCAAATAAACAGAACACTGGTCATTCTTTTCGTTCGCAGGGGGTGTTGTTGCACGCTCTGCGTTCTTGGTTTTTTGAACGTGGGTACACGGAAGTACACACCCCCATCGCTGTTCCATCGGCTGCACTGGAAGAAAACATAGAAGCATTGAGGGTGAATACTGGACTCTTTTTGCACACCTCTCCTGAATTCGCCATGAAAAAGCGACTGGCCGAAGGGTTGTGCCGGATTTATCAAATTGCACACTGTTTTCGAGCAGAGGAAGTGGGTGTCCACCACCGTTCTGAGTTTCGAATGCTCGAGTGGTATCGCGTTGGTGCCAGTTGGTGGGACTTGGCCGAAGAAACAATCGATCTCATAGAACACCTCTACACGGTACTTCAACAACCAGCCCCGACCTTTCAATGGATACCCACCACGGATTTACTGCCGATCGATTTGGCACCCGACGACTGGTTTTTTCGCTGGGTGGATGAAATTGAACCCAACCTCCCCCCTGCATGCATTGTCTATGACTACCCCCATTGGCAAGCCGCACTCGCCCGAACTCGACATGGTGTCGCAGAGCGGTTTGAAGTGTACATCAACGGGGTTGAACTGGCAAATGCCTTTGATGAAGAAGCTTCCAGTCAAGAAATCCGTAGACGCTGGATAAAAGCCAATCAAATCCGCATTGATTCGGGAAGACCACCACACCCCATAGACGAAGAATTTCTACAAGCCATCGACAAAATGCCGCGGTGCTCAGGAATCGCGCTCGGCATTGACAGACTCTTTATGCTCATACTACAACAAGACAACATACACGGTCTAATGTAGACACTTGACGATTGTGTTGGCGATTCAGACCACTTTCGCCATTTTCATCGAGAGATCTGCCCAAGTGGCTTGATGAATCAATCCCCCCATCGATACCACGTCGATCCCGATGTCTTGAATTCTGACCAGTCGTTCTCGATTCATGTTGCCAGAGGCTTCCAGCAACACTCTCCCATCGGCAATCTGTACAGCCTGTCGATACTGCTCATCTGTCATGTTGTCCAACATGACAACATCGGCTCCAGATTCTATAGCCTCTCTCAACCCTTCTAGACTCTCTACTTCAATTTCGATTTTCATCAGGTGATGGGCATGTATTTGTGCTTGTTCAATGGCTTTTCGAATCGACCCACAGGCTGAAATGTGGTTGTCTTTAATGAGGATGCCATCGTACAGTGCAAAACGATGATTGCCACCACCGCCAGCCAACACAGCACTGCGTTCAAGCCTTCTCAACAATGGGGTGGTCTTACGCGTATCGACCACTTTCATGTTGGGATTGAGTCCTTGAACAGTGTGGTAGGTGTGGGTTGCAATGCCACACAGACGCATCAAGAAATTCAAGGCCAGTCGTTCGGCTGTCAGCATGTTGCCAGTTGGTCCATCAATCAAGGCGATGACCGTACCTTTATCCAACCACTCTCCTTGCGGAACTTGGGGACGGTAGTGACACCCCATCTGTGCAAATACTTCCTGTGCAACTTCGTGCCCATAACAGACGATGCCTTGTTTCGCGGTAATCTTTGCTGTAGAGGTGTGTGATGTCGGAATGGTTGCTTCTGTGGTCACATCCCCGCCACCAACGTCTTCTTGAAGCGCCAGTCGAACCAGTTCTGAAAGGTCCATTACCCCTCCAGTTCTGCGCGAGCTTTCAAGAGTTTGGCATGGGTATCCTGCTCTGAAGCCAGTGCGTCTCTCGTTTCTTGAACAATTTTGGCAGGTGCATTGTCAACATATTTCTTGTTGCTCAATCGACCTTTCAGCCGACCAATGCTTTTCTCAACTTGCTCAATCTTTTTGTTTAGACGAGCAATCTCCGATTCAATATCAATCACCCCTTCCAATGGAATGAAGAAGGTCACACCATTGACAACAAAAGTGGACGAGACCCCTGACTTCTCACCTGTCTCAATGTTGGTGACCGAGCACAAATCCTTGAGTCCCTGTTCTTGTCCATGAAGTTTGGCTGCTTCAATGGAGCGCAACGTCAGTTCAGTTTTATTCCCAATTTCCATTTCTGCACGGATTCTACGAACTTCTACGATGACGTCCTGAAGAAACTTAACTTGAGTCAGACTCTCAGGATTGGATGGAAACTCTTCTGATTTGGGATAGTTGGCTACCATGACGAACCCTTCAGTGCCCGGCATCCGTTGCCACAACTCTTCGGACAAAAATGGCATGATTGGATGCATCAGTCGCACGATGGCGTTGAAAACGGTGAGCAACGTGTGCTTGGCAGCTTGTTGTGCTGGCTGATTGGTGCTGTTGTACAACGTCCCTTTGGACAATTCCAAATACCAATCGCAGAACTCATGCCATACAAAAGCGTACAATTCTGATGAGACGTCATTGAATCGGTACTCATCCAAGGCTTGACGGATGCTTGAAACAGCCGCGTGAAGACGGGCCAAAATCCATTTATCGTACACGCCCAACTCTTTGGGGACATCTGCATCGTAATCTTCAAGGTGCATGCTGATGAATTTGAAGGCTTGCCAAACCTTGTTTTGAAATTTCACGTAGCCTTCAGCACGCTTGTCATTCCAAAGAATGTCACGCCCCTGAGCAGCCAGCGCGACCAAAGTAAAACGGAAGGCATCGACACCAATTTTGTCAATCTCCGTCAACGGATCCACAACATTGCCCTTTGTTTTTGACATCTTTTGTCCATGTTCATCTCGAACCAACGCGTGGATGTAAATGTCTTTAAAGGGGACGTCATCTTGAAAGTACAACCCAGAGAACATCATGCGGGCAACCCAGAAAAAGATGATGTCAAACCCCGTCATCAGCACCGAGGTCGGATAGTACTTCTTCAAGGCAGCCGTGTCTTCAGGCCATCCAAAGGTTGAAAAAGCCCACAAAGCGGAACTAAACCAGGTGTCCAATACATCTTCGTCTTGATGAATGTTTGACGAACCACAGTGAGAACACGTAGAAAGGTCTTCACGAGAGACGCTAATTTCACCACAATCCTGACAGAACCAAGCTGGGATTCGGTGCCCCCACCATAACTGTCGAGAAATGCACCAGTCTTGGATGTTTCGCATCCATGAGAAATAGGTCTTCTCCCAGTTTTTCGGGACAAAATTGGTTTTGCCACTTTCGATAGCTTCAATGGCAGGACCCGCCAGTTTATCCATATCGACAAACCATTGTGTAGAGATCATCGGCTCTACTGGCACACCAGAGCGCTGGGAGCGCGGCAACGCCATCACGTGCTCTTTGCTACCCCGTTCCAATCCAAGTTCGGCAAGTCTCTCTTTGACGGCCTTTCGAGCATCAAATCTATCCATTCCTTCAAACGGTCCACCTTCGGCATTGAGCGTGCCGTCCAAGTTTAAAATGTTGATCATTTCCAACTTGTGGCGTTTTCCTACCGCAAAGTCGTTGAAGTCGTGTGCAGGGGTAATCTTTACAGCACCCGTACCAAATTCTGGATCAACCAGTTCAGCATCGGCGACAATGGTGATTTCACGATCTACAAATGGATGTTTGACAGTCTTGCCAATCAACGCACGATATCGAGGGTCTTCGGGATGCACTGCCACTGCTGTATCACCGAGCATGGTCTCAGGACGGGTTGTGGCAACCACAATCTCTTCACGCAGGGTACCATCTTCACACATCGTAGCTTCAGTCAATGGATAGGCAAAGGACCAAATCTCCGTCTTGAAGTCTTCTTCGTTCTCGACTTCAAGATTGGACAGAGCCGTTTGAGCGTATGGGTCCCAGTTAATCAATCTCTGTGCGCGATAGATAATACCATCCTCGTA
>CBFICN010000078.1:0-17114 GCA_965661045.1 uncultured Myxococcota bacterium
TAGATTTGGAACCGGATATTTGGTTGTTATATTCTGACATCAGGGTGTATAAGACGCCAATGCGTATCGACCCATGTCTGTTGTTTTGTGACAGTTTCGGTCCAATCATCAGAGTTGTAGTCCATTCTGTGTTGCCAGTCGGGTAGGTCGTCAAGCGGCAATGTTTGTGGTGCAACAGCCCCAAGGAGACGAATACGTTCACTAAAAGGGGCATCAAATATTGTACCGATGTGGTCAACATCCCGTAGAATGATCAATGGCATACCTGTTTGTTGACTCAATTCAACACTCCACTTTAGGGGGACACGCCCATCCGAATCACCGTGAATGATGATTCCATTCCAATCTCTGTCTGGTAAGATCGGACTACCTGAAGGCCAAAATCGCTTCCATGCAGCGGCGACAAATATTATAAAATGTTTTGGAGTGTTTCGGTGCTGTGCAACCATTTGTGTGTAAATGGAACCACCCCGACTGTAGGCAATCAGTTGTTCTGGTTGTTCGATGACCATAAACTGGTGTGCCGCATCAATTTCTGATGCAAAAACCGTATCTTGTCCCTCAAAGTATGGATTTCCGATGCGATGTTTTGGTGTCCAGTATTCTGTGAGTGTTGGATCTGTTGGATGGTTCAAAAATAACTGTTTTGGACTGCCCCCTTTGCCATGAAATCCACCCCAAACTCGATGGGTCATTGTACACTCCTGTGCAATAATAGATATGGTCCAATAACCGTTTATTGGTTAGCAATTTACATGCCCAATTACATTGTCATCGAAGTCACCAATCAAGACCATTGTTGCCGTTCATCAAGGGAAAAGAATGGCTTTTGTAACCTTTGAATGTCGCAGCTGTGGCGCAGGAGTGGAATCTCCACCGGACAACGTACTTGTCGTTTGTGCCCACTGTGGTGATCGATACCCTTCGAAGGAGATGGGCGATATCCCCATTTCTTTGATTCCATCCAGATCGAAACAGGACATTATCGATGCAGTTTATGAACGGATGGCGAAGGATAAACAAATGGCAGGCAAGCAGATTACCATCGAGTCTGTAGAAGGGGTGTACGTTCCAATTTTTCTTACAAAGGCTCATATATCTGGAGACTGGAAAGGATATTACAAGAAAAAAAGAGACAATTCTACCGTGACAGTATGGAAAGAAGGACAAATATCAGAACAAATGGATTTTCCCATTTTGGGTAGAATCCATGCCTATGAGTTTGGGATGGAAATCATCCACCGCGTGTTGTTTCAACAAAAAACAGTAGACTTTGACGATATCGATTGGGCCTCAGTCGCTTTACCAGTATTGCCTGTGGATGTAGATGAATCGACTGTTGATTTGAAAGTGCAAGATCAGCTGATCAATACTGTTGGAAATGCGGTTCGAAAAGGACTTCATGCATTGACCAAGTTTGATGTAGAAGTGGGACAAGACAACCGTTGTATCGTGTTGTTTCCATTTTGGACTGTGCAATATGAATATCAAGGAGGGCATTATCGAGTCGCAGTGAGTGGCGGTGATGGACAAATCCTTGCCGCTATGGAGCCTGTGTTTCTAGCCAGTAGAATAGGGGCTTGGATGACAGGAGTTTCCGCGTTGGTAGTTGCCGGACTTGTGTGCAATGGTGTCTATATGGTTTTTGGAACGATGAAAGGAATTGACGGGGGTGATGTGTTGGTCATGGTTCTAGTTGCGTTGTGTGCTTTGTTTGCGATGTTTACCGCTGATGGATTGACGGCCAGTGTACACGTTGATCTGTTGCCCAATGAGGACGAACGCTGATGAATTGTGATTGTGGAAATGTGGTCGAGGACACTTCAACTTGTACAAAGTGTGGGCGTATTCATGAGAATTGTGGGGTTTGTGGAGGGCATGTCGTCGCAATGCCCAGGACCATGATCTTGTCTTGTCCCTATTGTGATACCCCTTTACACAAAATCGATACTGGTGAGTTACCCTATTTTCCGATAAACTTTACTCGCCAAGAAATCGAAATACAGCTGAATAGTTTCTTGCTCAATCGATTTGGAATCCCGGATGATTTTTCATCGAATCGAGCTGTAGTTGATGCCACATTGGCTTTTGTACCGATTCAATTGTTTCGAGTCCAAGCATTTTTAAATGAGACCATTTTTGAAGTGGATACCAAGGCGATCATTCTCAATCCTACGGTATGGTATATGTCGAAGATTCAGGATTATCGTTTCTCGGTTCGTGTAAAGCAGGTCATGCAAAAAGACAATATTGAATCGAAGGTGTACCCCATTACAATCCCCGATGATCACGCAGAATTGATGTTGGAGCCATTTGAGAAGTCATTGCTGAAACGAGATCAAGACCGGTTTAAAGAGGTCCAATCGGAACCAAAGGTCATTAAAGAATCACAAGGCAAAGTCTTTTATCCACTGTATGAAGTTACGTATGAGTATCGAGATGAAGAATATCGTGCTGTACTCGATGCTTCCAACGGTGTGGTGTGTTTTACACAATATCCGATGTGTTCCAAGTCTCGAGTGGCGGTAGGGATAACGGGCACGATGATGTTTGTTGTGACCTTGGTCTTGACGGCTATATTTTCACAATATGGCGAGTACACAAAGCTGGCCTCTACAGTGGTTTTCTGTATGGGAGTCTTTCAAGTGCCAACATTTTGTGGACGGCGATGCGGTCTCATTCTGTTCAAGAGAGTTGTGCGCCCGACACTGAATGGGATTCTCATAGAATCTATGGAGAGATGCCGATTGCGAAGCGAAAGGTCTTACTTCATCCAACAATGGCAGACGAGACCTAATATAAAGTCGTTGTATCTCAAAGAACACTGGGTTAAATCTCAGACATGCTCAATCACGTTGTCTTAGGGGAATCATCAAACCCCATCATCGCAGTCTTACACGGTATCTTCGGTGCTGGAAACAACTGGCGTTCCTTCATTCAAAAGTGGCGCCGAGTTCGACCAGACCTGTGCTTTGTTTTGATAGACCTTCGGAACCACGGTGGCTCACCCCATTTTGACAGTGACAATACCCTCATGCAGTGCGCGATGGAAGTCTTGGAGCTGCAATCTGAGGTTGGAGATTTCAGTGCCATCGTCGGGCATTCCTTTGGTGGAAAAGTGGCCTTGCAATGTGCAGCGATACCCTTTTTCAGTCACATTGAGCAGATTTGGGCGTTGGATTCCTTTCCGGGTGCACTCACAACGGATGACCAAGACCAAAATGAAGTTCGAACGGTGTTGTCGTGGCTGAATGCGGTTCCACTCCCAGTAGAAAAACGTTCAGACGTGAAGTACTTTTTGATGGAACGCGGTGCCACAGAGATGATCGCTCAGTGGATGACCACCAACCTGGCTCGCAGTCCAGAGGGCTTTGTGTGGCGGTTTAACCTGTCGGGCATCGCAGAGATGCTGAACGACTATTTCGTACAAGATTTGTGGCATGTATTGGAGTTTCCCGGCTCTCAAACCAGCACCCATTTGGTGCGCGCATTGCAATCGGCTCGGTGGGACGACGAATCCATTGAAACCCTAGAAGGATTGGAAGATGGTCAGTATCACACGTTGGATGCTGGTCACTGGTTGCACGTGGATAATCCAGAGGGGTTGCTGGCGATGTTGGCTGAATCTGTGTTGCCTGTATAATGTGTGAAGCGGTTGGCCTTAACAAAACTTTACACAAAACGGGGCAAATCTTAAAATAGACTTAACATTGGTGCCGTATTCTAAAGGTGAGCACAACGCTTATCAACACACCATTTGGAGACACCATGAAGAAACTGATTTCACTCACTGTACTGGCTGCTTTGTTTGGCAGCGTAGCCTACGCAAAAGGACCCGGTCACAAGTTTGAGAACCCCTGCATGAAACCCGGTAAGGTTTTGACCAAGAATGTGGAGTTGACCGAAGATCAACGGGCACTGGCTGAAGATCTAAAGTCGTTGCACAAAGAGCACAAGGCGGAACGGAAAGATCTAAAGCGTTCAATGATGCAAGAGCGAGTGCAAACTCTGAAGGGCTATGTAGACGGTGACTTGTCTAGAACGGATATCTATGACCGCATTGAATCAAAGCACCAAGAAATGGTTGAACACCACAGCGATATGCAGGATGGACTGTTTGCATTGCTCGATTCCTACAGTGACACGCAAAAGGATCAAGTCCGAGACAACCTCGACGAGACTCGGCAGTGTATGGCAGACAACGAAGAAAGGTTTGAAGCCCACATCGAACGCAAGCAAGCCCACATCCAAAAACGGATGGAGAAGAAAGCCACAATGATGACCAAAGATTTGGAGTTGTCCAGAAGTCAGCAAGCCGCCTTCGACGCTTGGCAAGACGGACAACAAGTGAGATTCCAAGAACGCATTCAGCACCGTATGGAGCACAAAGGTCAGCACTTGGAAGCTTTGCTTGACGGTCAGTCTCCACGAACATTGGAGCGCAAACAAGCGGCGCACTCCACGGAACGATTGGACGCCATGCAAGAACAAGCCAGCCAGATGATGGACTTTGTCGATACTTTGGACGACAACCAACGCACACAGTTCATTGACAACATCGATGCGATGCTCGAACGGGCTGAAAATCGAAAAGGTGAAAACCGCCATGGAAAGCCACGTCGATGAGCCACAATCAGACCATTCTCGTTGTGGACGACGATCCCACAATTGCCACACTCCTTCAAAGCTATCTGGAGGAGTGTGGCTTTGCCGTGCACACGGTGTCCAATGGTCGCCGTTGTTTGGATTTTCTGGCAGGAGAGGTCAGCGTGGATGCAGTGGTGCTCGATGTGATGATGCCCGAACTGGATGGGTTTGAGACCTTGCAAGAAATTAGACGGACTTCTCAAATACCTGTGGTGATGCTGACTGCACGAGGAGACCATACCGATCGCATTGTTGGATTGGAACTGGGGGCAGACGATTATTTGGCCAAGCCCTTTCATCCACGTGAATTGTTGGCGCGCCTCAAAGCCATCTTTCGTCGAGTGCAACCGACTCCACAATCCGATGCCAAACCAGCACTGCGGAGCATCACCGTTCGGAATCTAAAACTGTGGCCTGAGCGTCGTCATGTGGAATTGAACAATAGAGAACTGTCGCTCACGGGAATGGAGTTTGACATTTTGACGGTACTGATAGAACGAAATGGCCGTGTGGTGACACGAGATGCGATGATGAATGCCTTGAAAGGTGAAGACTGGGATGTGTTTGATCGGTCGATTGACGTTCACATCTCTCATCTGCGCAAGAAATTGGGGGACGCCAGTTTCATCAAAACCATCCGAGGAGTTGGTTATGTGGTGACTCCATGAAGGCCTTCCTTCAGAAAGTTTGGGCGGACTGTGCTGTTAAGCAACGCATTTTTATCGGTGTATTTGTGACGATGTTTCTAGCGGGATTGTCAATTCACTTTTTGGTTGGTCGGCGAGCGTTCGCTCCGCTGTTTCAAGAAGTTGTGGAACGTAGAGCTGAAACAGTAGCGCTGATTGCAACCAGTTTGGAAACGGCTCCAAAACCCAAACGGAAATTGAAGAAATTGAGTTCGAAATTGGGCGTGGAATTGAAAATTGTTCCCGAACAGGTTTTCTGGAACAAGTATCAAGATCGTCCACGTGTCAACAAGAAAGGCAAGCGGGTCACCAAAGGCGGATACGAGATCACCACGTTTAAACGACCGAAGTCACCCCTGTTTACAACGATTGAACTGCGTGGGAAACCCATGGTACTGGTAGTGAAGTTCCCAATCGATATTGATCAAATTAAGCGAAGACGCGGTACTGATTTTGCCATCATCATTGCGATTATGATGATCTTTTCCGCCATTATCAGTCACTGGGCATTCAAACCGATTCAAAGAGCCACATTGGCGATGAGCGAGATAGCCGATGGAAATCTGAACCACCGAGTTGAAGATAATATCGGTCCCGCAAAAGACGCTTTTAACCACATGGCAGACCAGGTCGAACAGATGCTCGAGGGGCAGCGGATGCTGTTGGCAGGGATCAGTCATGAACTGCGCACCCCATTGGCCAGAATGCGTCTCCAGACAGCACTGTTGGATGACAAGGTGGATACGGAAAATTTACACGAAGAGATTACCGAAATGGATGCACTGGTGGAAGTGTTGTTGGTCTCGTCACAGTTGCAGTCGGGTGCGTTTGAGATTCATCCAGAAAGACTCAACGTACAGGACTTGATATTTGAACTGTTGGCGGAGATTGATTTGGCAGAGCGGTACATTGAATTGAACATCGATTCTAGTGTTTCGATTCAAGCGGATGCGTTGTTGTTTCGTCGAGTGATCTGGAACATACTGTCCAACATCGTCAAATACACACCCGATGATTGTACTGTGTCCATTGATGTATCCACGGTACAGGGGGTGGCTCAAATTGAAATCGCCGATACTGGTCCAGGGGTCGATTCAACTGAATTGTCAAGGTTGCTTGATCCTTTTTGGAGGGTGGACCAAAGTCACTCTAAAAAAGACCCCTCAAACTCAAATACCGTTCGAGGTGGGTGGGGTGTAGGACTGTCCTTTGTCAAACAGGCGATGACAGCCCACAATGCTTCGGTCGAACTGTTGCACAATCATCCATCGGGGCTGATTGTCCGACTGCTCTTTTCAGAGGATGCAGGTGGTCATGTATCCAAGGCAGTTTCAGTTTGAACACTCGATTGTTTCATAAAACTTTTTAAACCGAACACAACCATACCTGAGTTGCATTGTATATCGAGATACTCTACCCTTTCATCATCGATCTCAGGTCATTCTGGCATAATGCCATTTAGAAATCTTGCGAGCATGTCTGGTTTGACCAAGGCATTCAACCACCTCGACGGAATGGCAGACTTCCCGTACATGGCGCCAGCAATTTGGCCTGTCACAGCACCGACGGTATCTGCATCATCGGCAAGGTTGACAGCCAAAATCAGTGCATCTTCAAATGAATTGGTATGGTATGTCGACCACAGTGCGGCTTCTAGAGTGTTGATCACATAGCCAGAAGAAGATACGTCCTCACGCGTTTTCTCTTTCCATGTTCCAGCCACCAAGGCCTGTACCAAAGGGTCCCATGTCGACGAAAGTTCCGACAACAGTTGCAGGGCATCTTCCAGTGACCGTCCGTGAAACAAATGAAACAACAAACCACCCAGCAGTTCACAACAGTCCGCACCCTTTTGGGATGCGTGTGTGGTATAACTTTGCTTTCGAGAGAGTTGTTGGATGGTTGAGAGACTGTTGTGGTGTCGCACTGCAACGGGGGCCAAACGCATGACTGAACCATTTCCATCGGAACGCTTTCCGGTCGACGATGCAATGGTTTGTCCAGTATTGTGAAACTTTATTAAGGTTCGAATTGTATTTTGACCAAATCCAAAAGACTTTGGCTGAGAGCAATACGTATTTTCTGACGCCCATGTCCAAAAGCAGTTCAATAAGTGCGTGCTGTCCAATTCTGGAAATTGTGCCAAACTGTCGGCCAAGCACAACGCCATTGATGTATCATCAGTCCACGCACCCGGTGGCAGACGAAACTTTCCGCCACCGATCATGTCTCGAACCTCTGGCAAGGCATCTCTTTTATAGAATTCCAAAGGGGCTCCAAGCGCATCTCCAGTTGCCAATCCCCAAAACGCGCCTTCCAATCTATCTGTGACCATGTTCATGTAAACTTCCTTAAAATAAAATCCCACTGCCGATTTGTATGCGTTGCAACGAGTGGTTTGGATACACAATTTTGGTGTACCCCAGCTGAAAGAAACTGATGTTGACCAAAGAACTGACTTGCCAAGATCCCGTCAAGGGCTCACCCATGTCACGAGACCCATTGATTTGAAAGGGAAAGCCAACAGATGCCTGAATTCCCAAATCCAAATCGTCGGGCGAGTATGTCAGTGTATTTTCCCAGAGTACACCAGACATCGCTGAGAGTTCATTGTATTGATAGGTGACAAATCCATCGATGCGATCTGTTTCACTTTGTGCAAAATACTGCTCCCACATCCAAGAAGCGGACGTGTTCAACCGAAAACTTCCGATCTGAAGTCCCGTTGTCAGACCAAGCAAGTCACGCGTGGATAGGTGGTTGAGATCCTTGCTTTCCGCGATTTGAAAGCGCAAGCCCAGCGTAGGACCCCATCCATCTTTATTGAAATAATATTGTGGATCCCCCGATACTTGACCAGTATGAAAGGTGTGTTGGTTGCCACTATTCCACAATGTCAGCACATATGAATATTCGAGATTGCCTTTGTAATTGAACGGTTCATCTTCGATGCTCTCATCGTTTTCAGTACTGTCATTTTGATCATCGTTGACGTTATCGATGTCCTCTAAGTCTTGACGTATTCCTTCCATCAGTGATTCCCACTCTGGTGAAGTAGAGTTTTCGATTGTTGCTTCGGGGCTTTCAGATGGGTCAGTGTCTTGTGCTGTCTCAATGTCTTCCTGTTCCACTGGGGCATCGGCATCACTTTTTGTAGAATTGTTGTCACTGTTTTCTGCTGAGGAATCTTCGTCTGCTGTCGCTTCAGGCTCGGGTTCTGTCGAGGTAGATGACTCATCGGCTAGAGCGATTCTGGATAGTAGAGCCCAGATAAAAATGTACATTGCAGTCTCCTAAGGTTTTCTATACAGTCTATCCCTTTCGAGAAATGGCATTCAAGTAACATTTCACCTTGGAGACTGGAATTGCACTCGGTTTTGCGATATCGGTATTCAACCAATCAACCTCATAATTTAGAGGAGGCGTTATGACCGCTGAACCAACCAAAACATTTATGAACACAGGCTTGCCACTTTTCAGTGACTTGCCTTACAAAGTTGCAGACTTGTCTGCTCCAACCGTTGCCTTCGGTCGCAAGGAAATCGAACTGGCAGAACACGAAATGCCAGGCTTGATGGCGTTGCGCGAAGAGTACGGCGATGCTCAACCACTCAAAGGTGCCAAAATCATGGGGTCTTTGCACATGACCATTCAAACAGCCGTGTTGATTGAAACATTGACTGCTTTGGGTGCCGATGTTCGCTGGGTTTCTTGCAACATCTACTCAACTCAAGACCACGCGGCAGCAGCCATCGTCGGTGAAAGGGGTGAAGGAACACCTGTTTACGCTTGGAAAGGTGAGACTTTGCCTGAGTACTGGTGGTGCACACTGCAAGCATTGGTATGGCCTGATGCAACTGGTCCAAACCTCATCTTGGACGACGGTGGAGATGCCACATTGCTTGTACACTTGGGCGTTCAGCACGAAAAAGCAGGAACCCTTCCAGACTTAGCGGCTGCTGGCAGTGAAGAAGAAGCAGTAATTTTCAACATCTTGCACGCTGTTCGCGCTGAAAAAGGCGACAAGTTCTGGCATGAGTTGGGTGCCACCATCCGTGGTGTATCTGAAGAAACCACCACTGGTGTACACCGTTTGGTTGAGATGATGGAAAACAACAGTTTGTTGTTCCCCGGCATCAACGTCAACGATTCTGTAACCAAGTCAAAGTTCGACAACGTATACGGCTGTCGCCACTCTTTGGTTGACGCCATCATGCGTGCGACCGATACTCTTATCTCTGGTAAGCGTGCTCTTGTAATGGGATACGGCGATGTGGGTAAGGGGTCTGTTGACTCTTTGCGTGGCCAGTTTGCTCGTGTTGCCATTTCTGAAATCGACCCAATCTGCGCATTGCAAGCAGCGATGATGGGACTCGATGTTGTCACCGTTGAAGATGTACTCACACAAGTAGATATCTTTGTGACTGCAACCGGTAATAAAGGCATCATCACTTCTGATATGATGAGCAAAATGAAGCACAACGCAATCGTGTGCAACATCGGTCACTTCGACAATGAAATTGACATGGCTGGCTTGTATGAAATGCAAGAACGTGGTGAAGTCAAGCGTGTGGAAATCAAGCCACAAGTTGCCGAGTGGAAATTTACCAATACGACCCATGGTCCAAACGGTGGTGGTCACTCAATCATCATTTTGGCCGAAGGTCGCTTGGTGAACTTGGGCTGTGCTACGGGTCACCCATCATTGGTGATGAGCGCTTCGTTCACGAACCAAACCATCGCCCAAATCGAGTTGCACAAGAATGCAGAAGCATACGGTGTGAATCGCGTACACAACATGGATGCGGATGCACCACAAGTCATTACTTTGCCCAAGCACTTGGATGAAAAAGTGGCGCGTTTGCACCTTGACAAGTTTGGCGCCAAACTTACTGTCATGTCAGAAGAGCAAGCCTCTTACATTGGTGTAACTGTAGACGGTCCATACAAGCCAGAGCATTACCGTTACTAAGATTGTTCACGATGGTTCTTTCATTGTGAAAGAGCATATCTACAAAAGCCTCACCGTATTTGGTGGGGCTTTTTGTATTTAGAGAGTGTAAGAAAAACTCGTGGTTCCAAGAAAGTGAAGTACAATTTACCGCATTGGGGTACAATGGTTTTGAAGATTGACAATACAGGTTTTAAGGAGTGAATATGCGACTGCTATTTGGAGTACCATTGGTGTGGCTGGCTTGTGGTGGAGAAAATGTCATTGAAAGCAAGCAAAATACAGCGCCGGTTGTTGTCATAGCCAGTCATTCTCCTGATGCGGAGGTTTTGGAAGGGTACATAGAAACCTTTCGTGCCACTGTTTCGGATGATGACAATGAGTTTGATGAACTGAGCGTGGCTTGGTATGTCGGTGACACCCTTGTGTGTGATTGGGAAGCTGTGAATCCTGCGGGAGAATCTTATTGTGATGTGTCATTTGCTGAAGGAGATGGCAATATCATCGCAGAAGTACGAGACCCTCAAGGTGCAGGTGGACGAGCAGAAATTAACATTTCTGTGGTACCAACCGAAGCACCCGTCGTAGAGATCTTGACCCCAGTACAAAATGCCAACCAGTATTCCAATGAACTCATTTTATTTTCGGCAGTTGTGTCTGACAATGAAGACTTGGCCAGTGATTTGAGTGCCATTTGGACTTCTTCACTGGACGGCGAGTTGCCGGTGGATACCACTCCGGATTCAGATGGCGTACTGTCAGATTATGGCTATCTTTCCGAAGGTCAGCATGTACTGGAACTTCAGGTGACCGACAGTGCAGGCAAAATGACCAAAGAGCAGGTCATTTTGCAGGTGGGTGCTGAAAATGCCTCTCCGAACTGTGAACTGTTGAGTCCAGAAAGTGCCTCTTCGGTTGTGGTTGGAGAGAGTGTCATCTTTGAAGGACTGGCCAGCGATGCAAACGTCGACGCCAGTGAACTGTTGGTCTCTTTTGCTTCGGATAAAGATGGTGATTTGGGTCAAGGCACGATCAATTCCAGTGGAGAAGTGCTCTTTACGTACAGTGGGTTGAGCAACAACGATCACATCATCTCGATGATTGTTGAAGATGAAGTGGGTTCGACCTGTCAAGACACGTTGCTGTTGCAAGTGGGTACACCACCAACGGTGACCATTGATCAACCGTACAATGGAGACATCATCACTCTGGGAGACAGCATCATCTTTCAGGCGTCTGTACAAGACAACGAAGATCAGTCCAGTGATTTAACGGCCGTTTGGACATCTTCATTGGACGGTGAACTGTACAACGGTCCGGTCACTTCTCAAAATCGCTCTCAGTTTTTTACCGACGCATTGTCAGCGGGTACCCATTCAATCTCCGTTCAAGCAACAGATACGACGGGGCTTATTTCTGATGCCAACATCATTTTGACCATCAATACGCCACCAGAAGCCCCCACGCTGTCGATCAGTCCCACCCCAGCCTACAGCAATACCGATTTGACGGTGTCGATAGCCTCAGGATTAACCGATGCCGATGGGGATCCTGTGACACATTATTATCAATGGTATGAAAATGGCAATTTGCACAGCACCACAACCAATATGGTTTCGGCAAATGAACTGGATGTCGGAGAGATTTGGACTGTGCGCGTGACGCCAAATGATGGCAATGTCGACGGCGATTTTACAGAGGCATCCATTTTAATTGAAAATTCGTTGCCAAGTGTTGACACACCGATCATATCTTCCAATGGCAATGTGTACAATGATTCCATCTTGACCTGTTCAGCAGTGGCAACAGATGTAGATGAGTCCGTCAATGTGGCATATACTTGGCAGATCAATGGCTCGGTTTATACAGGTTCAAGTTTGGACTTGAGTGGCTACTCCATCGAGGTAGGAGACGCAATTACTTGTTCAGCAACGGTCACAGACTCAAATGGTGGCATGGCAAATGCCCAATCTTCAGTTGTTGTCGAGAATCGAACTCCCACGGTCAACACCGTTTCGATTAGCCCAACCAGTCCAAACAGCACCCAGACATTGACGTGCTCGAGTACGTCATCAGATTTGGATGGGGAACTCTTATCGACCACACACGAATGGTTTGTGGGTGGTGCTTCCGTTGGGTTAACCAACGTGTTGGACTTGTCGACACTGTCTGTTGAGCCTTTTGATGTTGTTGAGTGTGTTGTCACTGTATTCGACCCCTCTGGTACAACGGATACATTGTCAGATACATCCACGGTGGTCAATACAAATCCAGTCATCGATGTACTGACGCTGTCCCCAGTGGAGCCGACTCTCAATGATGTGTTGTCCTGCTATGCAGAAGCATCGGATTTGGATGGGGATACACCAACGTTGTCTTTCTCGTTTACCAATCAAACGAATGGGGCTTCCTATACACCAACATCGACAAGCACCAATTTGGCGACGTTGGACATTTCTAGTACAACAGCCGATTACGATCATGTACTCACCTGTACTGTGATGGCTCAAGATGTACATGGAGGGACCTCTACATCGACTGAATCGGTGACGGTGGTCAATACGTCCCCCGTTTTTGATCAAGGTGCTGTGATTGCCCCAACGGTTGTGGAACTGGGCACGACCGCTACGTGTTCTGCTACAGCCACGGATCCCGACGATGGGGTTGCCGGCTTGTCCTACATTTGGCAAGTGAACGGCACGCAGGTGGCAACGGGTCCGTCTTGGTTGGTGAACTCTACGGATGCCAGCGTCGGCGACTCTTTGACTTGTACGGCTGTGGCGATTGATTTTGAAGACAACTCAACAACCTCAACATCGACAGCGGTCATTCTTTCGAACACCGCGCCCGTGGTTGATGGTGCGTTTTTGAGTGACTTGTCTCCATACACAAACGATGGCATCACCGTTTCTGCGAGTTCATCAGACTTTAATGGAGATGCGGTAAGTTTAACGTATGAATGGCACATCATTGATGCCAGTACGGGACAAGACTCAATCGCGCTAACGGGGACAGGAAACGGTTTTACAACGCTGGATGGTTCACAGAGTTTTGGTTTTGACAAAGGAGATGAGGTTTATGTCAACGTGACCCCGAACGACGGTGTGGATGATGGTGTCACCGTTGAGTCTGATCATGCCATTGTCTTAAATACACCACCCACGTCCCCTGTTGTGACCGTGATCGGTGAGCAAGGCTCCACAGAGGTGGGGGCGGGTGAGGAAAACCTCGTTTGCTCAATCACCACGCCGTCAACAGATGACGACGGGGACTCTGTCACTTACACCTATGATTGGATTGACCAAGATGGGGTTGTTTGGCAGACGAACTCGAGCACAACAGATACGCAAGATGTGTATCTGGCAAGCGGTGTGTCTTTGGGAACATGGACTTGTTCTGTGACCCCAAATGACGGAGAGGTCGATGGGGTTGTGGGGCTTGCAAGCATTGACGCCATCGCTCGAGAAACTTGTTTGGATTATTACGACTCTGGATTCAATGTTGATGATGTATACACTTTGGAAGCGTCAGATGGAACCACGTTCAATGCCTATTGTGACATGACCAATGGTGGATGGACGCTAGTGGTCAATGCACAAGGCAACAATACCACATATGCCAGTACAGCGTCTTTGTGGTGGACAGCAGGCAATACCACTGAAGTCACTTCCACCACCACCACTGGAAAGAGTCCAGCATACGACCTGTCTCCGTTTACGGAATTGAAATTGGCCGTCAATGAAACATCCAGCTACATCATTGCCAATTTGTCTTCGGACAGTGAGTCTGCGATATCATTGATGTCTGTGGTTCGAAATACCCCATACTCTACAGGAAGCCCTGGATGCAATACGGGTTCATCCACTTGGAATTCTGGTTTTAAAACATTTTCATCCAGTACCCGTGTTGGGTCATTTTTTACCCAGAATAGTATTAAAATATGGCATGGAGATTCATCGAGTGACTGTGATGATCGAGTCGTGTTTTCAGCGGGGTCCAACTCTCATGGAGACTGGAGTGGCAGTGGGAACATAGGGGCTGTGGGTGCTGAGTTTCGAATGTCGGGAACATCGAGCGATACCAACTGGTACTCTGTCTGGATTCGTTAACCGATCAATTCACTTCGTTCTCATTCAGCCAAAGTTCGAGGTCTGCACCATTTTGACGGAGACCGTCGATGGCTTGATTTTTCAATAGATCTTCGGGCAGAGACACATCTCCAAGTTGTATTGCTGCCCAAGACGCAGCAATGACGTCAGAACCTGTAGCCGTGCTGTACGTCAAACCAATGTAGAAATTGGCGGTCATACCGGCCCAGTCTACACTGCTTTCGGCCTCTCCATCCATCCACGCTCGTTGTACAAAGGCTGGACCCGATTCAAGTTCAATCCAGCGCAACTCGTTGATGTAACTGGAGAGCATTTCTGCACCCAGTGGCAAAGAAGAGAGAATGGTGGAACGATACCGGAAGGACTGACAGGTTCGATTGAGAAAACAGTCCAAGTCGCTGAGGTGTTCACGTTCATAGGACAAATAATTGGCTGGGTATACGTCCATACCATCGGCAGCGGTGTTTGCATACGCAATTTTCTCTACTGAGTGGGCAACGCTGTACTGCAACGTCACACCGTATGTTTCATCTGAAACAGTCAATGTTTCACCGGTGGAGTCCAACGCGGCTTGAGTCAGGTTGTTGACTGCATAGCCTTCGCGCAGTTCGTTTTCATTGTCACCGACAAAAGCAAGAAGGTTGTTCGCCCCAGCAATCAAAGCGTCATCGCCTTCGTCCATCGTGTGTTCAAATAAATAGGAGAGCAGGTCATTGAAATCTTCAGGGGCTTCAATTGGAGCAGAACAGGCAAATAAAGTTACAATCAACATCAAATTCTCACAGTGTTTGTGACAGTGTATCATACTGTTCCGATGAAATACTGTAAAGTCGATGGCCGCTATGTTAGACAGAAGGTTCTATGGATACTTTTACACTTGTGATGTTTCGAGGACGATTTGGGGTTGCTCGACTTGCCGAATTCGAATCCGTGACATCAAGGTTGTTTCCCAATCGTGAGGTTGACTGGAATTGGGATGCAACCTGTCGTTCTTATTATGGTGGAGATTATGGTCCGTCGATACTTCAGCGATTACCGAGCGGCTTGACAAATTTAGAGTGGGCCAAAGTTGGCGCTCAGTGCATCGGTTGCAAGGCCATCTTTCAGGTTGTCGGAGAGGGAGCAACCTTTACCGAGTGCATTGCAGATGTAGGGAATTTATCGGATGCGCAAATTCTTGGTTTGATTCAAGGAACATGGTCGATGCAGATAAAACTGTTGGGGCGTTCAGACCGTTTACACCCAAAAGAACGACGCAATCGCATTGAGTCTTTTCGAGATGTGCTGGGTGTGTTGGTAGAACGAACAGTTCAATTGGAGAATCCAGATCACGAGTTGTTGTTGCTGGAGGATTATCGTCGACTGGAAACCGAGTCAGAACCCCATGAACCTGTTCATGTGTGGTTGCTTCACCGAGTGCGTTCTCTCGAAGGTATAGACAGTAGAGTTCTGGCAGAGCGCAGTGACGTAAAAAGTCGGGCGTTTATTCACACGACGACCTTGTCTTCGGAACGATCCTTGTTGATGGTCAATCTTGCGGGACTGAGTCAGGATAGTACAATGCTGGATCCTTTTTGTGGTTCGGGAGGGCTGTTGTTGGCTGGTTCTTTACTGGGGGCAACCGTGGTGGGATCTGATATAGATGGGGAACTGTTGCGTCACCAAGATCGACCCGTTCCTTTTCCAAATTCTCCAAATCGTCCGTTGCGTGGTGTTGAGAAAGTGTCGTACGGAGACAGTTTTTTGGAACAGGGTCTGTCGTTGCCCACTCTAATTCCTGGGTTGAGTGTATTGGATGAGACAGCGGTTTCTCAATGGTTGAGTGTCAACAACGGTCGTCGTTACGATGCGATAGTGACCGATCCACCTTATGGGATTCGAGAGTCCACTTCACAACTGTCTCAACTGGATTTATTGGGCTTGTTGCTTCAGATTGGAGAACAGTTGCTCACTCCTACTGGTCGAATTGTGCTGTTGCACGTTGTAAAAGGTCATCTGGATGAAGTCCTTGCACAGCAGAGCGATTTGAGATCAAAACTAGATGGGTTGATGGAGCCTATGGGGTTTGCGTTGAGAAGTCTATCAATTGAATCATTCAATCGACGGTCCTCTCGAATCACCATTGTCTGTCAACGTCAAGCAGAATCTTGAGTGGTGACCAGTACAGTAGACTAAAATAAAGAATTATCATTCTAAAAATAGATGAAAAGCACATAATTATTTTAATTAATAAACCATGGGTTATGCTTTCCTTAGGTACAATTTTTTAACACATTTTTTGGAGCAGAAAATGACCCCACAGCAAATTGTCGAAGTATTACACAGTCGCGGTTGGACCGCAGAAATTATCAACAAATCAGCCGTCGAGGACTTGGTTGATGTCAACGAGGAAGGCCTGTTCAAATGTGTAGACGGTCGCTGCTCAGATCACCACGGCATGCGCGGTCCAAAAGTTTTGGGTGGTGTCTATGGTGTTGCCGCCACTCGTGGCGTGATGGATTTGGACGGTCTCAAAAGCATCGTTGGAGAAGTAGCCGACGCTGGTTACGTGTCTTCTGTACACGGTGACCAACATTCAAGACCCGCACCGATGGGCTGTGGTTTCTTCAAACTGTGGTCTCAAGGTCAGCTTCCTGGATTGGATGCACCAAATTACGATTCAGAGGCAGGAAAATCCAATGTAGAAGATGCTGGTGGTGTTTATGAAACACTTGAAGGCGG
>CBFICN010000079.1:0-17107 GCA_965661045.1 uncultured Myxococcota bacterium
AGGCTTTTGACCGGTCGGTTTCCCGTGAAGGGGAGGGCCTTTTTTCTGTATGGGCTGTTGGGGTTTGCTCATGCCAGTTTTTGTCTTGAGGTCTTCGGGTTTGAGGCTGCCCTTCATTGGCTTTTCTTCTTGTGCAGGACATCGATTGGGAAATTTTTTGTAATTTTCGACGTTCTTTAGGCAAATGTTCTTCATGGTCGGGTCTCCATCACAGGAACCAATTCCTGAACAGGCGACTGAGGCAGCAACATAGAACGCAATTCTGTCTGGATAGGGAGATTTGGCTTTGGCAACCCGAGCGACTTCTTCCTCATTTGGTGCTGTGTACCACCAGCGTTGCATTGCGTGTCCAAGACAGTCACGAATGTATGGTCCCACATGCTTGATACAATAGTCCATCTGTACAAGAACGTCTGGGTTTGGACGGAAGTCAATCAGTTCAAACGTACAGTCTGGGTTGCCATCGCAGATGTCCAACAGAAAATCCATGTCCATTCCAGAATTTGAGTTCATGCGGCCTGACACCCATGCATGTCGACACTCTTTCTCCCAGTCTCCCGCCATGGGACAGAGCCGCTCGACTTCGTCGACGTTGGGGAATCCCCCGGCAAACTTATAGATGCAGTACCCGTACACATCGGGATCTTCTTTGTAGGCTTCACACTGTGGGATCCCGCCGTCTGGAGGTGGTAGATCCGCTTCTCCAGTGGCGTCAGCAGAGAATGTAGGTGTTTCCGCTGGTGGTTCTTCGCCGCAGCCTACCGTCGCAAGTGTGGCGATGAGAGGCGTCGCATACAGTATGACCGATCTCGTCCATCTAAAAGTGCGCACAATTCCTGTCCTTTTTGTTGATTGATTTCATTGTTGTGAAGGCGGATCCACTCTGCAACTGCAGCTCCCCGAATCATCGGGTCAACCATCTTTTGACCAGTGGCGATCACCGTCTCGATTTGGCTGGCCGGCATCGCCACAATTTGATCATGGTAGCAAGAGTCTTTCTTCATCATATCATTGATGCTGCTGCAGTCACCATTGTTTGAGGCGCTGTCAGAACCAGAACAAGCCAAGAAAAGAGTCAATAGCCAAATCATTCGAACACCCCACAGGTCAACATCTCAGAGCCATAATAGGGGTTGCGAATGGTACTCTCTGTTTGAATCCATCGTCCGGGTGCCATTGGACAAAAGGCTGTGATGACAGTGGTTGTGGCGTCGCTTTTCGCGGTCTTGTGTTTCTTGGCAAAGTCCACCACGAGTTGACTGGCTGGTTCAAAATCATCTTGGATGTCCTTTCTCGAGAGGGTGGACCAGTATTTGGGTCCGTCTATCCACTCTTGCAAGCCGTCGGCTTTTGATAATTCTGCAAATTCTGGGGTCGCAACAAACTTGACCAAGGTGTCGACGGCTCTCTTTGTTTGTTCATCATTGTCGGCTGCCATGGCTTGGGTCAATGCGAGATAGTGCTTAATAAATGCGTTGGCGGACTCAGTGTCACAACACTCAAAGGACTTGGTGGCAAAATCGTCGTCTTTGGGAGAAGCGTGTTTTTGTACATTGAGGACAACGTCCTTTCCATTCGGTTGTTCGGACTCAGAACAGGCTAGCAGCAAAATCAGCGATACCATTGTGACGGCTCCATATTGTATGGTGTGTTCTCATTAGACCAAGAATTTTTTTGGCAATGTTTTCCTGTAACCCAGTCCGTAAAGTTTTTCAGTGAGGTGGAAATTTCTGTTTGCTGTTTGAAAGGGGATGACCAATCCGTTATTTCTCTATTAAATATATGGGATTCTCTATATAAAACAATGATAGGGTGTTGGTCATGTTGATGGCGCGATCAACAACACAACGTAAACGTCGTTGCTCAATTGATGGAGTTGGAAATGAAATCAGAATGGTTTTGGCTTGTAGGTGGCATCTTGGTTGCTGTAGGACTGCTTTTCATGATCGGTGCTTTTGGTGATACAGGGTTTGGGTTGGTGTTGGACGGTGTTCAACAGCAAGCTTCTGAGACATACTCAAAGTACGGATACGATGCTTCTTTGCAGGTACAGTTGACGTCAAACGGCTGGACTTCTTTGATTTGCATCTTTTTGGGTGCAGCGGCTCTGGTTGGTGCAAATGCCAGCGCTTGGGAAGATACTGAAGGCTACTAAGCCATCGAAGTGATTCATCAAATCGGTGAATCTTCGTAAACGTTTCATCCAGTAACGGGGTGCACGACGAAATGCTCATTGAGTACTCATTCGTTGTGCATCCTGTTTCTGTTTGTGTACTGTACACTATTTTTAAGAGAGAGATGAATGAAATTGGGAAACACAACTGTCCATCTACATTGGACCAAGACAGTGGATTTGGATCTAATGGTGCTGTGTCGTCGCAAGGACGATTCAATTGAATTGTTGTCTTTTGCCAATGAAGGCAGTGTGACGGGTGAGCCCTATGCTCAATTGCTGTCTGACTTTGAATTTTCTGAAGTACCCAAGGACAATCAAGAAATTGTCCGAATGATGACCGATCAAGAAGACATGGCTGAAGAACTTTGGTTTCTAACGTGGGATTTTGATTGCGTTCAAGAAGGCAATACGGCGAAATTCTCTGAGTATGGGTTGTTTTTGGAGTCCAAGCAAGGAGATGAACGCTGGTCTTCGGACCCCATTACAGAGTCGTTGGCAGAAGAGGGGAATCTGCTGTGTATTGGTCACTGGGCACGTCGGTTGGTCTCCGATGAGCACAGTGGGATGACCCCAATGAAAAGAGTTGCAATGATACCCATGCTGGAAGGGATGGAAGAAGTACAGACTTTTGTTGAGGAATGGGTGGCTTCGTTCTAATCTCATCGAATGTCAGAGTGCGAAAGGGTATTTCGTTGACTACGTAGAAAATTAGACTACAATTGAATGTTGACAAGGGGTTTCTATTTTTTCAGAGCGCATCATCAATCGCCTTCGAGGGCGTGGCGTTGACCTAGGGAATGTGGCCCAGCATGAGGGTTTTGCTGAACAAATGGCAGAAGTTGACAATGCGATTCGAGACATCATGCAGTCTGAAGGGTATTCAGAAGAGTTTTTCGTCGCCCCTGGGGTGCCCCGGATTCGACCGGTCTTGATCTATTTGTCTTCTGAAATCGGGGCGATGGCCTCCCAAGAAGAAGCGGAAAAGGGGCGTTTGATGCATCTGGCTCTATCTGCGGAACTCTTTTATTCAGCTGTGTTGGTTCACGATTTGGCGTTGGGAGAGTCTGGTTCCAAAAGGCGCGCAGTACTCAAAAAAATTCTTGGGAGAGCACTTCGATTGCATGAAAAGTCTTGGCACGGTGGAAATCAACTGATTACCCGTTCTTTTGAATTGGTGATGATGACCAAGTCTTCAGACATTATGAGTGAGTTTGTACGCTCGATGCGTGAGGTGCAGGACGCCCAAAAGGAAGTCGCTGAATTGGAGCATTTTCCGTCTTCTGACGACGTATTGTCCTTCATTGAAACCTATACCGGTGAGATGTTCGCCTTTGCCTGTCGTGCGGGTGGGATGATGGCCAAAGCACCCCGTTCTCAGTGCAATCTTTTGGCACGGTATGGTCGAGAGTTGGGCGTGGCGTGGCACCTAACTGAAGAAATTGCACACTTGGAAGGGAACAATCTGTCTGCTCTGGAAGACCAAATCGGATTGGGACGTCCATTTTACACAGTTGCCCTCGCAGCGGAACAGGATGAGACAATCCGAGCAATTTGGCAAGATGTACAGACAGACAAAGCCGAACTCAATGTCTTAATGGAAGCCCTACACCGCAGTCGTTCGGTTCCACAAACGCGTCAAAAAGTCGCTCAAAGGGTTTGGTCTGCTCGAACGTTGCTCAAAGACCTACCGCAATCCTCACATCGAGACCAGTTGGATCATTTGGCAACCGCGTTGGCGAAATGACTATTCATTGAGCCATCGAGTATTGGGTTGTGTTCAGTTTTCTGTGGAATTTGACTGAGAGTATTGTGGTCATCAGTCTCTAAATCCACAAGCCTGCCAACTTTTTCTCATCCGTAATTGTTGAAGCCATCGGGTCAGATTTGGACGCTCACTGAGATCAAGATACGGAAGCCAGGGTGCGAAGGCACAGTCGACAGCGCTGAAACGCTCAAACAAATGATTTCGTTCATGCAATTGCTGTTCAAGAATGTCGAAGGATGACTGTAGACGCTGGTGGGCTTCCTGAAGGGCATCTAGATTCGTTTGGTGTCCCATCAATGGGTAAATCTTCCGCTCCATATAATGCACCCCCGCCCAGCGTTGAAATGTACAGGCTTCCATGAACAGAAGGTTGAGTGCCTGTGCATATTCCTTTGCGTCTTGATGCGGCATCATTTCGGGGTGACTTTGAGCGAGGGCGAGTAGAGCGGCATTGGACTCCCAGTAGGTATGATCATTGTAGATTAGGGTGGGAACCGAGCCTTTTGGGTGAATGGAACGATACTCTGGAGACCGATTCTCTCCCTTTCCAAGATGGACTTGGATGAGGTTGTGTTCGATACTCCATTCTTCCAGTGCTAGGCGGATTTTTTGTGGGTTGGTGGTCCAGTACCAATAGAGTTTCGTGTGTGCCATGGGTTGTTTTCCCTGTGTTTGTTTTACTGTTCTCGTAGGCGTGTTGTCAGAGAAATGTGTTCAATGCGTCGACACTCCAATAAACAGGTGGCTTATCGTGTGATGGCAATAGACAGTCCACTCTATTTCTGTGCTGTTGCCAGAGAAATTACGATATTATGAGGCTTCTATGCCGTGGGCGCAAATTGCAGCACCGCAAAGATTGTGATGACGTAGAGCAACCCCGTTAGCAGGATGGGTTTGTCTTTGAGCAATGTTTCATCGGGTGCGCCACCTTCATTTTTCTGGGTCACCAAGTAGATGTATCGAAAGACACCATACAGAACATGTGGGATGGTCAGCATCAGCCACTGGTTGTTTTCGATGGTGTAAAGGGCGTAAGAGATGATCGTGCCGCTGGTGGTGATGGCTTGCAGTTCGGTGACCAGCGTTTCACTGTACTGTTTGAGGTTCTTGCGGGTTGTGCCTTCTTGATCCTTTACCAAAACCAACTCGCCCCGACGTTTGTTGAAACCCAAAAATAGAGAGAGGAATCCAGTGCACATCAACAACCAAGGGCTGGGGGTCACTTCAACAGCGATTGCACCAGCCGCAACGCGCCACAAAAAGCCCATTGCGATGAACATCACATCCAAAATGACAAAATTCTTAAAGAACAGTGAATAGCTCATCGTGTTGATAAAATACGCCAGCGCCAACGCAAAGAACCAAGGAGACACAAACCAAGCCAGTCCCAGACCACAGGAAAAAAGCGCGACCATTTCTATGTACGCAACGTTCACCGGTAAGCGACCTGAAGCTATGGCACGGAACTTTTTCTTGGGGTGTTGCGCATCGGCTTCTCGATCCCGGGCGTCGTTAAAAATGTATCCCGAACTTGAGACCATACAAAAGGCGGCAAATCCCATCAACGCGTGAGTCCAAGCGTCACCTTCAGTGTATTTTCTTGCAAAGACCAGTGCTGCGAACAAAAATACGTTCTTCACCCATTGTTTTGGTCGCATCGCATCAATCATAGCTTTGAAGAGGGCCATTTTGTCTCCAATGGGAATGTTTGACGCTCAATATAACCAATTCTTCGACTGAATTCCACCCCTCTGGACATCCATCTTGGCACAGGGGTCTCTGTTTGATTGGGACTTGTAGTATGCGTCGTTACGGACACTCAAGGTTGATCCAGCGACTTTCACCACTTTGTAGAGACAACTGCAGTTCTTGTCGCTCTCCCTCTGACAATACCCATGTTGCCTTGACGGGCTCATTGGTAGACACAACGCTGTGCGTTCCAGACTCTTCAATCTTTGTGTCTCCTAGAAGGATGTGTGTGTCGTCTGGAATGAGCCAGTGGACTTCTGCGGTGTCTTGAATTGTAAAGACTTGTCGAAACAATACCCATCCCAGTCCAATACCCACACACAGAGCCAAGCCCATCATGCTGTACAGAGTGCCGTCAGAATGACCCGACAATACGGTTTGTGTTGCTGTGGGTGCAGGTTTCGTAGCCGATGACGGTGCAGTATCCGTCCCAGCAGTCGAGCGAGTGTTGTATGCAGAGGCTGAAAGGGAAATGGATTCCGTCGATGGGACTTCCATGCGAAGCGTCTTGCGGACTGTTTCTTGCGTGGTCAGGACGTCTTTGGCTGCGACGGTTCGGGAAACATAAGTCGCATCGTCTCCCAACACCGCAAAGGGTTCACCTTTCATTTTAGACAGTGTGTCCTGCATCAAAATGGTTGAACTGAGCGGAATTTCCCCACACTGATCAATCAATGCCTCTTTAAATGCGGCAATGCTCTGGAATCGCTTGCTTGGATTCGGATGAATGGCTTGCTGTGTCAGACGTTCAAGTGGTTTTCTTGGTGCGGAGGTTTGGGTTACCAATGGGTCACTGCTGCTGATGCCAACCAACATGGTGTGTAAGATGGCTCCGATTCCCCAAACGTCAGTGCGTGCATCACAGGGTTGGTCGGGGGTGTGAAACCTTGACTCTTTCGGCAACTGGACTTCGGTGGAAAACCCTTTGATTTTGATGTTGCCTTGAAATCCAATCAAGATGTTGTCGGGGCTCAAATTGCGATGCAGAATGTGAGAGGGCAACGAAGGGGGGTGTTGTCGATGTGCGTACTCAATGCCTCTGATGATCTCATGAATGATGTAGGCACCCAGTTCATCTTTGACGCCAAATTGCTCTTCATGACACCATTCAATGAATTCCGTGAGGGTGGTGCCTCTGACTTGTTCAGAGACGACGGTCCATTGTCCATCCCATTTGCCCAGATCCAAGATTTGTACAATGTTGGCATGGTTCAACACACCCATGATGTTGGAATCTTTGGCCAAGGTGACCACCTCAACCGCATTGAGGTTTCGATATTTTTTGATGGCCACGGGGCGTCGAAACCCTTCGATACCCTTCAATTCACCATAAAAGACCTCAGCTCGGTCTGACGTGGAGATCGATTCTAGAATTTCGTATTTGTCCAATAGATTTTGCACGAACTTTCCGGAGTAATAACAGAGAATTAGGAGGAATAGAGGGTGGGGTTGCTCAATGCCAGATACAGTTTGTGATCCAAGGATTGGGCGCGCCGTCTCAATACAGTCAACGTATCACAGTTGCTTTCGGAACGAAGACGTTTTCTGATAGCCAGCAGATGTAGACCACCCAAATTGACTTCTGTCCATTCATGCTCCTCTTGACTGAAGGACTCCAACAGTGGTGCTGGTCCATTGTATGAAACACATTCTAAGCAGATAGACAAAAGCAACTGTAGATCTGAAAAGGGAGCTAGGCTTGGCGTATTCATAAGGCGTTGTCCTTGCTCGAGAGACCAGTCAAAATGACCCAAGAGAATTCCAAATCGAACTTGTTCAATGGAGACGAGTAGACCATCGCAATCTGATTGGGTTGTCGTCAACAGTTCCCATCCAGATTGTAGGTCTCCGATGAGCCAGTACCACCGTGCCAGCGACACTTTGGCACGATCACTCAAGGGCTGGGCTCCAATGTCAAATCCACGTTTGACCCATCGACTGGATGCTCGTTGGGTAGCCATATCCCAACACAAAGCCTGCAACGATCCCAACAACTCAACAGGGTAATGGTCTTTCATTGACAAAATGTGTGCGAGGCAGTCTTTGAGGCGATGTTGCTGATATCTCGATTTACCAGCTTCTATTTCTAGTTGGATAGATCGTATCTTTAGATCGAATCGCAAAGCGTGTTGCTCAAATTGGGTGATAAATTGACCGGCTTGGTTCCAAACATTTCGTGCCGTTAAACGTCTGCCCAATGCGTATTGCGTCAGTCCCAGTGTGTACAAAATATCGACGTACAGTGGATTGGATGTTGATACACGATGTAGTGCTTGCGTTGCGGTTTGTAGTGCTTCTCGAAATTGATTGGACTCTTGAAATCCACGGGCCAGTAATTGTTGTATCTGTATGGAAACTTGAGGAAACCGTTCGATGACAGGTAAGCCTTTTGCATGTTGGCAAATCCGAATGCCGTTTATTCTGTCTGCATTGTCCAAATACATGGTTGCCAAATCTACGTACATGCTGAGTTGAACGTTGGGCAACAACGGATGCGGTTCACTTAGAATGGGGTTGGCTCGCTTGATTGCCGAGGCATATTCTTGGCGCAAGATGTCTCTCTTGAACAAAATGTATTCCAATATACGTTGTTGCTGTGTGGAGAGTGCATGCTGTTCTAAGTCAGAGAGGCTTTTTGGAGGCTGTTTGGCATGGATGTCCAACAGTGCTCGCCCGAGTACATAGTTTGTGTTGCTGGGCTTGATTCCGTGTAGGGTCGCTAGGGTATACCACTTATTGATTTGATCATACTCAAAGTCGATGATGGCAAGCCACAACACTTGAGCCAGGTGTTTGGGTGCGATTTCTCCAGACAGCAAGAGGTGGTAAATTTGGGCGCGAATCGATTGGGCACCCCCCATCATGGACCATCCTTCGACAAGACTGAGGTGTGTGTCTGTGTATTGTTCTTTGAGCAGTAGACCTTGCTGAACCATCCATCGAAAAGGCAAGAAGGCAAAACGAAGGGATGCTCTATCGGGTGTTTCTTCCAAGACTCCTTTTTGAATCAGCCCTTCGATATTTGGGTGGACAACATCGGCCAACTTCTTGGGAAAAGGTTCCTTGAGCAGTCCGAGTGTCCACATCTCTTTTGAGGAAATGCCCTCGATCATCTTTGCTTCGTTGCGGTTGTTGGCAATCAAGTGCCAAGCTTTGATGCAGGTTTGCAATGGGTTGTGTCCAGGCAAAGACCGACGGCTTTTGATTGCCGATGGAAGCAGGGACTTCATCAGTGCTTCATCTTTGCTTGCGCTCCATGTCGGTGGTGTCACTGTGTTGGCCCAAACAAAGGGACTCAATGAGGTGCCCCACAGCGTGACGTCGGGTATCGGATGGCTCCACAAATATTGCGCGATCTCTCGACTCCCGACATCGGCGGACTCAATCTGCAACACGATAACGATCACTGGAGCACATCGGGAGAGAACGATGTTGATGGCCCGTGCGAGAGTCTTGTTGGATGGTTGACTTGCCACTTGTGTTTGAGCGGATACATTGTGCGGTAGCAATGACGCAATCTCTGTTTCCACACCCTGTAAGATTTGAGACCGTTGCGTTAGAGAGAAGTGCTGTAAGAGGGTGCTTACAATATCTTTCCAAATGGAAAATGGCTGCAAGGGTTTCGACGTGGAGATAAATGTGGGAATACCGTCTAGATAGGCTTCTCGTATATTTTCCTGTATAATTCTACGCCGACCACTACCGATCATGCCAACCACTAAGGCATTGCGTTTATTTAAGGACGGACAATGTCCAATGTAGTTTTCCGATTGAGGGAAATACTCAGGGCGGTAGCTGTTTGTTTGAATGCCACAGATTGCCTTGTGAAATTCTATCATGGACGGTCTTTGCGATGGAACAATGTGTAGGCACTGCTGCATGAGCCCTGCAAAACGTTGTTCTATATTGTCGTCGAACTGCAACAGGGATGGCCAAACCCGTCCAATGTTTGCAAATGGTGGTTCCGTGTCCATGAAGGCTTGATAAACCATTACCGCGAGGGAATAGACATCAGATTTCGGTGTGAGGTGCCAATGAGACCGTTGTTCTGGAGACATTGTTTGATGGGAGCCTTTGCGGTGCACCGAATGATCACCCACAAAACCAATTTTGCCAAAGTCAATCAACGTGATGTTCCCTTCCGCAGACACCAGTAGATTGTCCGATTTTATATCGAGGTGCATCAGACCACGTGTGTGTAAATCGGACAGAATTCGAGTGACGCTGACCAGCAGGTGAATACACTCATCGTACTGTTCTGTCTTGTGAATAGACTTTAGGTACTCAACGAAGGGTTGGCCATCGGCAAGGTCCATGACGTAATACACCATGTCATCAACCATGTTGTATTCATAGACCGGAATGACGCCTGGAATGTCGATTGAGCGTAGAAACGCGTACTCTTGATAAAAGTTGGCTGAAGGGTGACACAGTTTCATGGCGCGCCATGTGTCTTTTTGGGCATTGTATACAGACCATACTTGACCGTCGATCCCTGACCCCAGTTTGGACTGCAACGTCCAATCGCCAATGATTGTACCAGTGTAAAGTTCCAATGCTTCCTCGTGATTGGCTACGAATTTAGCATTTTTCGTGCAATGTGCGTCGCACAGACCATTGTTGACAGTTGTGGGTTGACCCCCAAGCTTGTTGGAAAAATGGAGGCATCCGCAATGTATAGATTTCTCAGACCGTGAACCGCGCCGTTTTTGTTGATGACGCCTGTGTTGGGGCTTCCACTCATTCGACAGGTACTCATTGGATGGGCGGCATAGAGTGTAAAATCTTCAATTGAACATCTGGAGAGTTGTTGTTCTAGTTCTTCTGGACTGTTCACAACTCCGACACCGTGGATCGGTGCGCGCAGATCATAGGCGCCACCAGCCAGTAAGATTTTTGAGACTGCCACCAGCCCATCTTTGATGCGTTTCACATCTTCTGGAGCAAAGTGGTATGTGATCTTGGCTCGACCATCTGGATGTGCTCGTACGGATCCTTTGCCTTTATCGGACACCATCACCAACATGCCACACATATTGGGTAAGAGTTTGAGTCCTTCTTGCCAGGTCGATCCAACAAAGCCACCCGCCAACAAGCAGGCTTCTGGGGGTGCAGAGAAGGTATGTGGCAACACACCGGGCAATCCTGGAGGGTGACAATAGGCCCCTTGTGTAGCACCTTTCCACATTTCAATTGGGTCTTTGGAAAGACCGATCAAGGTGCTGCCAGGATGAACGTGCAGTCCTTCTCCCACTTGGGGGCTGATTCTCTCAGCCAGTCCACACTGCCACAATAGTTTTGGAGTTCCGATTGCGCCGGCAGACAAGATGACTTGTTTGGCTTTCACCGTCAATGTTCCACCCGTTTCTCCTGTATCGGGATGTCTTGCGACGGCCTGAATGCCCACCACCGTTCTGTCTTCAACCAAGATATTGACCACGTCGGCTTCTGCTTGGATGGTGCAATCAAACTGCTGTGCACGGGGCAACAAAGAGAGGTTCATGCTGGCTTTGCCATTGCTTGGACAGCCAAAATAACAAATGCCACACCCCACACATTGTGGTGTAGACCGAGGAGCGAGACCACCTTCCCAACCGAGTGCTTCAATCCCTCGAACGATCAGTTCGTTGTTCTTTCCAGCCACGACAGCGTCCGTTGTGGCGACCCCAATCGCTTGTGCAATTTCGTCAAACGTAGAGCGTAGCCCCTCTGCAGACCATGATGGGTCATGTAACAGTTCGGCCCATCCATCCAGTACAGCATCTGGGGCGACAAAAGACAGAGCGGAATTGATTAGGGTGCTGCCACCGACCCCTTTTCCTGCAGCAATGGGCATCATGGTGCTTCCTTGGGCGACCATCGAACCATTTTCTTGCATGTGATACTTGGCGGTGTGTGCATAGTTGGGTCGAAATCGACTGGTCTTTGGACCGGACTCAATCACCCACACGGACAAGCCTTGCTCACTCAGTACTTTTGCCGCGGCGGCTCCACCTGCCCCCGCTCCCACGATCACGACATCGCAGTGTTCGGTTCGATTGTCAGTGAGGGATTCAAACCCCAAAGCGGTTGCGGCAGGAAATATGACGGACATGAACAACTCCGTGTTGACAAAAAGTCTACTTAGGCGCCAAAACCACAACGGAAGTAGCGTTTTAAGTGAGAGGAGGCGGTGGGGTGTGCGGTGTATCCCATACCCAACAATACGATGAGCGACTGAATGGCACCTCTGAACAAAGCATTGCCATTGACTAGCCACGCTTCAATACAGTGCTGCTGCTCACTGACAGACAGGTTGATGAAGTGGGTGGCGTGCGTTGGCAAGGTGGCTCGGTCGATGGCTTCTAAAAGCAACTTGAGCAGGACTCGATTTTCATTGGTCATCGCAGACAACAAACTGTCAAAAAAACGATCCATATTGGCGTTGCCACCATCTAAGTCAATGGTGTCACCCGATGGAAATGCAGACCCAGCGACAGATCGGACGACCTCAGCCTCCAACATGTTGAGGTTTACAAAAGGGGCATCGGGGGGCGTGTCCCACCATGTAGACACTTCAACGGCCCCCACAACTGTGCCGGCCAAACTTAAGGCTGCGGTCCATTGTAGAAGTTGTCTTCTCGTTAACGACATTCATTTTCTCCAGATATATACTCGTAACCGTTGTTTTCTCATGAGACATGAAATTCAGAACATGAAAGGGCGGTAGTCTTTACCACTGGAACAAACTTTGTGTAGAATTTTGCTTTGGAGGGTATCCGAATCAGACGAAGGGGATCGTTTGTGTTACTGTCCTTTTGGAGGGGGGAGCGTGCAAAGTCAGTTGGTTTCCAATAGTCAACAACAAGAAATCAAAGACGCTTGGGAAAGGTCTTTGTGTAAGGTAGAAGTTCTGGGCGAAGGGGCCTCTGCAGTGAGCTATCTGTGCGACTGGGTGAATGAAGAAACGCGCTCTACTGAAAAGGTGGTTGTCAAACAGTACAAGCATTCATTTTCTTTGACCGACAGTCAGAAGATTTGGCGAGAAAGCAACGTGCTGGAGAGCATTCAACATCCCAGAATTCCCAAGTATCTTGGTCACTATGTCAAAACAGAAGATGGTCGTCGCGTTCTCAATTTGATCGTGGAATACATTGACGGTTTGGATTTGTATGAAACGATGAAGCAGAACCGATGGACATTGTCTGAGAGTCTTGGGTTGGTGCATCAATTGTTGAAGATTGTTGAGTATTTACAGACCTTGCAACCACCCATTTTGCATCGAGACATCAAGCCAAGCAATCTATTGCTATCGAGGTCATCAGAAGGGTGGTTGGTGCATTTGATTGACTTTGGAACGGCGATTGACAGTATACACGCATCGTTGGGTGCCACACACAATGTCGGAACGATTGGCTATATGGCACCTGAACAAATAAGTGGTCAGCCTGAGATGGCATCGGACGTCTACGGTGTTGGGGTGGTTGCGTGGGAGTTGTTGACCCGTCGACGTGCGCACAAGCACCTAGTTGGCTTTTCTTTCGAGTGGCAAAAGTCTGTACAACACTTGCCTTTCGAGGTTGTAGGGTGGTTTGAGAAAATGCTGGCGGAAGATGTATCCGTGCGTTTTCAAAGTGCCTACGAGGCGTTGGTGGCTTTAGAGCGGCTTTCGGCTTTTGATGGAGTTTCTATCCATGATGTCGACGTGCCCAGTTTGGATTGGCAAGTCGATGCCACTCGATATTGGTTGAACATTGTACAAGAACAGGATGATCACAGAGGTGCGGCGATACAATGGTTGCGGAGGTATGGAGATCGATGCGACGAAGGGAAATTGAGCGGACTGTACGAGGTGTTACACCGAATAGCGCTCAAGCATGGGTCATTTCGGGTTGTGGAATATGTCCAGGATTTGGTCTTGGCCACGCCAATGGGTAGAACACTGGTGCAAGAGTGGGAGGACACCGAAAATCGAATTGTCAATCTACAAACAGAGATTGACGAGACATCCTCTTGGAACATTTTTCACAAGGGCAAATGCAAACGACAATTGCAAGAAGAAACACGTCGTTTGGCGATGCTCAAGAAAGAACTTGTGGAGGCCACCGCTCCATGGCTAGATTTTGTACGCGTTCAGCGAACAGCAGTGTTTGCCTTGTTGAAAGCGCCCAGAAAGCAACGGCACAATCGAAAAGAGTATTGCTGTCATTTAAAAGCGTCTTCCATTGGCATGGTAGAAGTACCCAGTATATCTTCGAGCACAGTCTACATCTCAACCTTGTTGGTGACCCAAGAGTTGTTTGTAGAGGTTATGGGATTCAATCCCAGTCAACACCAAGGAGACTTGAGACCGGTTGACTCCGTATCTTGGTGGGATGCCGTCATCTTTTGCAATCGACTCTCGGAACAGTTGGGAATGGAGGCTGCCTATTTCATTACCGAATCGACAATTCAAGAAGTCCCCTTGGCAAATGGGTTTCGACTTCCACGCTGGGAGGATTGGAAATGTGCTGCCCGCAGTCAGCAAGTCCATCGATTTTCTGGAGCTTCTGATCCCGACTTGGTCGGATGGGTGGACAAGTCTGTCTCCAGTACTCAGCGGGTGGCGACGAAAGAGCCAAATGCGTGGGGGTTTTATGACATGACTGGCAACGTTGCCGAGTGGTGTTGGAATGAAGGTGTGGCTCCAGAAGACTGCATGAAGCGTTTGATAGCAGGAGGATCCTATCGTGATCCCATAGAGTGGGTACGGATTGACGCTGCCAACTTTGAAGATCCAAGATTTTCCAGTCAGGACTTGGGTTTTCGCATTTCCCGTCGATTGGTCAAAGAGCAATAGGTGTGCTATACTATGACTTGACTCGTCAAGTTTCTGATTGGAGGATGTATGTGGTGGATGGCGTTGTCCTGTCTATTGTTTGAGTCGGCATACATTGATGTGTCGGAAAATCTATGCTGCGAAAATGAAGACGAACTGTTGGATCTGGATGAAGATGGTTTTTCACAAGCGGATGGTGACTGCAATGATGAAGATGCGAGCATCTATCCGACAGCCATCGAGGTTTGTGACGGCATTGACAACAATTGCGATGGCTTTGTCGATCAAAGTTTGTCCAGTACGACGGAAATGGACAAGGTCTATTGGGATTCTGATGGAGATGGGTTTGCCGGCGAGGAGGTACTCTATGTATGTCCCAATACCACCGGTTGGGCAGACGAAGCATTGGACTGCGATGATGAGAATCCCGATGTCTATCCCAACGCCATCGAGGTCTGTGACGGTCTGGACAACAGTTGCAACGGTTTAATTGATGACGATGATCCCAATGTGCTTGCTGAACTGAAGTATTTCGACAACGACGGAGATGGCTATGGTGGTGGTACTGGAAAATATACCTGTGAATCCGAAGGCTTTTCTTCTCGTTCAGGAGATTGTGACGACTCTAACGAAGATATCAATCCTGGTGTCCAAGAAAACTCTGGGGATTTGATTGATCAAGATTGTGATGGACTTGACATTGTAGATTTTTCTGAATGTGGTTCTTTGGTGGCAGAGTGTGCGGAAGTTCTGAGCGTCAACGGTCAGGTCGTCCCTTTTCAACGTGTCTCGGCAGGACTGGATCCACTGGGTCGATATGAGATTTCCAGTGACTATATGTTGATGTCCACAGAAATGACCCAAGTGGTGCAAGAGTCGTTGGGGATGGGCAATCCTTCGTTGTTTAATTTGTCGGGCTTGCATCCCGTTGAGAGCATTGATTGGCACGATGCCGCCTACGCAGCAAATGCGTTGACAAACTATGTGAATGCAAATTATGAAACGCAACTGACCGAGTGCTACGACTGTGGGTCTGGTGGTTGTTTTGCTCTTGGGCTGGAATGTACAGGCTATCGATTGCCCACCAGTGCGGAATGGGAATTGGCATCTCGAGCAGGTACGGAATTGCCATTTTCCGCCGATGGAATTGGCGATGGGGCTATCGTGATGGAAATGGAGTCTTGTGATCCCGATAACCCAGAGGCAGTGCGATTTGAAAATTACAGTGATTTGTATTTGACAAACTATTCTTGGTTTTGTGTGAATTCCGAAGGGCAGACTCACGGTGTGGCTGGGTTGGTACCAAATCCATTTGGCTTGTACGATATGCAGGGCAACGTTGCCGAGTGGATGCACGACACCACACAAACAGAGATGGTGGGGCTCGACCCATGGGGCGACGACGCGAACTCTGAGATTGCCTTGGTCAGAGGAGGGGCTTTTTGGAGCAACCCAACGATGCAAAGCAATGATTATGTTGAGGCCTTCACTCGATTCAGCGAAGGCAAACACCACGTTGGTTATCGGCTGATGCGACGTGTTGGTCCCTAATATCCACTGTCGAATATGGACAATGAGAGACCCTTGAAGGTGCAATCATCTGCACAGTCTGTTCAACGCACTTCCCAATTGGGCTGGTGGGATTTGTTTTGGTGGTGCATTTTGGGGTTGGTGGTGCGCTGTTGGTTGGGGGCTTGGACAGAGGGTTTGGTGGGTCATCCTTATGGTGACATGCCTGATCACGTATGGGGAAATGAGTGGTTTGCGCACGAATTGCGTGCTGGTCGATGGCCGTGGCTGGTGCAGGACAATTATTTTCCAGATGGTGGGGTGCTGTGGCACATTGATCCCGTTGGTGGACTGTTTCGACGATTCTTTTTGTTTTTGCCACCCCACTGGGTTTGGAATGCCTACATTTGGTTGTTGCTGTGGGGGAGTGCTGTAGCTGTATACTCATGGGGGCATCGGTTGGACTTGTCTCGCAAAGAATCTGGGATGTTGGGGTTGGTATCAGTGTTTAACCCGTATTTTTCGGGTCTTGTGCATTCTGGACTCTCCGAGTATATGGGATTCGTTTTTGGTGTGTTCTTGACCAAAGCGCTCCGAGAGCAGAAGTTCATTCGAGCTGGACTTTGGTTGATGGTGTTGGGCGTACAGAGTTTTGTGGTGGGGGTGATCGCCTCTCTATTTTCAGCTATCTACCTCTTGTTTTCTACTGAGACTCAAAGGAAACGAACATTGACTACTTGGGGCAAACTCAGTATGCCCAGTGCGCTGGTGGTGGTTCCGATGGTTGTGCTGTGCTGGCAGACGCTGCATGACCCAAATGCCGCTTTTGTGCCACATCAGGCTCCCGGTTGGAACTTTCGCATGTTGCCCACATTGGACCTCTATGGATTCTGTCCGATTGGAGATTGGGTGCACCCAGATACACGACACCTAAATCCAGGAATCGTCCAAAACCACTCTTTGGGGTGGGGGTGGATTTCTCTTTTCATTATGGGTGGGATTGCCGTTTGGAGAGCCGACAGACTCAATGAGCATCGGGCATTCTTTGTGTATGGTCTTTTCTCTTTGGGACCCCGTTTGTCCATTGTACGCTGGATGCCACTGGGTGGGT
>CBFICN010000080.1:0-3257 GCA_965661045.1 uncultured Myxococcota bacterium
AACAAGGCATAAGTCAACGCCACCGAAATCGGCAATGTCAAAATGAAAGAGGTTCCAACCCCCACCGTTGAGTCGACAACAATGTTGCCACCGAGTTTTTCAACAGTGGACTTGACGACATCCAATCCCACCCCACGACCTGAAATGTGGCTGACGGTGACTTGAGTAGAGAAACCGGGTCTAAAGAGTTGTTGAATCAATTGATGCTCACTCAAATTGTGAATTTCGGTGTCACTCATCAACTGCTTGCGCTTCAAGGTGTTTCGAATCATGTCAGGGTTGATTCCTCGCCCATCATCTTGAATGGTGATTTTGACGGTGTCCCCAAAACGTTCTGCCAGTAATTTCAAGGTGGCCCGTTCGGGTTTGCCCTGTGCAAGTCGGTCTTCAGGTGACTCAATACCGTGATCAACCCCATTTCGCACCAAGTGCAACATTGGATCAAAAAGAGACTCGATCACGGTTTTGTCAATGCTCACATCTGTCCCTTCAAGGATGACTTGAATGCTCTTGCCTTGTTCTTTGGCCAAATCTCGAATGGATCTTGGAAAACGGTTGAACAGTTCTCCAATTTTTTGCAGTCGAATCTCACCGATGCGGTGTTGAAATTCTTCGAGGTTGACATTGCTGACCAAAACACCCTCACGCAATTGGTTGAGGTGGGCGGCGAATTCCTTTGCCAAAGCCTGCATTTTAATCCACTGTGCGAGTGTGCCCGAGGCTTGACCGGTGGTGCTTTGCATTCTCTTTTGCTGAACGATTTCAGAATGTACAAGATTTGTCCAGTCTTTGGTTAAGCGATCGAGATCTTTGGAGACTTTTTCAATTTGGGATTGGTGCAGTTGCAACTCTCCACTGATGTGTGTCAGGGCTTCAACCTGCTCAATCTCAATTTGGATAAAGGTGGGTTCGACTTTGCGTTCTTTTTTCTCGCCTTTTGAGCCTGAAGATTTCTTGCGTTTCTTTTTCCGGAGGGGCTTTTTGTCAGACTGTGGGGTCTTTTCAGCAGGTTTTACGTGTTCAGGTTCTGTTACCATCGGTGCGGTACTTGAAGTGTCTGGCTCTGTGGGTTCAGGTTCAATAGAGGGAGCGGCTGTTTCTTCAGGGGACGGTGCGGCTTCTTGGATGTTTTGAGCGTGATTGGTTTCTTCAGAGACACTGTTTGCAGGCTCTTCATGAAGGGCAGTGTGTGTCTTTTCTTCAGGTTCACCATCGTCATGTTCGACTCCTTCTGAGGTAGAATCCTTTTCAACGAAACCCAGCAGTTCGAGTACAGACCTTGGGACATCCAGTGTTTCGGGATCGGGGATGTCAGGTGGGTCGGTGATGTGGCCCTCTACCCAATTTCCCAGATTGTCCAGAAAGCCTGAGACCGCATCTGCTGCGTCAGGCACTTGATCTGTGAGCAGTGCACTGAGAAACTCAAGCCCATCGTGAAGAATAAACAAGGCTTCATCATCGACCATGAACACTTGTTCGACCACCCACGCCATCACGAAGTGCAAGGCTTCCGAAAGGTCTTGCGCAGGTCCTTCGTCCAAATGTCCAACCAGTGCGTGAAACAGGGGGTGTATACTGTTTAACTCTTCTTCTGATAGGGGTGCACTCTGTGCCTGTTGCAAGATTTCTACAACTCTGTTGGTGCACGCTGACGGTATGGAGACTGAACTCGCAGTATCAGGTCTGGGATCGGAGTCGGTCTCTTCACTGGCATCTTGTGCGGTCGGAGGTGCGTCGTCTGGATTCTTGAGCCATTCGTTGACCCGTTCAATGTACTGGCGCGCATTGTTCAAATGACTGTCTTCAATGTCAGACAACCCGTCGGTGCACATTGCGCTGATGATGTCCAGTCCAGCATATACAAGATTGTAGAAAGCGTCGGGTGCTTCGTACTCAGACTCATTTCGCCAAAGCATGGCATCTTCGATGACGTGCACCACATCACTCATTTCAATCAAACTCATGATGCGAGACTCACCTTTTAGGGTGTGCAACTCCCTCATCAAGACCACAATGTCTTCTTCCTCTTCCGTTCCCGATTCAATTTGCATCACAAAGTTTTCAATCGTTTGAAGTCGATTGAAGCAAATATCAGTGAATTTGGCCAGCATTTTCTCATTCATGGACGCGTACCTGTGTGGTGAAGCAATAGGGAGGGGAGATCCAGCAACAAAAAGAGTTGATTGTCAAGTTTGTACATTTCTGTGATGCCCAAGTTTTCGCTCCACGTTGTCAAAAATGCATGCAATGGGAGTTTGGATGTGCTGTCAAGTCTCACAAATCGGACTTGTGCTCCCAAAGGCAAGATCGTTTCTTGATGGATGATGGAGAACTCGTGTGGTTCAGGTATCTCCAACGGATTGTGGTCGATTGTGGTTTCATCACTCAATATCTTGTCGATTTGATTGGCTTTGAAGGCGTAAAAGACCTCCAGCTCTGTAGATTGATGTGGGTCGCTTGGACGACAGGTCAGCGCTTGAAAACTAGACACGTGACCGCTCTAAAATCAGTGCAATATCGAGTATTCCAGTCAGTCCATGGTCTCCTTCGTACTCACCGGTCAAGAAGTCTTGCAATCGTCCATTTTTGGTCAGCGTACTTTGAGTGATGTTCTCGGTCGGAATGATTTCTACGCCCCCAGTTGTTTCGATGGGAATTCCAACGTCCATGTCTCGAACCTTGACGATCAAAATGCGATTGTGCTTGGCGTCCAAAGTGTCTTGCTTGATCATCTTCAAAAACCTAGGCAAGTGCAAAATCGGTATGATCGACTGCCCATGGGGAATGATGCCCAAGATGTGGTGGGGGGTCAACGGCAACTCAACATAGTGCTGAGGATCCAGAATGGTTTCCACCGCGCTGGGTTCGATTGCCAACCAAGTGTCGACAAGCTGGAATGTGAAGCATTGTTGAACATTCATGTGCGGCTCTCTATAGTCAAAAGGTTAGAGTTGGAAACGTTCGACGGATTCTTGAAGCTGGGCAGACAGTTTGAGCAACGCATCCGATGTTTCTACAACAGAATGCGCAGCGACAGCCGCTTCGGAGGCCACTTGGGCGATTTCATCCAAGGCAATCGACGCTTCTTGGGTGCCTTCTTGTTGTTGTTGGACCGCAAAGGTGATCTGATGCGCCGATTTGGTGGTTTCCGTTGCAAGTTTGGTGGCTTCTTCGGTTGCCAGTACCGAGGCGTTGGTGGATTTGGTGATGTCTCCTGTCAAGGAGTCAATGTTCTTTGCACTGGTCATGACTTGCTC
>CBFICN010000080.1:3357-16947 GCA_965661045.1 uncultured Myxococcota bacterium
GCCAATTTTTGCATCTGCATCGCCACCAATGAAAACCCACGACCGGCTTCACCGGCTTTGGTTCCTTCCAAGGCTGCATTCAAGGCAAGCAGGTCTGACTTGGCAGCGATGTCCTTGATCAAAGACAAGATCTCTCCAATGCCGTCTACATGGTGGCTGAGTTCGTCAATTCGCGTGGCGATGAGACTGGCATTTTTCTGTGTGATGTCGGCATTGTCAAACACCAACTGACTGGCTTGGGCCACTTCTTTTGAAGATTCCAGCAGCATTGACAGCAGATTCTTCGTTTCTTCTGCGGCGGACGCTTGTTCTGCTGTACCAGTTTGTTGTTCTTGGGCGGTGGTGAGCAGTGTACTGGCGGTAGTGGTGAGGTTGTCAGACAGCGACGTGGTGTTTTCAACCATTGCACGCAGCATGTCGAGTAGGTCATTGAATGCGGCTTGCAAGGTACCCACTTCATCGCTTGCCGGATCTTCAAAGTGGGGTTGGTTCAGGGCACCATTTGCCAAACTGTTGAGTCTATCAGATATGTCTGAGATCGGATTGGCTAGTTTGCGCGACATGAACAAGGATGTAAAGACGATGAACAACACCGACAGCGTTACAGACCAAATGATGATTGAGCGTATGATATCGATGGAGTCATAAGCTTCACTGGTGTCTATTTTGGCAATGAGCAACAACTGCATCGCACCCAAATCGATGAGTTTTCGATTCAACACAACCGTTTGACCACGATAGTCAATCAACTCGAGGCTTTGCTTGTCGTCAAAGTCACTGGTGAAACTTTGCTTCAACTCCGGATTGGAAAAGGAACCTTCCTCAGGGTTGTGAAAGGATGCAATAACAGAGTGGGTGTCTAGTTTGAGTCGAGAGTTTGAGCGCATCAACCCATCTTGGCCAACCAACACAACCTCTTGGGTAGACTCTTCGCCGTCATCGGCCAAAATGTTTGTGATGCGGTCTAGGGGCATTTGAAAGCACAGAACACCGACCAGCGTTTCGTCTTTGTAAATGGGAGCGGCAATGAAAGAAGCAGGGTCAGAGTAGGAGGGTGTGTAGGATGCAAAGTCAACCAACGCCGATTCTCCAGCGGGCAGAGACAGCGCCATTTTGTAGGCCGTCGCAAAATTGCTATTGGCATAGTTGCCAGTTTTCAAAGAGGTTCCAAAATCCAACTCTTTGTATACTGAGTAGATTACGTCTCCAGTTGTTGGGTGGACAATGAAGATGTCGTAATACCCAAAACTCTCTTGGTAGCGTTTTAAAATGGGATGAACATCTGCGTGTTGTCGACTGTAGACGGATGCATCACCGGCAGTGTTGAGTTCATCTTTTTTTCCAATCTCATTGGGGTTGTTTGAGATGTAATAATATTGTTGAACAATGCTGTCTGGAGAGAGACTTTCCACCAGCGTGTCCATGTTGAGTGCAGCATTGGTGTTTGCTTCACTGTATTTCGGAGCAAATTCTTGAGTGTAATACTCTCGGACACTGATCTTCATTTCCTGAAGTTTCTCAGGAGTGAGTTGATTTTCGATGCCCACTGTGTAGAAGGATTTCGACATGTTTTCAGCCGCGTCAATCACCATTTGGTTGTGGGCCAAGTTTTCTACTTGGTGTTCAATGGTGTCGAAGTACTTGTGCAAATGGTTTTGCTTCGCTTGGGCGATGGTGTGCAATCGACTTTGAACGTGTTCTTGCAGGGACTGCTCGAGTGTGGTCGAAATAAATGTGCTGACAGCAATGAGTGGGATGAGTCCAGTAAACAGAGTCAACAGCAAAATCTTGGTATTGAGTCCAATTGATTCGAGCTTTTTCATGGAGGTTCCTTTGTTTGTTCGACGCCAATGCGCCGTCATCTTTTCCAAAGCTTTCGGTAAGTATAGGTAGTCTGTTTTGGAGATTCGTCAATAGGGACTTCCCATTCCTCCTCGTAGTGTTGAATATGTGCTGAGTCGAGGTGTATTTTGATTAAGGTTCGACAAAAGAAATTCGCTGTCGAGCCTCAAGGGGACCGACCAGTGATCGCGTCCCGACCCATGGAATCTCCAGTTGAATCCAGTCCACACTGTTGATGTCTCCCAATCCAACGTGAACGGTAGCGGGCATGGAACCTGACATGCCGGGGGTAGAAGACAGGTGAATGGTCCACAACTGTTGCCCTGCAAAGACTTTCACGATGCTGTTCTCTGGTCCCGAGACTTCAATCCAGTTGTTTGCCGTACAACCATCGGAGAGGTACACATAGGCTTCACGGGCTGCATCACTGACGATAAGATCGACCACACCATCGTCGTTGATGTCGTGTGCCAAGACGGCCCTCGATGCGCTCAGTTGTTCGAGTCCCAATGTTTCTCCCACATCGGTGTAGCTGTGGTCAGGTTGCTGTTCAACCATCCAAATGGGGTAGGGGCGTACCTGAGGGCCATTTTGGTCAACGCGGGTAAAACCACTGGTGGCCACCAAAATATCGAATAGTCCGTCGTTGTTGTAATCCGTAATGTGTGCGCCCCAGAGCATTTGTTCATTGGAAGCAATCGGTAGGTTGTAGGCCTCAGTATATTCCACGAAACCAGTTTCCCCGCCCTTTAGCAGGTGCTGGCCTGCTGTTGCGGTCGAGTACAGGTCGATGTGTTGATCCATGTCCATGTCCGCAGCAGAGGTCCCCATACAGGCGGTTTCGATGCCCGCACCCTGAGCATTTCCATGGGTTAAAGAACCGTCTTCGTTGATGAGGACATGGTTCGGTCCCCATAGAAAACCGAAGTCGTTGCAGACATAGAGGTCGGGATCGCCATCGCCTTCCCAATCCATCACCAACCCATCAAAGGAGGCGCCGAAATAGGAGCGGTCCAAGTATTCGTATGGTTCACTGTATCCATCTTCAGTGCGCTCAAAGAGCAAGCCCCATCCTTCATGATAATCTAGCCCTCCCGACCCAATCAACGCCCAAAGGTCTTGATCTCCATCTCCATCGATGTCGATCATGCCAACATCCCGTACACCCCTTGAAGGCTCAAACTCCAGCAACACTTCTGTTTCTTCGTGGGGAGTCAAAACTGACCATACAACCTCGAGAAACTCTCCGAGCAACACCAAGTCGTCTTCCCCATCTTCGTTTAGATCTAAAATGTAGAGCCTGACAGTGACCGATGAAGCGTCGATTTCAACAACATCTCCATTGCTGTTGAATGTCTTGGGATTGTCAGAACCCAGTTGCCAAAGCCACCATTCTCCGTCATATTCCTGCAGCGCAATCGCCCCTTCAATGTTGTAGAGGTTGTAATCGTCTCCGGAATAGCCAAAGCGTTCGCTCACGTCCGTATAGCTTGGTGCAGGAAGGGGATCGGTGCAAGCCTTAACCTCTCCAAGAATCCAGCCGTCATCGGTCTCGGTGGGGTGTTCTAAGTCGGGAAAAGGATCAACCACTTCGTCATTGGTATCTGTATTGGACTTTGAACCAAGGCAGCCCAGTACGGTGTAGAGCATCGAAGATAGGATTAAGGTAGACATTGAAGGATCCGATAGTACGACCGAAGAAAGGGGAAGTGAAGTGTGCTATATTATGTTGTATAGCCTTTTTAATACTGTGCATACCACTGGGAGCATGTGATGAATAGATTCTTCTGGATTGTCGGACTGTTGACAGCCTGTCAAGACCAGTCAAAAACTGGACAAATATCCGTTGATGAAGACACGGTCGCAGATACTGGGGCGGCAACTGTTGAGTCCATTTGGGATGCTGACGGGGATGGATATTTGTCGGACGAGGACTGCGATGATTCGGTTGCCAATATCAACCCAGGAGAGGCAGAAATCTGTGACGGCATCGACAACAACTGTGATGGTCAGATTGATGAAGGGGTTTTGAGACGATTTCATCTCGATGCCGACGGGGATGGATTCGGTCAAGCAGAAATCGCCGCCGAAGCCTGTGAAGCGCCAGATGGAATGGTGCAAAACGGCAGTGATTGTGACGATGAGGACGCTGGGATATTTCCGGGGTCCCTTGAAGTGTGTGACGATATTGACAATGACTGCGATGGCGAAGTTGACGACGGATTGGGTGCATGGTGGTATTTGGACGCCGATGGGGATGGCTATGGAGACGTAGGGATTGCGCAGCAAACCTGTACTACTTTGGAGGGGTATGTAACGCTGGGTGGAGACTGCAACGATCAAGACAATACCGTATTCCCTGGGGCATTAGAAGAGTGTGATGGGGTAGACAACAATTGCAATGGTGAACTCGATGAAACGGGTTCGTTGGTGTGGTATTACGACGATGATGGAGATGGCTATGGGGATTTGAATATCACAACGTTGTCCTGTGTTCAGCCAACTGACTACGTAGACAATTCATTGGACTGTGATGATTTGGACCCAATGCAAAACCCAGATGCACCAGAAGTCTGTGATTGGGAAGACAACAATTGCAACGGCATCTTAGACGACAACGCTGTAGATGGTACGGTATGGTATGCCGATGCAGACAGTGATGGATTTGGAAGCGGTACCTCAACGACCACGTCTTGCACGCAGCCCATAGGGTATGCGGCCAACACCAATGATTGTGACGATGCGCGTTTTGAGTCCAGTCCAACTGCGTTGGAGTTTTGCAACGGCATCGACGATGATTGTGACGGGCAAATTGATGAAGAAGATGCGGTGGACTTTCAAGTATTCTATACCGATGCGGACGGAGACGGGTATGGAGACCCGTTCAATCCCGTGCAAGGATGCACACAACCAGTTGGTGCCGTCAGCAACGCCCAAGACTGCAACGACAACGATGCGGCGGTGTACCCTTATGCAACCGAGATTTGCAACGGCATCGATGACAACTGCAATCAAAGTGTGGATGAGAACGCTGAAGATCAGAGCATCTATTTCTTGGATGCCGATTCGGATGGGGTTGGCGGTACGACCTTTCAACTCGCTTGTGAACAACCAGATGGCTACGTACTGGGCACTGGAGACTGTGATGACAGCAATGCCACGGTCAAGCCCAACATGACTGAAGTGTGCAACGGCATCGACGACAACTGCAATGGCAATGTGGATGAGAACATTCCGACAAGTGCTTGGTACTTGGACGGGGATGGAGATGGCTTTGGCACCAGTGGGATTGTTGCTTACAATTGCTTGCAACCGGCAGGGTACGTTGCAGACACGTCGGATTGCGATGACGGCGACGCAACCATCAACCCAGATGCGATTGAACTATGCAACGGTTTGGATGATGATTGTGATGGCGATGCCGACATTGGACATTTGGGCTTGGACGACGTCTGTGTGGCCAATTCTTGTCTTGAGATTTTACAGAGTCACCCCAACGCAGTGGATGGAGACTATACAATAGCCGGTCTTGGACTCGCGGAATGTGATATGGGTTCATTTGGCGGTGGTTGGACACAGGTTTTTGTGGATGATATGAACCCTCCTGATTCAGGGTGGAGTCTCCAAACCACAACCTCCTGTGGAATTTGGGGACAGATTCTCGGAGGATATGGGGTCATCTCGAGTGGGTCCATCAACAACAACATTTCCACACGGGGCATTCCACATTCAGAAGTGTGGGTGGAGTTTGATTACATTGCACTGGACTCGTGGGACTATTCTGGGAGAACTGGGCTGGGACCCGACTTTGGCTATGCGAACTTTAACAACGCGTCGATTTTGTATGCGGATTTTGACAACCATACGTCGATTTATGGAGAAGTTTGTGGATGGAACCGAGGTTGGGAAGGAAGTTATGATTCTCGTCTGTATGTTTCGAGCATTCAAAGTGGGTATTACGCCAATTTTACATTGACCGTGGGGTCGACCCTCAATCAGGGCCCCTATGATGAATCGTTTGGGTTTGATGATGTATATGTGTGGGTGAGATGATGAAAACATTGACTGTTTGGTCCACAATTTTTCTGTCCGTTGGGGCAACCGCTTGTCGAAACAAGATTGAAGTCGAGGAATCCACCACCGACACTCAACTCTTGGATCTCGATCAGGATGGCTACGACAATACTGAAGATTGCGATGATTTTGATGCCAGTGTCAATCCCGAATCCATTGAATTTTGCGACGGAATTGACAACAACTGCGATGGTCAAGTTGATGAAGGTGTGAGTACCCTCTATTACCGTGACCTCGATGGAGATGGGTTTGGGGACGATGAAGAAACCATACAGGCCTGCAACGCACCGTCGGAGTACATCATTGTTGGGAATGATTGCAACGACAACAATGCCGATTCTTTTCCGGGAGCACCCGAACAGTGTGATGAACAAGACAACGACTGTGATGGAGAAATCGACGAGGGGTTGTTGGACGGGTTGTACTTGGACGTCGATGGAGATGGGTATGGAGACCCCGCAGAACCCATCAATGACTGTGCCGATGATTTGACGCGCTTTGCCGATAACCCACTGGACTGTGACGATGGCAATCCCGCAGTACACTTTGACGCCATCGAAGTGTGTGATGAAATTGACAATGACTGTGATGGGGCTGTAGATGAGCCTGGTTCTGGAGCCCAGATTTGGTATGCCGATGCTGATGGAGATGGGTATGGTGATCCACTCGTAACCAGCTATGCGTGTGCATTGCCGATGGGGTTTATTGACAATGCGGACGATTGTGATGACAGCAACGACGCCCAGCATCCTTTTGCCGACGAACTGTGCAACCTTCAAGACGATGATTGTGATGGTTTCATTGACGAAGAAGCGATTGATCCCAATACCTTTTACTTGGATGCCGACTCCGATGGTTTTGGGGACAGTGATTTCACCACGGTTTCTTGCACCCAACCCATTGGCTACGTGTTCAATGATTTGGACTGCAACGATACAACCTCCGCCATTTCACCCAATGCACCAGAGATATGCAACCAAACAGACAACAATTGCAATGGAATACTGGATGACAATGCGATTGGGGCTGCAACGTACTATGCCGATCTGGATGGAGATGGGTATGGAGATCCCAGCAGTTCTGTTGAGTCCTGCTCACCGGTTGCTGGACACGTGTTGAATGCATTGGACTGCGATGATCAAGACCCCAGTCAAAACCCGTTGAGTGTTGAAGTCTGCAATTCCGAGGATGACAACTGCAATGGTGACGTTGATGAAACCGCAGTAGACGCATTGGTGTGGTATGTCGATGCCGATGGGGACGGGTTTGGCTCACTGAATACTTGGACAACTGCCTGTACAGAACCACCGGGCTATGTAGACAATGTATTGGACTGCAACGATGGAGATGCCCTACACAATCCAGATACACCCGAGATTTGTAATGACTTGGATGACAATTGCAACAATCAAATTGATGAAGGCGTTGCGCTGTCACAGTGGTACTTTGACGACGATGGTGACGGGTTTGGAGATCCGTGGGTTGTGGTAGAGTCGTGCTCACAGCCAGCGGGAATGATCGCAGACAATCAAGATTGCAACGATGACGATGCTGGAATCCACCCAAATGCCGATGAGTATTGTGGGGACGGGATTGACAACAATTGCGACGGGGCTTTCGATGATGAAACCGCCATCGATGCCTACAGTGGCTATTTGGACTTGGATGGAGATGGGTACGGTGGGGGCGCTTGGGAAAGCAGTTGTGACGACATCTATTACGCGATCAGTGAAGATTGCGACGATTCTGATGCCAGCATTTCTCCAGACGCGACGGAGGTGTGTGATGGTGTCGACAATGACTGTGACGGCAACGCCGATTCAGCAAGTTTGTGTCCCTGCAATTTCGAGCGCAACAACGGGGACAATTACCTTTTTTGCAATTACAATCGAACCTGGTCGGTGGCCAAAGGGGAGTGTGCCCAAGTTGGATATCATTTGGTGACCATTGACGATCTTGCGGAAAATACTTGGGTGGACGGTCGAGTGGACTCCTACTCTTCAGGACGCTGGTGGATTGGGTACAATGATTTGACCGTAGAAGGGTATTGGGACTGGGATGGACCCTATTCGTCCTTTACATATTGGGCCAACAACGAACCCAATGATGCCAACAACAACGAAGATTGCGCGGTTTTAAACCAGTTCGGTTCAGGTGGTGAGTGGAACGATGTGTTTTGCAACAACAGTTTGTACTTTGTGTGTGAGGCGAATCCATAGTCTCTGCTAAGGGGCGATCGGATACCACCCTTCGCTGTCTACAAGAATGATGCTAAATCTGTTCGAGTTCGTTCCCACAGACGCTCTTGGATGACCACATCATCGACAATGGGGTTGGGCGAGGGCAGCAACCACCCTTGATGGGGACGGGAAGTGTAATCGGGGTGCTGGTCATAAAAACTGCGTTGACAGAGCATGGATCCATTGTGTAGCAGAGTGTCGGGGGCCAAAAGCGCATAGAGCATTGGTTGGATTCCCTCTTGAACATTGCACAGCCCTTTGTGTCGAAGCCACGGAAGAAGAAACTTTTTGATTGGGGAAGGGATTTTGGATCGGGAAATTGTGGTGTCAACCCATCCAGGATGTACAGCAACCATCATTGTGTTCGGGTGTCGATGGGTGTGGTATTGAGTGTAGAGTGTCAGCGCAAGTTTGGATTGAGCATAGGCAGACCATGGATTGTAGGGGCGTCGTTCAAAGTGGATATCCCCAAAGTGTATGGCGGCCAACTGTCCTTGTACAGCGTGGTGTGCACTGGAGGATACTTGAATCAATCGACCACATTCTGTGAGGTGTGGACGCAATTTTTCTGAAATCAACACAGCGGCAAGGTAATTGACCACCCACTGTTGCTCCCATTTGGTGTGGCTACGTTGGAGCATCATGGGAATGACCGCGGCATTGTTGATCACACCATCAAAGGAATGTGTGTGAATCATCGTGTCTAGGGTCTTGCTCAGTGTATTGAGATCGCCAAGGTTTGCAGCAATCCAAGAGAACGAGGTATACTCATTGAGTCCAAGGGGTGCACTGCGAGAGAGTCCCATTACTCTTGCACCTTGTTGAAGAAGTTGTCGAGCCAGTTCGAACCCCAATCCTCTACTGACACCAGTAATCAGAAACTGCTTGTGGTCAAGTGGGTGATTTAACCACTCACTGGGACAGGTGAAGCGCGATGGCATCGGTTAAGATGGTTTAATTCCGAGTAGACCCCGAACCAATTCTCCAAGCACGGTCGAGAACAGTTGCTTGGCTTGACCCGCCGATACACCCAATGCTTCTGAGATGGCGTCTTCATAGGGTGTCAACAAGGTACTCATATCCACATCTGGATGCACGCGATGAAAGTCCACAGCAATGCTCAATAGATCTTGCAGAGACTGTCTTTCTTGTTGAATGAACATCAGCAGCGCCATCTGACCATTGGAGTTGCTTTCAAGAAACGTATTGAAGTCAGCGATTTGGCGTTGTTGCATCAGGGCAACCAAAGCGGTAAAAAGCTCGGGTTTGCTCGGAAAGTAATGGTAGAGCATTCCCGTGGTCATTCCGGTGGATTTGGCGATTTTTCGAACGCTGACACCGTGGTATCCACTGGTGGCAAAGAGTCCAAAAGCGGACTCCAAAATCTGAACGCGTCGCTTGTCGTGGTCAACTATCTTAGGCATAGGTGACCTTTAACACGATTGGGTAGAGATGTGTGCATCCAAGGTTGGATTCATGATGGCAAACCAGATAGGGGGAAACAGTGCCAATACAATCATCGCAGGGTATCCAGCCGGTAATTGAGGTGCTTCTTCATAATGCTTAAGAATTTGGTACGGACGTTTGGCATGGGCGTGGTGATCCGAGTGCCGGGTCAACTCAAAGAGAACCAACCGACCAACGGAGCGGTTGCAGTTCCAAGAGTGGTGGGGTTGAACCCTTTCGAAACGTCCGTTCTTTGTTTCCGTTCGCTCGAGTCCATAGTGTTCCAAATAGTTGATGGTTTCCAGCAGTAGAATTCCAATCAGGGCAGACAATGCAAAAGAGAGTAGGGCGATTCCACCAAAGACAACGGCAATTGAAGTCAACAGCAGCGACTGGATCCCAACAAAGTGCCACATTTGGTTGTGGAAAACCGACAACCCTTTCTTGTCGATTCGACGGTTCTCAATCTCCCAAGCCGAAGTCCAAGAGCCTGGAATGGATTGGAGCCAAAAAGCATAGACCGTTTGATTTTTTCGAGAGGAAGCGGGATCATTGTTGGTGGCAACATGACGGTGGTGACCAAAATTGTGCTCAATGATGAAGTGCATATAGAGCGAAGACAACAGTAGAGTCTTGGCTGCCCATTGCGGCAAAGGGCCATTTCGATGTCCAAGTTCATGTGCCACGTTGATTCCAAACGTACCACAGCAAATACCAAGACTAAAAACCAACCCCAGCCAGTGTGCATTGAGTTCATTCAACGACATATTGGCAACGGTGGTGCAGAGTGTATAGACCAACATCCACTGCAAAGGCACCAACAAATACAGAGGAATATCATATCGCCACTGTCCAATCCGAGTTTGTTCGCTTTCTTTATCAAAATCAATCGACTGTTCAGGAAACAACTGATCGAGGATTGGCAACAAAATGAAGGCAACGAAGGGAAGTGCCCAAGCAAAGCTGTGCCATCCAACCATCGCTCCAAATGCTACAGCGGGAAACAAGAATGCAACAAAGTAGGGAATGAAAGATGCCATGTAGACCCCATTACAAGAAAGGTGGGTTAATCAGTATTATATATAACAATTGTTATTGTATGACATTTTTTCGACATTCGCAAGTCGAATTTGAATTGTGTTACATTTTTTCCAATCAAACTGGAGGAGTCGATGCCGCGATCATTGTTGTTGTCATTGTTGTTGGGGTGTGGAGAGAAAGAAGTGCTCACGGAGACAGACCCCATTGAACAACCATCATCGCCCTGTGATCCACTTGATGAGTCTTTGTGTGCTTTTCCCTATCCATCGTCGTTGTATTTGACTGAGGCGGATACCCCCACGAATGTTCGCATTGATTTTCCAGTCGGTGTGTTGCCAACCGTCAATACGCGCGCTGCCGATCCCAAGTTTTGGAATGAACGCGATGGGTTTTCTCCAGTGACCCCAATCTTGACCCATTTTAAAAACGTCTCACTCGATGGGGTTGTCGGGCACCAAAACTTGGCAGACTATTTGGCTGTCGATGCAAAAACTGTCTTGTGGGATGTCGATGCTGGCAAACGGATCCCCCATTTTGTTGAATTGGATATGCGGCATGAAGACGATACCCGTCGCGCTTTGACGATTCGACCTGTGGAGCCGATGCCTTGGGGACATCGCATTGTGGTGGGCATTCGCAATCTTCAAACATTGGAAGGGGATTTTGTAGAGGTCTCGTCTGCATTTCTTGATTTGCGCGATCAACAATCCAGTTCTGGCTTTGATCTATTAGATAGGCGGTCTCACTATGAGGCTGTGGTTTTCCCAGCGCTGACCGATGCTGGTTTTTCTCGGGGCGAATTGCAATTGGCTTGGGATTTTGTGGTGGCTTCCAAAGAGGGTACGACAGGGAAGTTGATATCAATGCGCGATGATGCGTTGAAACACTTTGACCTGGGCGACACTTCCTTCACCATTGACAAAGATGAATCGTTTACCGTTGAAGAAGATCCCAATGTGGCAAGGCAGGTTGAAGGAACACTGACGGTGCCGTTTTATACAGAAACGCCCGATCCAGGTACTGTCCTCTCGCGAGACGATTCCAATCAACCGATGTTTATGGGTATGACAGAACGTCCTTTCACCATGTTGTTCCCACATTCTGTTGTCGAGGCTTCTGAACCGGCCCCGATTGTACAGTACGGGCACGGTTTGTTGGGATCACAAGATGAGGTCTTGAATGATCCAATCACCACAGTGGCACAAGATATGGGTGCCATTTTGTTGGCGACTGATTGGGTAGGGTTGTGCTCGGAAGACCTAAATTATGTATCGACGATGATCGTCAACGACATTGATCAATTTGCAATGGTGCCTGAGCGCAGTCAACAAGGTTTTGTGGATGCGTTGATGGCGTTGAAGATTGCCCAGCGAGACCTGTCGAGTGACGACCGTTTTCTTAGACAAGATGGAACATCAATGATTGCTTCCGATGGCGCAACTTTTTATGGAAATTCTATGGGGGCCATTTTTGGTTTGCCCTACGTCGCGATGAATCCAGATTTTGAACGGGCTGTTTTGGGCGTTGCCGGATCGACATTTTCCTTGTTGTTGCCACGTTCATTAAACTTTGGCTCTTTCTATGGCTTGCTGCAAAATTTATACCCCGATCAACTGGAAACAGCATTGTGGTTGGCTGCGATGCAAACTTTGTGGGATTCTGGAGAAGCAGCCGGCTACTTGGATTCAATCGCCATTGATCCTTTGCCCGACAATGCCGCCAAAAGTATTCTTGTACAGGCCGGTATCGGAGATGCCCAAGTCCATACACTCGGTGCACACATTTTGATGCGGGGTGTAGGGGGTGGTCTAATTTCGGCACCCAATCGTTCAATTTGGGGGCTCGAAGAATTGCCGGATGGGCACGTGGGTTCTGGCATTGTAGAGTGGGATTACGGCATGACCGAGCCAGTGGAAAACGTACCGCCCATTCGAGAGCAAAATATTGATGTTCATCGAGCAGTACGAGAAGAAGAAGCCAGTCAAACACAGTTGATTCATTTTCTCACTACTGGCGAACTGGTCAACTTTTGTGATGGGCCATGCGTTTCTGAGTATGGTTTGGACTAGGTTCACGTTGCTTCTTTCGTTGTCGGTTGAGAGAAACTGTACACCGATCGTCGCGTTTCAGGATTCTTCTAAAACAGAAAAGGTCTCCAAATGGAGACCTTTCGTTCGATCAAGTACACTCTTAGTGGTGTGCGTGTACGTGTACCTCACGTGGATCTGGTTGCATGTATGGATCGGCAACCACAGCACCCGGATACTTGCTCAGGTAGTTCGTTACGACGAAGAGGAACAGTCCCAAGAAGCCAAGTCCCATACCCACTTCGATGAAACCAAATGGCAAACCAGTGATTGGGGAACCATCTTCGTTGACCATCCAGTATGAGTGGATGCTTGGAACGTTGACAATGTAGCGCTCCAACCAAATACCAAACGCTGTCAAACACGCTGCAGCCAAGTATTTCTTTGGTTGTTTCTTCAAACCACGAGACAAGAAGATGACGAACGGTGCACCAAAGCAGAGAACCAGTGTCACCAACGTCATGGTACCAAATACTTCACCGTGTGTACGGTACAGGATGAAACCAATTTCTTCCGTCATGTTTCCGTACCAGATTGGCAAGTATTGAGCGAAAGTCGTGTATCCCCAGAACATGGTGAATGCGAATGTCAGTTTACCCAAGTCGTGGTAGAAGTTGCGTTCCATCAACTTTTCAGTACCCAAAGTTTTTGATGTGGAAATGGTGAATATCGCTGTCCAAACCAATCCAGACCAAATCGCAGACATGAAATACCAAGCAGGGTACATGTTGGCAAAGAAGTAGGGTGCGAGTGACATCGACAAGTCTACTGCAACCACAGAGTAGATGAGTGCATAGCCAATCGAGATGACTGGTGCCATGTTGATCATCTTGGTTTGCGCTTTCTCGATTTCAGCTTCA
>CBFICN010000081.1:0-16618 GCA_965661045.1 uncultured Myxococcota bacterium
CTGACCTCGCCGCGCTGAGTGGTCCAATCAAGACCTTTACACAATTGACGGATGATGACATTACAGAAATCACGAATGCCATTGATGAGTCGGTCTATTATGCAAGATCAGAGCAGATCCTATCAGTCAAAGTCGCAACCGATATTCGACTGAACCGCAGAGACTCTTTTATTGTTCAGGGCAATTACATGAATTCCAAAACATCAGACAGTGGCCTCTCAGTACAAGCAGAAGGCGTTGGCTTGGACTTGGAATCGGATCAAATCTCGTCCCCCCTCTTTCAATATTTACTGGCTCCACCCCCGAGTTCAGTAAACTATGGCGCCTCTTTAGCGTATCAAGCTTCATTTAAACGAGCCTATTTGAGACTGGGCATTGGATATTCTACAATCCCCTATGCATGGTTATTGCAGAGCATTGACCTCACTTGGCGCTGGGGTGGTCAAACCAAAAGACGGGCAAATGAATTGGAAAAAGTCTGGGAACTGAACAAAAAACTGAACAAAGAAGGCGCAGACCGTCGGTAATTGTTCAAATTTATGCACTTTTCGTATAAAATGTTAAATTTTCGGACTTATTTTGTCCGAGTTGAGTTTTGAATACCATCTTGTTGTGGTACAATAAAAGTACAACAACGGAGGTCTTCAATGACATACCCAACCCTTCATCATTCCAGTGCGATTGCGGAACAGTTCCGTGTATTGGCCACTTGGATTGAACGCAACGGCACAACACCATGGCACATTGAGTTTGACTGGGGAAGCAATCAACTGGTTGCCCACTTGGACAGTTCTATCTACTTAGATCTGTTTCCCAATGCTACACCCACCATCGACAGCATCGGAATTACGTGGCGTGCACACCACAACGGGATCGTTTTCCAAAGTTTTTCGACGCACCAGCCAAAGAAGCAACATACAAGCGATAAGACAACCGACACACAACAACACCCCAACTTGAGAGACTCAGCATGAAAGCACTTGAAGAAACATTTCACTATTCAGAATCTTGGATCAAAAGTATTTTTGCCAATGACGGACAATTTCGAGTTGACTCGATGATCATTTCTGGAATTCTTGGCGGGGGATGGATTTCTCCATGGGAAGTTTGGCAGGCCTATCAAACGCATTTACCCAGTACATTGCTTCGACAACAATGGGAGCATCGTCTACAATGGATTCCGATGTTGCGTGGACTCTATGAAGAGCAAACACAGCGCTCTGTGGATGTCGCGTGGCGACGTGTTCACCATCCTGACCACACTTGGGCATCGGCCAGTATTCTAGGGATCAGTCACGACCCAATCAAACAAGAAGACGGTGGGATCTTATTCATCACCAGCAGTGATACCGATGCATGGCCGGTGGATGGAACCCACGTCAAAGGATGGAAGCGTGTATTGCCACCCGATGTCGCAATGGAAGCTTATTGGATGATGACCTGCAGTGGGCTGCCTTGGATCGATATCATCGTTGGACTTCCATGTCCGAAGAACATCATGAAAGCTCGCATCATCCGCATCCAAAAGGACGATCGACTTCAAAAGAACTTGTTTCGTTCAACTGAACAATGGCGTGAGGAGCATTTGGTCAAAAATATTTGTCCCCCGATCGATGCGTCCAGAGCCTGTGCTTCATTCTTACTGGATCGGTTTGCGGTAGGAAATGATTCTACACGGCCAGCGACTGCACAAGAAGAAACATTGCTTGTCGATTATGAAAAAAGCCTTGAAGAATTTCGAATGGCTGAAGCGAAAGTACAGTTGCTCAAAAATCAACTCATCAAGCAAATCGGACACTTCGGGGTATTGGACCGACCTTCTGGCGGTCAAGCACTCCTACACCGCAGTCGACATCAAATGATTGTACAGCTTCGTAAGGGTCCTCGTTCTAACGTGGCCTAAGCCGATACACATCCACGGTCTCACAATCGAGAATTCGATTGTCCAAACCAAAAATATCGTCTCGGGCGCGTCTCGTCACTACGCGTCCAGACGATTCATCTACGATCACCGTTCGATAGCCCCAGTCATACAGTGCTGACACATCCAGTTCCCCACGTCCGTCCATTGCTTTGCGCCAACCGATGTCGCGCAATCGTTTACCGGGAAACACGGTTCCCTCTAACGCCCATGATCCCGTTGCTATGGTAGCCCCCGGTTGACCGTGCACCATCTGAAACAATCTGGACTGCAACGAACTTTCAAATCGCTGATCGTCCGCCCCATCCCACGGCCATACCAACACAGGTCCCGTCATATTTTCTTTGGCAAGACATTCACTCGTTGGCATTTGGGTTGTCGGCAATCGCAACGACAACCCACCAAGAAACCAAGCCTCAACAACCAACGCCATCCAGGCTACAATCCCTAGTTTCCCAAGTTTCTGTACTGCATAGCCAACCATGACCCCCGAGCCAATGGCGTAGAGTAGAAAGTAACGAGACGGTTGTGTAAATGGTCGTACAAGCACGTCGGCAACCGAATTGAGTAAACCAAACACACTTGGATAGCCTGCCCAATCAGAACCAGTCACCAAGACAAGTCCCAATACCGCCAACGCAAACCAAACATAAGACTTGGACATTCGAAGTGCCAACACGCCCAAAATTAGACCAGACCAACCAAGATATTCTCGTCCTTGAATGTGAATGCTGTCCATTGATCCGGAAGGCCACAATATACGATTGGGTGTCAACCAATCCACCCAGTCTGTCCGAGCCCACGGACGTTCAATCGCAGGGAAGTACAATCCAAACACTTGAGTATACCCAGTTGGTTTCAGACTTTCATAGGAACCAGAAGCACCTCGAAACAACAGCACAATCGCCAACATGTGAACAATGCCCAAAACCCACCACTGTAAATCCGACCACTGGCGATCGAGCACAATGGCCACCAAAGCAAACAATGGAAGAGCAGGTGCGAGATATGGATTTTCTACGCCCTGAAACCCCATCATCAAAGCCACACACAACCACCACTTCACGCTCCTCTCTGTACGAGCATACACCAAAGCCGTCAACCCAAGCAGAAGCGGCAATGCAGCAACACCGACCACTCCAGTTTCACCCAGCGTGAACAGAACGTATCGTGGAAGTAACATCATCAAGGCCATAGACCCCATCGCCAGTCGGTTGAATTCTAAAGCCCTGCCCAACAACAGCATCCCCGTTATCAGCGACGCCAATACAATCCAAGCAGTCCATGTGGTCGCCAATCCTGGTCCAACAAAAGTATCCAGCACACCCCAAACACATGCCGACAACGGTGACAAAATGGCTCCTTGACCACCCCAAGGATAGTTAAAGAACGTTGAATGTGCTCCCCACGCACCGGAAGTCCACTCTTGTTTAAACCACCACATCGCCCACGCTGAACTGACAACGTCTGGTCCCGCTCCCAGCATCGTTCCTGTACGAAAAGCCTCTAAAAATGGCACAAACGACAACGAAAAAGGAAGAAATACCCAAAGCCACCGTTGCTGGTACTGGCTATGGGTGTCCTTTACTGACATTCCCAAACAGCTTCGTGACAGGCGGAATACAATGCTTGTTCATTGGTCCACAGTTCGCCACACGAAGACATATTGAGGTCATCGATGCACACATTGGCTTTGTCTGCATTGAACTGACAATCTTCGAACAGCGCCTGATTTTCATCTCGGAGACCTTGCTCTACTCTCTCTTGACAATCTGTCATACCGTCGTATTTCCCATCGAACACCATACGGTTGCACTGTCGATAGGCATGACATTGGCTTTCGGCGTAGGCGGATTCAAATTCCTCTACCGTCTCCACTTTTCCCAAACAAGCAATGTTCAACAATACAAACAGCATATTTGTCTCCAACTCCAAACTGCTACCTATTCTATCACAATTATCTCAACCGTCCCAAATCAATCCGTCAATATCATGACTCTGGTGAATCGATGATCAATGTGACAGGACCATCGTTGATCAACGACACCTTCATATCAGCACCAAATTGACCGGACTCTACCTTTTCCACACCCATCTCAGAGAGCACTGTGCAGAATCGTTCCACCAACGGTTCAGCCATCGACGGATGCCCTGCACCAGCGAAACTCGGACGACGACCTTTTCGACAATTGCCATAGAGGGTAAACTGAGACACAACCAATGCAGCACCTTGAACATCAAGCAGAGACTTGTTCATTTTCCCTTGATCATCCTCAAAAATACGCAATTGAGATACTTTTTTACACATCCATTGAACTTCTCGCTCTTCATCGCCCGGACCGATTCCAAGCAATATCAATAGACCGTGATCTATTTGACCAACAATATTTCCATCAACGGATACCGATGCTTCTAAGCACCTTTGTAGAACCACACGCATGCTCTCTATCTCCTCTATCTATTTCAAACCATTTGTTGGCGTAGACAATGTCACTGAGTCCCCGTGTGTTTGGTCGCTGTACTGCACGTGGAAAGTCTATGTTTACATGATATAGTAAATAACACATCTAAGTATCGTACCGGAGACACAATGATTCAATCATCCATTTTGACGCTGTTGTTGGCCTGCACCACTGAAAAGTCACAAGATTCAGCCTCGGAAGAATTAACTTGGACGAAAGACATTCAACCAATCGTCGAGCAGCACTGTGTACGCTGTCATCAAGCAGATGGGCAAGGCACAGGAGACTTCACGAACTTTGAGACCGTTAAAGCAATGGCGCCTTTGATGTTGAGTTCCATTGATGCGGGTCGTATGCCTCCAGCTGCCGCCGATCCAGATTGTCATGATTACACGGACTCGGACAAGTTCATCATACCAGAAGCATCTCGGATTATGCTCGAAGATTGGGTCAACAACGACATGCCATTCGGCAACGAAAGCGACGCTCAAGAGTACGATCGTTCTTTGAGCACCTTAGAAACATCCAATCTAACTCTGACGTTGAGTGAACCGTACACGCCAAAGTTTACCGATCCAGACAATCCGAAAAATGAATACCGATGCTTCGCACTAGAGCACAACCAAACTGAACCTTTTTACATCAAGGCACTGCACCCTGTCATTGACAATGCCGCGATGGTGCACCACGTTGTTCTTGCAAAAGCCAACGACAACGGTTTGCTGGAAGGTTCAACAAACGTCGATGGGGTGGACTGCATTGAAGATGGTGCTTTTGTGGGGGGCAATTACCAAGATGCTGCAATGCTTGGTGGATGGGCGCCTGGAATGTCTCCTGTTCGCTTCCCGGACGATGCTGGACTTTTGGTGCGCCCCAACGAAAAAATTGTCATTCAAATGCACTATTACCAAGCTGAATCTTTGGAAGAGTCGGCGAGCGATCAGTCCGGCTACGACTTTGAAATCACCACCGAAGCACCTCAAAACGTGGTCACCATGTTCCCATTGGGCATCCAGAATTTCACCATTCCGGCTGGGGATGAATCCTATACCATTACAGATGATTTCGAACTGCCCGTTGCCATCAATATTTGGGGGGTTTTCCCACACATGCACGTGTTGGGCAAGGCCTATGAAATGCGCACCGAAGACGAATGTTTGATCGCATCTGACAATTATGACTTTGACAACCAACTGACCTACATGTACAAAGAGCCGATTCGATTGGAAGCCAATACCAAGTTCAGTCTGAGTTGCACATGGGACAACGGCGCAAACAATCCAAACTTGATTCTCGACCCACCCCAAGACATTGGCTACGGTGAACGCACTGATGAAGAGATGTGCTACGCCTTCACGTTGGCTTCCATCGCTCAATAAACATGTTCAATTGTTTTCAACCAATAAACCGGCTGAATGCATCCAGTGGTTTTCGCACGACCTGTAATCTCTTGTTAAACGCAGTGCTGCTTGCCCTGTGTGCTTGCGCTCCCCCCTCCCAAGAAGGCTTTACGGAGCAGGGCAACTATTATGTTGCTTTTGAAACCACCCCATCACCAATCGAGTTTAGAGAATATTTCGACGTGACGGTTGGCGTATATGCAAACGAACAGAAAGAACGGTTACTCACCTCCGTTGATGTACTGGTGGATTCAACCATGCCTCAACACCAGCACGGTATGAATGAAACCCCAACCCACAGCATAAACGCAGATGGCTATACGGTCGCCAGTGGACTGCAATGGTTTATGACCGGCACGTGGCAGATGGAGTTTTACATCACCCCCCATGATGAGTCTGCAACTGAAACGGCTTTTTTTGAATTGGAGTGCTGTGAACAATGACGCGCAACCGCATTCACATGCACTCAATGAAGACTGCACTCGGTTCGTTGGTCTTAACAATTGGATGTGCTGACCCCTCTTCGTTCTCCGAAGCAGAACTGTTCACCATCGGACAAATGCAACGCGTCGAGAGTCCCCTCGATGAAACCAACAATCTAGATGGGAACCCCGAAGCCATTGAGTTCGGAAAAGCACTCTTTTTCAACCACGGTCTTTCACCAAATGCGATCGCCTGTTCAACTTGTCATGTGCCCAACTTGGGGTTCGGCGATGGTTTGGTTCAGGCTTTCGGGGCCGATGTCACACCGAGACACAGCCCAACCTTGTTCGACTTGGCACAGCACACGTGGTTTCGATGGGATGGTGGCTGTGATTCGTTGTGGTGTCAAGCCATCGGACCGTTGGAGTCTCCCACTGAAATGAATGGTTCTAGAACCTTTGTCGTGGATGCGCTCCAAAACAATCCCATCCTCAAAGAACAGTACGAATCATTGTTTGCTCCCCTACCCAGTGTAGAGGGTATCGACTTGTCAGCCCGACCCACAGCGACGCCTTCGCAAGCCAACGAATATTGGAACGCACTGTCCACAGAGAAGCAAGATGCCATTACTGAGGCGTTGATCAATGTCGTCAAAAGTATTGCTGCCTATGAAGCCACAATTCAGAGTCAAGCAACGGTCTTTGATGATTTTGTCGATGCCATGGTGGATCCCGAAATTGGTGAAGAAGATGCACTCGCATTGCTGAACCCTACAGAAGAGTTGGGGCTTCGACTCTTCGTGGGCGAAGGTCAGTGTCACCTCTGTCACAATGGTCCCACACTGAGCAACGATGGATTTCACAACATTGGATTGGGTAGCCGAGAATGGCTAGAAGACACGGACATCGGACGATACGACGGCATCACGGCTCTACAGGAGTCAGACTTTCACAGTGGGGGACGGTGGTCTGATGCCCCCAGTGGGACTCGATCTCAACGGGTGAATCGACTGATCCAAAGCACCGAGCAACTTGGACAATTTAAAACACCAACACTGCGAAACCTGTTTCAAACCGCGCCCTATATGCACGGTGGTCACTTTGATGACTTGGATGCCGTACTTGAACATTACTCCAAGCTTGAAGAGTCTACCCTACAGGGGCATTCAGACGAAACATTAAAGCCTCTCAATTGGACAACCGAAGAAAAAGAAGCAATGATCGCATTCCTGCGTTTACTCGATGACAGTCTCTAGGAATGGTTTGCCCTCGCCCAGGCTTTTGAGTATGATATGCGTATACAGAGGACTTATGAAACGCACATTGCACCGACTGACCACAATCGCACTCTGCTTCTCAAGTTACGGGTGTTCTTCCACCGGAACCGCCATTGTGACAAAGGGTGATGCCGTCGACTCTGGTGTTGAACTGGATACTGCAACAGACCAAACCTATCCTGCACAGCCCACCTACCAAAACTGGACAGGTGAACGAAGCATCGTCTTTCCCTCTTTGTGTGAGTTTATAATTCGTGAAGAAGGAGTTGTTCTGACGGACCCCGAGCACGAATTGGTTCTATTGATTTCAAGAGAATGCCCCAATTGTCAAGTCTATGAGGTGATCAATTCTCCAGAATCAGTGACGTGTGGAGATCTTGGTACGTTGCCAACCGGTGGTACACGCTATCGAATCCTTTCGTTCACCGAGCAATACGAGGACGGCACACTGAACACCTTAGACGGTGGCGTGGAATTGTGGCACGCAATCTCGCCCGACTGGCAACTCGACTATATCGCTGATGCCGTACACAGTGCGTCTCAAGACGAGACTCTCATCACCTCATCTTGGCAATACAGTCAAGAAAGCAATTTTCAAGCCTTCACCTTCTCTGAAACCAGTACGTTTACACTGTCGGAATAATCGATGACGGGCCTATCAATCCACAAGCCAACACACCGCGCCGTTTGGGGTCAATGCCTGGGTGACTCACTGGCTGGATACTTGTACAACAAGAACGCCGTTCACACGTGGGAGAGCATCCAAAGCCAGCGAACCCTACCCTACAAGCGTGGACAGTTGTCCATCTACGGCAAACAAATGCTGGCCTTGGTTCAACTCCGTCTTCAACACCCAACCAGCAGTGCGACAGACTTTCAAAACAAAGCACGAACTGCACTGTTGAAACACAGTGCCCACACCTTGTTGTGTCGAGCGATCAAAGATCAGCAACCATTTCATTTGCCGGACCTAGAAATGGCAGTTCGAGTGGGGCCTCTGGCCACCTGCTTCTCCGATGGGCATGAAATGCTCGACGTGGTCTACGGGCTGTGTAAACTGTTCAGTACACATCCACATTCCATGGTTGGTACGTTAATGTTTGCGACACAATGCTGGAATTTGTCTCAAGAAGCGCAACAGTCGACCCAAGAACTGTTCCACTTTGCGAGAAATTGGGCCACCAAAACGGACTTGCCGTCTGAAACATGGTGGTTCTTTGAGCAAGCCATTCGAATATTGGAACAAAACTATCCCCTACAAGAAATGTTGGACTTTGTGAACAACATTACCCAAACACCAAAAAAACAGGCGCCTTCCCCCCGCCAAAGCCTCAGCATTCTACCCATTCTGTTTCACCATCCTGAACAAGCCGTAGACTGGTCTTACATTTTGAGCATTGGCGGAGACATCGAACTGCTCATGAACCTCAAAGGCTGCACACTGGGACTACAGCACGAGATCCCAACTTGGCTGGCCACCTCTCTTGGTCATATGAACCCCCTCAAACAGTTTCCAATTCAGCAAGTTGAAGTAGTGGAACGTCAACTCAAGTTGTTCTAACTCGAAACCGGTTCATATTAGCCAAGTAACAAAACGGCAATCCCCACCGTCATGACTCCAGCAGAAGCTATCTTGCCTTTGGAAATCGATTCCTTGAAGAATACGTAACCAAAGTACAGTGAGGCAAAAATACCGATTGATCGTTTCACAACTTCCACGATGGCCACGGGTGTTCCCACCTCATATGCATAGAGTTGAACGCCCAACGCTGTGGTCATCGCGATGACGGCTCCCCAAATATTTTTCCAACCGGCTGTTGGTGGGGCAAAGGAGGCAGTTTGACGTCTCACCAACAGATAGAGGGATAAAAACAGCGCAGTCAAACCCAGTTCGACAAATGCGTGTACCCCAGAACCCACCATGCCTGCGGCAACTCGATCCAGTGAGAACAACAGCGAAAAAATGATCGCAACACCAATCATGATCCATGCACCCAGTTCTTTGAACCAGCCATTTTTGCCAAGTCCCAATGCCGTAGCGCCCACCGTCACAACCAATAAACCACCCCATTGAATCGTACTGAGTTGTTCATTGGAGAAGATGAAGTCGAAAATTGCCGATACCAATGGTGTCAAGGACAGCAACGGAATCGTCAACGAAATCGGCGCCATTTGAAAGGACATGAGCATCCCCAAAATGGTGATGGCATTGAGAAATCCACACAGGAGGCCATACTGCCAATATGCCCAAGACAGTTCCATCGTACCCGAGTTCAACAAGCCATACCCAGCCCACACTGCAAAAAGCGGCAATTGACCAAGCACCAACCACAAAGACAGTTGCTCTGTTGGAATTTTTTCAGCCACGTTTTTTCGAAAAATATCCGCCGCGGACCAAGCCACTGCGGTAATGACACACAAAATTAATCCCATCGTTACACTCGCTCTTTCGTCATCAGATCCGCTTCAAATACCTCTGCCAACAGCAGAATGCGATCTCTTGTCGCAGGATGTGTACTACTTCCTTCTTCTGACGTCAATGCTTTTGGGTCTTTTCGAAGAGAATCAAGCATCGCCAAAATCTCTGGTGCCTGCAACACACCGTCTTGATTCCAATCAAATTTTTTCCATGCAAAAGGCTCTTCGATGTCAATCTGCACTTCTTTACAGGCATCGTACGCAAAAAGTTCTTCCAACAGAGACCTCAACAAGACTGCCCTTTCTTCATCCGTCATATCAAGCTGCAAGTCGCGAATGATAGAGTCCAATCGAGCTTCTGCATACCACCTTGGTACCATTGCCCCCACCTTTGTAACGTCCACACTTCCACGTGGGAACCGAGAAACAGCGTAATTCAAGACCGATTGATTCCATGTCGATGTGTACTGTTTTAGGACCTCCGTAAACGCATTCAATGTATGGATTCTAGAGTTGATGAGTAAAAAGGCATTGATACTCCCCTCGACCGATGCAAAGTGCGCACCATACACATCGGCAATGTTTTCTTTAATTTGAGAGTATCGATGCTCAAATCGCTCTACAAAGCCATACACCACTCCCACTACCAAAACAAACACACCAAGTCCCACACATCGCATCAAAAAATCACCCATTGACTGTGCAAGCAACAGAACGCCAAACAACTGAATCCCTTTCAATAAAACCATCCATCTCATGATGACACGGGGCAAAATATTAAACATGCGATGCAATACATCCCGTCCTGCCATATGAGCCAACTCATGAGCTATCACAGATTTTAGTGAATCCTCATCTAGGATTTCGAGTAAATTTCGGTGCAAAATGAGTAGGTTCCCTTTTTTCAAAGACAGTGAGGCAAATGCATTTGGGTTGTGTTCATCCAACACATAGCAACGGCTCACTTGTACACCCATTTGATTTGCCACCTCTATGACCAAGCTTCGTACAAAATCCTCATTGGACATCCAGGTACTCTCCCCTTCCTTTGGTGGAATAATTTGGTGTACTGAGTCGTCTTGGTGGTACTGCACGTTGCTGTACAAACCAGTCAACAGCACAGCAATGCCCGCAAATATTGCCCACCAGCCACCTGTACCAACCCAAGGCTCAAACAGCCATTGACCACCAGACGGGTCCCGCAAATCTACAACAAATTGAATGGACAACAGTCCGTACATCACAGCGAAAGAAAACGTGGTCGACACAAACCCCATGATCATCCGGCGATGCTTCAATTGTCTAAACAGTCGGTGCTGGTCTATGGATTGCATACGTTCCTCTTTGTCTGTCGGTGTGCATCGCATCATCAGTTGGATATATTTCAGTACACACCGGAATTAGAATGTACCTGTTCCCCTTACTGCTTGGATGTCCTGAACCCATTGTATATCAAGACAGTACAATTCAACCACCTGATATCAAGCACATGGTTCACATCGAAGACGCGACACACCGTCAAGCCGGCTTTTGGATTGACGCTTTCGAGTTTCCCAATGTTCCCAATCAACGTCCGTTGACCAGCACGTCCTTGTCACAAGCGAAAGAAGCCTGCGCGGAGGCTGGAAAAAGATTGTGCACTGCTTCAGAGTGGCGTCGAGCGTGCACGGGCAGTGAAAACCTTCGATTCGGATATGGAGACACCTACCAAAGGGAGCGTTGTCACACTGCTTCTACACTGGACTCAGGGCACACCAGCCTCATGAACGCCCAAGAATGGACAGTGGACTCAGGATCGAAGCAGCATTGTCAAACCGAAGGGGTGTTTGATCTCATTGGAAATGTAGAAGAGTGGGTTCTCGATGACTGGCAAGGTCGACCGGGTTCCCTCGAAGGTGGAGCGTGGTACACCTACACTGAATACGCGGATTGCTCTGGTGGATACTCTCGTCAACCAGATTACCGCACCCCGTTGAATCGCCCCGTATACTCTGCTGGGTTTCGATGTTGCTGGACCCCTGAGCCACCAACGAGTTCGGACATCTCTCACGATGCCAAAGAACGCCTCCAACCTACAGATTCGACAACAGCGTACAATCCAGATTTGGAACGACAAATTCAAGTCGATGTCTGGATGGATATTTTTGAATACCCCAATCAAGCGAATGCTGATCCACTGACTGGGGTCACCTGGAGCGAAGCCAATACACTTTGCTCTACAGCCGGAAAACGCCTCTGTACAGCAACGGAGTGGGAGCATGCCTGCAGTGGTCCCCATGGATGGATGTACCCATATGGCAACGACTATATTGACGGACTCTGCGATATCGACAACAGCACTGGGGCCAAAAGTGGAACCTTTCTAGGCTGTCAGTCTCCACTCGGGATTCAAGACATGGTGGGTTCTGTATGGGAATGGACCGACACAACATTGGATGCAACCGTACTCAAAGACACCCCCAATACAACACTCAAAGAACTTCGTGGGGGTTCTTGGTTTGTAGAACAATCAAAGGGCGTCTGTACACCATCGGACGGCTATCCCCTGGCCGCAACAACCGCAGCACACCCAGACGTTGGATTTCGATGCTGTCGAGACGACAAGACCATCACGACTCCGTCCACTTCTGCTTCGACTGCGACCGATTCAATTCTTTGTCCAAAGACGATGATTGCGATGGCTGGATACTGCATCGACCAGTTTGAGTACCCGAACCTTGAAGGGGTTCAACCCATTGCCGATGCCACCCTCACAATGGCCAAGCAAGCCTGCCTAGACCATGGAAAACACCTTTGTACAGATGAGGAATGGCTACAAGCATGTGAGGGCACAGAGCGAAGACGATGGCCCTATGGTCACACCTACATCGAACGGACCTGCAATGATCATGGATGGGTCAATACTGAAACGATGGGTTCAGCCCAGGATTCTGGAGCATTTTCTAACTGCGTGACTCCACAGGGTGTCTTTGACATGAGTGGCAACCTTTGGGAGTGGACCGACAATTCTGTACCCACGATGCGAGGCGGTGCATGGCAACTGAGTGCTGGACTGGGACAATGTCGTTCCAATACGACACCTTTTGAATCTTATCACTCGGGAGAATCCGGTTTTCGTTGCTGTGCCTCCAAACGAGAAGCTCAACGGCTTTTAAACGACTGATTGTGAATGGTGGTCACTTCACCACCGTATCGATTTCGCTCCAAGACATTGGTCAATCGACGACGACTCTCTTCAGATATACATAGTTCGCCATGCGCTCTGACAGTAGCAGTCTGGGATGTAAAATGGATCGACACTTTATCGACGCCAGAAACGGACTCCAATAGGAGCGACACGCGCTCCGGACAAGAGTGCATTCACGTCATGCCTTCGATTTCCATCTCAATTCGACACCGCGTCTCTGTTGGGGTCACCTTCCCAATACAAGCCAACCACAACCACAGCATCTTCTTCTCCTCAAATCCATTCCAATGTGTCTAGTTTCTCGACATTCACACTACCATGATCCCATGAACTCGGTTACCAATAACATCATGATTGGCAATCCCTCAACATTGAAATTTGTTGCAGAAACAAATCTTCCAACGGTGTACGGAACCTTGGTGGTTCGATCGTATCGGAATGACCAAACTGGACAAGAACCAATTGCCATCGTCGCTGGAAATATCGCAGACCATCAAAAAAACAACGGCAGTGTTCCGGTCCGCGTACACGATGCCTGCTTTACCTCAGAAGTCCTGGGGTCGCTAAAGTGTGACTGCAAAGCCCAATTGGATACCGCAATCGAGTACATTCAAGAGCACAACGGCATCATCATCTACTTGCACCAAGAGGGTCGGGGTATTGGACTGGCTAACAAAATCGCTGCCTACGCCCTCCAAGAGCAAGGCATGGACACCGTTGACGCCAATCGACACCTGCATCTGCCGGACGACGCCCGGGTGTACCATGACGCCATCGCCATCTTACACGACTTGAATGTTCACACAATTGATCTGCTCACCAATAATCCTCGCAAATTAGAGCATCTCGAACGCAGTGGAATATCCGTCCGTAAACGGTTGCCGATTCAGGTGCCCGCTTCCAATGATGCCAAAGGATACTTGAACACCAAGCGTCTGCGAATGGGGCATTTGCTCAATCCAGAATCTTAAATTGAACGCTGTCCTCACGTTCCTTCATCTTCCTTCATCTTCCTATATTTCTACCGCAGAGAAATGTGTGCTTGATAGAAGATGGTCCCTCAATCACATCGGAAGCTCTGTGTGCTTGTTCCGACGACGATAAATCACAGAGAGCACTTCTGCCACCGCTGTATAGAAATCGGGGGGAATTTGTTGCCCTTCTTTGGTCTGAAAATACAGCCCACGGGCCAACGGTGGATTTTCAATAATTGGAATGTCGTGCTGATCTGCCAACAGTCGGATTCGCAACGCCAAAAAATCAACGCCCTTTGCCACAACGACCGGTGCATCGGCTTCTGTTCGGTCATACCGCAAGGCTACTGAAAAGTGGGTCGGATTGACAACCACAACATCGGCTTTGGGCACTTTTTGATTGATCGTCGCGGCCAAGCGCGACTGAGCCAACTTTCGCTGCTGCGCTTTGACTTCCGGATTTCCTTCCGTATTTTTCATTTCGTCTTTGATTTCTTGACGGCTCATCATCAATTTTTTGCGGTTGTCATACCATTGATACCCAAAGTCCAAAATCGCAATGACGATGACCATGGGAATGCACCCCCAAAAAATATCCCACACCATTTCATGCAACAACGACATCGCTCGAACCGGTGTGGTCCACAGCAAAGTTGGAAACGTCGTCCATTGACTCCCCACAACTCGCCACACGATGTACCCCAACAGCCCGAGTTTTAACAACGACTTAAACAGTTCAACAAAGGGATTGAGAGAAAAGAACTTTTCCTTGCTGTTCGAGATGGGATCCACTTTTTTCCAGTCGATCTTCAAAGACTCTTTGGGCAAAATGAATCGATTGTGTGCCATGTTCAGCGCCACCACCAACACCCACAACAACACCATCGGGATCCCCAACACATCCCACAAATGCTGCATGGCATTGGCAGACATTTGCAACAAAGCCGTTTGAGGATTTTCACTGACGGCAATGGTCCAACGAAACACCGTTGTGGAAAAGTCCATGTGTGCAATACTCCAACTCGGACTCAACGTCAAAAATCCGGCATACCCAACTGCCAACACCGACAAGGGAGCAAACTCTCTAGACTTAGCAAACTGCCCCTTCTCTCTCGCCTCTCGAAGTTTTTTCTCCGAGGGTTCTTCGGTCTTGTCTCCATCATCTTGTTCAGCCACCATCGCCTCCTACAAGATCAAAGAGTTTGGGCAATTCAAGCAACGCATCGTTCATCACTTCATGATTGTATGACAGTATGTTTGGCAACACAAAAGAAAAGAGAATCATCCCAATGTAAATACTGATGATGAACCCCACAGAAAAGAACATGTTCATCGATTGAGCAACCTTGGATAGAATCGCCAAGAATGAATTGATCAGCAACACCAAGAGAATCATTGGAATCGCCATCTTCAAAGCAATAACAAAGATCCCCGACCCCAACTCCAACCACAGTTGTGCACCGTCAATGGGGTTGACCACACGGCTGACAGGCACCTCATAAAAGCTCTGTGCGAGCAGTTCAAGGAGAACCAAATGGGAATTGCTGCCCAAAAATACTGCCAATGCCAAAAATATTGCCATGTTTCCGACAGGCGTAGACATAAAACTCATCGTCGGATTGAACTGCATAGAGGCGGCCTGTCCAATTTGGGTTGAAACAATCCCTGACATGATCGACATACTCGAAAACACAAGGGTCAATCCACCCCCCATCAACACCCCAAGCATAAACTCGCCGAGCATGGACACCAACAACAATTCCAAGCCCAAATCTAATTCCGTAGGGGGAACCACTGGTGTCAACAACGCTGTCAACAAAATACAAAGTATGGCTTTAATCAGTGTTGGTATACTGCGAGAGTTCAACACCGGCATAGAGATTACCAACCCAATCACCCTGGCCAAAACCAGCCCTGCAGTCAACAGCAACGACATACACTAATCAGCAACTTCTTCAATGCTGGTAAAACACAGAGTGCCGTAACTGACCAACTTTTCGAGCATCCAACCGCCCAACAGTGCAATCATGAAAAATACCGCAATGATTTTGGGCACGAATACAATTGTCATTTCTTGAAGCTGTGTGACCGCTTGAAAGAGTGCGACAATGACCCCTACGCCCATGGCAATCAACAATACAGGGCCAGACACATAGGCCACTGTCAACAACGCTTGCTGTCCCAAAAATATTGCTTCTTCAATTTGCATAGTCGTTCCCCTTCTCCATTATACCCCATAAAAACTTGAGGTCATGGAGGTGATCAGCAGCGACCATCCATCCATCAGTACAAACAGCATAATCTTAAACGGCAGAGAAATAATGATTGGTGGCAGCACCATCATCCCCATCCCCAACAAAATATTGGCAACAATGATGTCCAACACCAGAAATGGCAAGTAAATTTTTACCCCAATCACAAATGCCGTTTTTAACTCCGACAACAGAAAAGAACTGACAACCACCGTTGAAGGAATTTCTTCCAATGTCTCCACCGTTGGGGTTTGACTGATGTTGATCATCGTCTGTAAATCTGCCCGTCGAGTGTTGGCAAGCAT
>CBFICN010000082.1:0-16367 GCA_965661045.1 uncultured Myxococcota bacterium
GATTCGCTCCATGAACTTTTCACGTAGAGACCATTTTTTTGGAAGGACAAGGACTTTTCCCGCATTGCAATTGAAGGAAGCATTGTGGGCAACCATCGAAACGACGTGGCGAGCTTGATAATCCAGTTCGCTGGCACTCCAATCACCGGGAACGATCAGCATCGGCGTGACGCAGCCCAATTCTGATGAAATGGGCTTTTCGTTTTGGCGTTTGCCTTGCTTTTTGTTTTCTTCAGAACCCCACACGATGGCGTCGTGGGTGTGACAAGATCCGGTAATGTGGATGGTGTCCACCAGTTCGTGTGCGCAGACGTATTTACCAACCTCGGCACCCCCATAGATCACTGAGAGGTAATTGCCTTCAATCAAGGCGCGGAAAGCCCGTACGATGTAAGGTCCCAAGTATTCGTTTACTGGGTTCATCTTTAAAATGACCACCTCGTTTTCGACAAACATTTTGTAGAGCATGTCCAACGGGCCAATGCTGCCTTGGTTTCCAGCGCCCAACACCAATGCGATCTTACCAGTCTGTTGGTCTCGAGGCGTGCGATAGATGTGACCTTGTGTCAGAGGTTTGCCTTTTTCCAGCCACACTTCAGCGGTGACGTTTGCCAACAGAACTTTTTCCAGGGTATTTCTCGGATAGACTTCAGCGATCTCTTGTCCATCAGTGCGTTTTCGAGTCTTGGGAATTTTGGGCTGCCCGTTCGCTTTGAGGGCTTCAATCATCATTTGAATACCGCGTACCACAACTGCAAAGGAACCAATCCACTCTTCACCTTCGCCAGCCGATCCTTTTTCCCAGCCTTTTCCTTTGCAACTTTGCCCAATCCACTCTTCGGAGAGCGTCATCAAATCTTTTAAACACTCTTGAAGCAGGACAACGCGTTTGTCCGATGGAACATCGAGCCAAGCTTCTTTGGCTTTGTTGAGACGAATAAGGGCGTTGTCAATATCTTCGGTCGATGTTGCGGGAAGGGCGCGGGGCGGTTCAGGAAAGTTGGGTGATGCCATGTGGGGTTCCTCGTTGCAAGTGGAGTACATCTCAATAAAGTCTAGTGTATACCTATCGTATCGCAACCATAAAACCTCGTCCAAGCAGAAAGGTGTAAATTTACGGTGTAGAATCTGGTGTTGTGTTCTGTGACTTTGGTGTGGACTTTGGTATGGGGTGGGTACGTAGGTATTCTTGAATGGCGGCTCGTTCGGCATGGACGTCACCACCTTGCCAAGCAGTGTGTTGGGCGACTTCAAGCAGGGTCCCGAAGAGGGGACCACGGGGTAATTTCAACGCCAAGAGGCCTTGACCAGTGGTTTGACGCCGTCGATGTTGTCCAGTGTCAATCCACCATTGCAGTAGGGGGAGCAAGTCGGGGTGAAGGTGTTCCAAGAGCAGCCAATGCAGCAGTGAACTCTTTCGTAAGACGCATCCAATTTGAACTTCAAACCCTGAGTGGTCGACATCGATAGCGCTTAGGTTGTGGTGCATGGTCGAGATGTCATTGGGTATGCTGTTCCACAACTTCAACCCTTGAGCACGCGTGCCGATCACCGACTGCCACTGTTGTCGTTCTGTTTCTGACAGTGCGAGTGCCAGTTGCATCCACCAACATTCTACCCAACTTTCCCGAGTCACTTTGATTGGCAACTGGCTGCGAGTGTGCAACTGTACGGTTTGCCAAGCAGGGAGCCAATTGCTCCATAAGTTCCAGTGTTGAAGCCGTGACCACGCTCGATTGGGGTGGCTTTCTAAGAAGATCTTGCCGATCTCAATACCAATGCGCTGGACAGTGAGCATGGTGCGTGGTTCGATCTGCTGTATGGCGTGTGTCAATTGCCTGCGAGTCTCAGGGGATAGTTTATAAGAGAAACGGGCGCAGTATCGAGAGGCCCTAAATATTCTGGTGGGATCTTGCAAAAATGACAGGCCGTGCAATGTTGATATCTGTTTGGTATTCAGTGACTGAAGTCCAGAAAAAGGGTCTAGCAACAATCCAAACTGCGGACCATTGAGTGCAATGGCCATCGCGTTGATGTTGAAGTCGCGCCGTTGCAAATCGCCTTCAATGTGCGTTGAGTGTACAACTGGAAGAGCACCAAGATCAGTGTAGGTTTCACATCGACAACCGGTAAAGTCCAGTGTCAGAGAATCGGACACAATCCAGTGGACCCCTCTGAATCCAGAGAAACGATGCAAGACGCCACCATATTGTTCTACAAGGTTTGACACCAACTCAGTTGGGTCACCATCCACGGCAAAGTCCAAATCTTTGCTGGGTACCCCGAGCAAAAAGTCTCGAACCCATCCACCAATTAAGTAGACATGTACACCTGTTTCCGTCGCGACACGCTCGACCTTTTGAATCCAGTCATCGCTTCGAATCTTGGCTTGGGCCTCTGGAGAAAGTTTGTGTCTTGTGTGTAGCGCGCTCAGGGTGACAGAATCAATGAACCCCAATAGCCCATTGATGCGCCGTTCGTTGTCTCTATATACCAAACATACTGAGTGGGTCTGCAACTGCTTTTGAATCGTTTGAACCGGAGTAGAGGCATCAATGGCGACCGGTGTACATTCAATTAGGGCGTGCAAAGACAGTTCACTCAGTGGGTATTGGGCTGTGTTCCGTAGTGTTTCAACAGACACACACCCGATGATGTCTTGATGGTCTGAAACGGTAGCGTCTTTCGTACAGAATATCCATCGATGCTGCGCTAGAGTTGGGGGTGCAAGGCTTTGGAAAACCTCGACTGTAGATGTTTTACTGGACACCGGGGAGGGGATTGACGTGCAGATGTCTGCTGCATTCAAAGATTGGTTGAGGTCAAGAGTGTTGAGGGGCTCGAAGGTCATGCAAGTATCCATTTTCATGCCGCAGGCGCATCAAATGCGTTACAGTACACTAACTGAATTTAGAAAGGATGTCCCAATGCAACGATGTAGCAACTGCAATCAGCCCTTGACGGGGAACCGCGATGGAGAACCGTGCGGGCGTTGTGGGTATTTGGAAGGGATTGAGTTGATGGAAGAGGTGCCCGAGGATGAATTGGCAGGGCCTTCGAGCTTTCGTCGGTTGGTTTGGTGGATGGCGATGATTGTGGTTGCCGGGACTTTGTCCGGTGTATTGTGGTTGATGCTGCGTTTTCAAGACAGTTTGGTCAAGATGACCAACAGTTATTGAGAATCTGGGAGGCGAAAAAATGGGTGCAGCAACATTTGAAAAAATACTTGGTGAACCGACTATACCGAAATTGTTGACGTTGTGTCGCGTGTCTATACTGATTGCGACGGTGGGGTGTCGAACGGCTTCAGTTGACAGTGCGGAACCAGAGATAGACATTCGACCGGACGATGAACCCAGTGTTGACGATTCTCAAGAAGCTGAGGATGAATTGAGAGACGTTGATGAAGACGGATTTACTGAGGATGTGGACTGTGATGACTGGAACCCAAACATCTTTCCGGGAGCCGTCGAAGAACTCAACAATGAAGACGATGATTGCGATGGATATGTGGATGCCGATGGTGTGCACGCTGGAGAACTGAATTTTGAAGCTGTGGCCATCTATCAAGGTCAGCCCTATGAGTTTTCTCAAACCTGTATAGGTACGCTAGAGAGAGTATCAGGTCAAGTGAGTTTGCTGGTGAACTGTGACATCGATCAGCAACAGGCAAGAGCCAATCAGTTGCTGGGGGGGACGTTGACGATCTCCGCAGACGAAAACTTTGTTTTTGACGACGTGGGCGGTGGCACTGCGCTGTTTGTATCAACAGGTGGAGAGACGGAGTGGGATGCCAATGGAACTACGCAGTGGTCGTGGTCGACGTGGGCAGAGGATAAATCTGCGCGTGTAGATGTGCAAGTTCAATTGGATGCCTTACATTTGGACATCTGGATGACAGGGGAATGGTCCAGAGAAGAATGAGTAAGAGAGTAATGTGTTGACTTGTCAATATATTTTGAGTAGAGTATAGACATAGGAAAGAATATGAACAAGATTGTTGTTGCCATCGCTGTCATGATTGTCTCGGCATTTTTGGGACTTTTTATTTTGCCCCGAGAGGTGGAAACCACACGGTGGGTGAAAGTAGATGCAGAAATTGAAACTGTTTGGACTGAGGTGTCCAACACCCAGAATTGGAATTCTTGGCAACCTTGGGCCACCAGTCCGACGGATACAGCAATCTCTTGGGATGGTGGAGAAGTCAGCAATATCCAAGTGGTCAACGACGAGGCGACGGGGGTGAAGGAAGTCCAATTTGACGTAGAGCCCAATGCGAAAGGGCGCTTGTATTTGGAAAAGGTTCCCGAAGGGTTGTGGGTGCGTTGTGAGTATATCTATGAAGCCCCATATGCTCCGATTGGTCGGTTGCAGGCATGGTTTCACCGCAGTGAAATTGCCTTGAATTTGGATCAAGGGTTGGAAGAATTGCAGAGACGGCTGGAAAAAGGGCAACAAAAACAATGATACCGGTGTTGTTCAAGTATTAGAGCGGCTTGGAGCTGGTAAACTGTAAGAGCGTGGAGACAAAATGTGGATTTGGATGACAATGCTGTGGGGGATGTTGGGAAGTCAACCTGCGTCTGCTCAGGACTTGCTTAGCAGCAAAGTCGATCCACGCGTGTTGTTGACGGGACATGAGCAGTCCTCAGAAGATGCCAAAAAGATAGATGAAACCCTGAGGCGATACGCCAAAGGGTCAAAGTACGTGGTGATTGGAGAGGTTCTTCACATCAACCGGTTGTCGTCGGGTGGCCAGCGAGATCGAGAAGCCTACATCGAAGTGATTGGGTGGATGCGTGGCGAAGGAGACATGAGTATTCAGGTCACCATGCCGTACAATGCCCCCTATATTCCCACCGATTGGTCAACTGTACCGGGTATCTTGGTCAAAGGTTATCCTGTGGTCATCTTTTTGGACGATCAGTTTCGTGTGGTGGAAGGCAATGGGCTCTTTTACACCGATGGGGAATATCTGTGGCGCAACAAGCGATCCGATTTGTTTTTGCATCCCCATTATGACCGAGAGTGGAAAGGGGATGGTCAAAATCCTTACGATGACTATGTCGTCATTTCAATGTCCGAAGTTTCTCGAATGCTCAAGCGCCAGAAACCGGCAAAGTGGTTGCGCTAGCAGTTCTAGATTTCTCACTCTTTGATTGCGATTTCCTTAAAAGAGTATGAGAGGAAACGGATGGGTTGGTTTACTGCCCTTGCTCTAGTCCGGCCGTGTTCTCTGAATCACACCACAACGGAATTTCAGTGGGACTGATGCTGATTGCACTGTCTAGGTTGTGTAGGGCGTTTACGGTCAGTGTTCCCCACACGACCCCTTCGGTATCGGTGTTCAAAACAACGCTTGCAGTGTCGCCTTGAGTCTCATCAAGGGCGTAGTATCGACCTTGTCCACCGGCCTCTTCTTGGAGTGTGACCAGCAATTCACTGTCGGTGCTGGTGTACGTCCCTCCACCGGTGTAGTCCCCTCGAATCATCACCCGCAGCACAAAGACGTGTGCGCCGCTGCCGTTTCTCCAAAATGCATTGAAGTTGGGGGCTGCTGAAGGGATTTGACAACTCGGGGTGTCAAACATCAACGACAGGGACTCGGAGCCACTGGTTTGAATGGTGATGGCATCAGGCTGGGTGGGCTCTGTGTCTTCTACAATTGGCTCTTCACTGCCTGTATCGGTTTGATCTTTTGCCCCACAGGCGGTGAGTAGAAATGTTGAAAGAAGTGGGTACATAAGAACCTCGTAGTGGGAGTTTGGTTTCTAAACAAGTGAGTGAAACCTGTGCCATTTGGTTGGGTATAATGATACCTTATTTGTACACAATCGCTGTCGCACAGGCAAATCCTACGTGTAGCAATTGTGTTGATAACGATAGACAACTGTAGATTCGTGAGGGGAACAATGGAAAAGGTCGCGACGACAATGCAGTCTCGAGGAGACTTGATCGCTCGAATGCAACAGAACAATTTATTCAAAGGTTTGCCGTCTGAAGTCTATCAGTACTTGGCAGACTTGTCAGATGTGTGGTCTTTCAATCCCAACGAGGTCATCGTTGAACACAGTGAAGACAGTCACACCTACTATCTGATCATTGAAGGAGAGGCTGTTGTCTCTTTAGAAGGCGGTCAGCAAGTGGCAAGCCTTGGACCGGCAGATGGTTTTGGAGAAGTAGGGCTGCTGTTGGATACCCCTCGTTCTGCAACGGTGACGGCTCGCAGTGCAGTCAAAGTCATGTGTGTGTTGCGGGCACAGTTTTTTCAGTGTTTCAAACGATTCCCAGAGTTCGGTAGACTGTTGTCGACACTGTTGGCTCAACGTCTGTCTGACACCTTGACGCAAGTTCCTGCGATGGCGTCTGATACTGAACTTCCTGAAACCGAAGTGGTCAACTTGTTGCCTCAGCCATTGATGCAGCGATTGCGTGTTCTCCCCCTATCCATTGAAGAGAATCGCTTGACAGTCGGCTTTGTTGATGAGCCTCAGCCTGAAATTGTGGAACGCGTGCAACAGTTTTTGCCCTCCATGGAGATTCAGGTCTGCTCGATCACCAGCCAATATTTCAACGCTGTGTTTCAAACGGTCAGCGGTCTGGCTACGGATTCTTCCGATGAAGAGAGCGAGGAAAGTGAAGAGGGTGCCGATGGCGTCATGCCTTCCAAACTGCGCATCTTATTGGAGCGTATGGTCTCAGAAGGGGCATCCGATTTGCACCTTTCTGCCCGTCGGCGACCACACTGGCGAGTCGACGGCGTCATGAAGTCAATGCAAGACGTTGCCAAAAGTCGCGTCCATGAAGTCTATGAATTATTGAAGCCAGTGATGCGCCCTCAGTCCATCGAAGACTTTGAGGCACGCAAAGAAACCGACTTTGCCATTTCTCTTGAACAACACGCTCGATTTCGAGTCAACCTCTTTCAAGACAACAACGGTACCTCTGCTGTACTGCGCTTGATTCCAAGTCGAATTCTAACGGTGGGACAATTGGGGTTGCCACCGGTGGTTCTGGAACTTGCTCAGCAGCCCAAGGGTCTCGTGTTGGTGACAGGAGCGACTGGTTCGGGGAAATCAACAACATTGGCAGCAATGGTGGATTACCTCAATCGCACTCAGCCGATTCACATCATTACGCTTGAAGATCCGATTGAGTTTGTCCACACGTCTCAACAGGCGTTGGTCAATCAACGAGAAGTGGGCACCCACACCGATTCCTTCAAGGCTGCCTTGCGATCTGCTTTGCGTCAAGACCCCGACGTTGTCTTGGTTGGAGAGTTGCGGGACAAAGAGACGGTTCAACTTGCACTCGAAGTGGCCAATACTGGACACCTTGTTTTTGGAACCCTACACACGATGAACGCCATCTCTTCGATCGATCGAATTGTGGATATTTTTCCCGCTGATCAGCAGAACCAAATTCGATCTTCTTTGGCTGAGGTTTTGCGTGGGGTCATCTCGCAAACCTTGTGTAAGAAAAGAACGGGGGGACGCGTTGCCGCACTCGAAGTGTTGGTGGTCAATCAAGCGGTCTCTGGACAAATTCGACGTGGACAAAGCAACCAGTTGGAAACCGCGATGCAAACGGGTAAGGGACTGGGGAACCAATTGCTGCGAGAGTCCTTGGCGGACCTGGTTCGACGAAATGTGATTGCGGCAGACGAGGGCTTGAAGAAGTCGATTGACAAAGCCCAGTTCGCCAAGATAATTGGTAGGGGATAAGTGATGACGGACTCTGTGTTTCAGCCTATAGAGCCTTGTCTAAATGTTTGAATGTTTGTTTACCCCTGTCTACTCAGTACTGTAGGAGGCGATGATGCCTGATAGTTCACAATTTAAAGTTCATCGTCGATTTGATAGAATCGCTCGACTCACTGGCGTATCTGGTCTCGAGTCCTTACAAAACGCCCACGTGATGGTCATTGGATTGGGGGGTGTTGGATCCTTTGCTGCTGAAGGATTGGTTCGCTCGGGGGTTGGCAAACTGTCGCTGGTGGATTTTGATATGGTCTGCGTCACCAATTCCAACCGACAGATTCAAGCCATGAAAGGCAAGGTTGGTCATTTGAAAGCCAATGTGTTGGCGGAGCGACTGGAGTCGATCAACCCCAAAGCCACGATCAAGGCGATTCCCTTGTTTTACGACAAGCGCACATCTGATCTGTTGCTCAAGGGAAAAAACAAGCCAGACTTTGTGGTGGACGCCATTGACAACGTGACTGCGAAATGCCACTTAATCAACGCGTGTCGAGAGTTGGAGATTCCACTGGTGGTGTCCACAGGCGCCTCTGGACGTTGGGACCCCACCCAAATTGCAACGGCAGATTTGACAAAGACCAAAGTCGATCCACTGGCGGCAACCGTTCGGAAAATTTTGCGCAAGCAGTACAATTTTCCACGCAACGGCAAGTGGAATATACCGGCGGTATACTCTGCGGAGCCTCTACAAGACCCTGTTGTCCTGCCCTATGATAAGAATGGGGATTTTCAATGTGTGTGCCCAAGTGGAGAGAACACGTACCACAATTGTGAAGAACGCAATGTCATCTGGGGAACTGCTGGATTTGTGACCAGTGTCTTTGGGATGACCTGTGCGAGTGTGGTGGTTCGTCAGTTGGTTGAGAATTGACCGCTGAGCGTCTATACGCCGATGTGCACACAGGTGGGGAGACGCTGTACCTGCCGTTGGATGAGATTGAGCATCGAATCGCGCTCGGACAGATTGGATTGGACGCCCACATTGATTGTCCAACGTTGACTGGTGATCGTGCCAATCCTCTGTGGATGATAGAGCGCTTTGCCAAAGCCGGAGACACACCAGAGGCGCGCATGATGTCTCACTTTCGAAAGGGCAAGACCCCAATCGTTGCGTTGGGTCTCTTGATGGTGACTTTGTGTATGGGTGTGCTGCAGCAACGTGGATGGCTTGATGTACGCACACTCAGTGTTGGCTGGAGTGCCATCTCAGTCTATGAACGATGGTGGACCCCATGGACCTATTGGGTTGTGCATTTGGATTGGATGCATTGGGTTGGGAATGGGGTGTTGACCTACTTCTGTGCACAGCGAGTAGAACGCATCGTTGGTGCGCCATCGTTGCTGCTCTACGTTGTGGGAATCGTTTTGGGCTCAGGCTTTTCGGTGTGGGCTTTTGAGAATGGTGCGGTTGCGGGGGCGTCTACTTTGGTCTTTGGACTGTGGGCGATGCAGGTGGTGTTGGGTTTTCGGTTTGCCCACAACCTTCCACCTAGGGTACAGTCTCAATACGGTTGGGGAAATTTTCTTGTTTTTGTTCCGACCCTGATACTCAATACGCTCTCTGCGGATGTGTCTCACGTCGCCCACTGGACCGCCATGTTCATAGGGGGGGCGTTTGCCATTTGGTCATGGCCGAGCACCAGTCAACGCCCAACAGATTCTCGGTACAAATCCTGGGCTTGGTTGATCGCTTTGCAAATGGTCGCGGTCATCGTATCCAGTCAAGGAGCCATCACCAGTGTGACTCAAACCGACAAGACGTTGACAACCGATGCGGGCTTTGTCTTGCCTGTCCCCAAGCGTCTTCAGTCCACCGGTTGGTGTGACCAAGCAGTGTGGCAAACCGACGGGTTGATGCTCTATTCGAGTGGTGCTTGGATATCCGACACCCAAGAATCGTTGTCTGCTTTGAGTACCGCGGGACTGCATGACTGTGGGGTTGAACAAGTGACCTGTACGGTAGCTTCTGCCCATACCGTTGAAACCCTCAATGCGTTGGTCCTGCCTTCCACCACTGTTTGGTCGACGGTGGAGTGCTTTGGAGACGCAGAGTTCGTAGAGCGCGTTGTACGACGAGGTGAACTGTTGTTGCGTGTGGGTTGTCGAGTGGAGGGACCACAGGCGAAATCTTTATGTCGAGAGTGGTTGTCGCGGGTTCAACTGACTCAGGCGGTGGCTGAACGCGAAGCCCATCAAGCTTGGAAGGATCAAGATCAAGTGGCGACAAAAACGCTTGACTATGCACAAACCTTGGAACGATATGGACGCATTGTGGATGCCGACGCACTGCTGAAGACCGTTGAAGATCGGTTTGATGGGTATCGATGGCGGGGTGCACAGGCTCGACTGCTGTTGCATCGACGTCACAGCATTGAGTGGCCAGATGAGCGTATCTGGTTGAGTGACTTGGCAAACTCTTTGCCGGTGGATGAAATTGATGTGCTTCGTGACATTGTACAACTGTCAATTGATCGTGGAGACTGTGTGGTTGCGCAAACCGCTTGGAATCGATGGCGAAGCATGATGCCCACTGGGTTGGATGAGATTGGTCTACTGGTCAAACAGTGTCGCGGGGACTAAGATAGAGAATCTACAAATTTGGAGTCTCTATGAGTGCCTTTCAGCGGTTGTTGTCCCTCGCAAAACAAGAACGTGCCTCTTTACTGTGGGGAACGTTGTTTCTGTTGATTGCTTCTGGGTTGAATTTGACCTATCCAATGCTGATTGGAAAGTTGATCGACTCTGTCAAAGGAGGTGGTGGTCAAGAGGCGGTCAATCAGTATGCGGTGTGGATGATTGGCATTTTTGTTTTGGTGGGCATATCGACTTTTTTACGCTCCTATTTGTTTACAGTGGCCGGTGAGCGAATTGTGACACGACTTCAAGAACGCCTGTTTCAACAAGTGTTGCAACAAGAGATTGGGTTCTTTGATCAGCGACGGACTGGTGAGTTGCTCAATCGGCTGACTTCGGACGCGACGGTGCTTCAAAAAGCCGTCACGGTCAATGTGTCGATGGGACTGCGTTTTGCTCTGTCTGGCTTGGGTGCCATTGGAATTTTGATTTGGACCAGTTGGAAATTGGCACTGTTGATGCTGGCTGTTGTACCGGTGATCGCTGTTGGGGCAGGATTGTATGGACGAATGTTGAGGAAGATTTCTCGTTCGGTACAGGACGCCTTTGCGGACGCCAACGCCATCGCCGAAGAGAGCATTGGTGGAATCCGAACCGTGCGGTCATTTGCCCGGGAAGGAGAAGAACACGCTCGGTATAAGGCGGGTATCGAATCTGCTTTTGCGCTGGCCAAAAAACGAGCGTGGGTCGGCGCATGGTTTTCAGGCTTGATATCTTTTGCCGGATATGGCTCGATTGTTGCAGTGCTCTGGTATGGTGGGCACTTGTTGGCCAGTGGAGAAATGGACTTTGGAGAATTGACCTCCTTTATGCTTTATACGTTTACGGTGGCTTTTTCGCTGGGGGCGTTGAGTGGTCTCTACGAAGACTTTGCCAAAGCGATTGGGGCCAGTGACCGAGTGTTTGAACTGTTGGAGCGAGATTCTGAACAAGTCGACGGGACTGAACGAATTGCAAACCCCGTTGGATCGTTGACGTTTCGAGACGTGGAATTTGCCTATCCAACTCGACCAGACGCATCGGTGTTGAAGGGGGTGTCCTTTGATATTGAGCCCAATCAAGTTGTGGCACTGGTGGGACCTTCGGGGGGCGGTAAGTCGACGGTTGCAGCCCTGATCAGTCGGTTTTACGATGTTCAATCTGGTGATATCGCTTTGGACGGTGTGTCCATTTCGACTTTGGAGATGGACTGGCTGCGCGAGAGGGTTGCCGTCGTTCGACAAGAGCCGATTCTCTTTGCCACGACCATATTGGACAACATCCGTTATGGTCGTCCTTCCGCCACGAAAGAAGAAGTTCTGACGGCTGCCAAAGCCGCCAACGCCCACGACTTTGTGTCAGCGTTTCCAGAGGGCTACGAGACACTGGTTGGAGAGCGAGGGGTTCGTCTCAGTGGTGGTCAAAAGCAGCGAATCGCCATTGCTCGAGCCATTCTCAAAGATCCTGTACTGTTGATTTTGGATGAGGCGACATCGGCGCTGGATGTGGAAAGTGAGCACTTGGTTCAAGAGGCTTTGGAGCGTCTAATGGAAAACCGTTCTTCGCTGGTCATTGCTCATCGTTTGAGTACGATTCAGCACGCCGACACTGTGGTGGTGCTGTCGGAGGGCCAAGTTGTGGAACAGGGCAGTCACGACGATTTGCTTGCGCAAGAAGGGCTGTACCACCGACTCGTACACAAGCAATTTGTCGGTTAACCTTCCTGTGGATTGTCCTTGTCAAACTGCTCTTTTTCCATGCGGGTGACCATCGCGATGCGTCGTTCCGTTTGAACCATTTTGCCGAAGGTGCTGACGACTTCCTTCTTCATAACGTCGTTGGGCTTGTCATTTGGATGCAACGGACGATAGGCGTCAAATGCGGCTGAGGCTTCTTCGAGCGCCAAGACGTATGCGTCACATTCTTTGACGTTCATCAGGGCCAAGTCGTCGGCGTATTTGTCCACTTTCTCTTTGCCTTCCATGACGGCTTTGAGAGCCAGTACAATCCGTCGAGTATTGTCTGGTTTGACATCGCCCTCTTTCTCCATCAAGATGTGTGCACTTTTCCAACTGCGAATGGTGAGGTCTACTTCAGGCAATTTTCCCAAGATGCCTTTCTTTGGCTTGTATTTTCGCAGGATTTTGTTGTCGTCTTTGTATTTGGCTTCCAAGAAGGATTTGACCGACCCAACTTTGGCGTCTTTCTGTGCCAAGGTTTCGCGATCCAGCCCAATGCGGTTCAAGGCGTCGATGGCAATCAGATCTTTTTGTACAATTGCACCGAAGGCAATGGAGTATTTTGCCAATGTGGGGTTCAGTTTGCGCACTTTGAGGTTCAGTTTTCGATTTTCAGGGTGATCCAGCGCGTCTTTGGTCAGTGCCCAGGCCTGTTCGACTTGGACTTTCTGATAGACGGACTAGGTCAGTTCTTCCAAACTCAACGCCATATTGAGACCAGTGTCTACAATTTCGGCAATGGCTTGAACAGGGGTTCCTGTACCCGCAGCCGCAGTCACCTGAGCAGCAACTTGAAGCATCAACAGCGCACTCTTGATGGTTTCATGGGCAAACTGCTCTTTTTGATTTTTGACAAAGTTTTGAATGGAACTGTAATAGGGACTGACCGCATTCAAGGCCTCATCACTGGACTCCATCCATTTGCGCATCGCTTGTGCCCGTTCGACGGCGGCCCCTAGGCTTTTCATGAAGGCCATGGCAGTACCAGCGATTGCCAGTGGCTTGATGAATTTGGAAATGACAGCGACCCCGCCAGATGCCACGGTGTTGACCTGTGCCATCATGGCGGCATCTTTTTTCATCTGCTCCATCATTTTGGAAATGGACTTGAGTTCATTCCTGTCGAGTTGTTCCTTTTGTCCCAACGTTTCTAATGCACCGAGGAATTCTTCTTTTTCAGAGGCCAATTCGGCTTCCAGCCGTTCGGCGTTGTTGAGATAGACCGCTTTCTTGTCTTCCTCTGCTTTTTGCTTGTATTCTTTGGCTTTGGGTAAACTGTCGGCGTTGATGTCCTTGAGTAGATCAAATCCACCGCCGGCCAATCCCTTGAGGGCTTTGTTTTGCGCTTTGGCTTCCTCTTTGGTTGCGACCCGCGCACCATCCACATCAATGACACCACTTTCACCATCGATAATGTCGACTTTTTCGTCAAATGCAACGCTTCCAGCAGACAAAGCCGCCTCAGTCAAGATGACTCGAATGGCGCCCCAGTCTCCATTGGCAATGGCGGTCACGATACCGTCTCGGTAGCCTTTGAGTGCGATGGCAAAGCCTTCGGTGATGCCTGTTTTGATTTTTTCGAGCAATTCCTTTTTGGCTTCGGCGACTTCATCATCGTCTTTGCCATCTACGACGGCTTCGCCACCAATGTCCAAGCCAGTCGCGACCATGTCCACCATGTTTTCGATGAAGGAAGCGGGATCTCCTTCTTTGATGTTGCTGGCCAAGTCTGGGATCTTCATCGCTGCATTCAACGAGTGAGAAATGTAGGCACCAAGGGCTTCATTGCCGGTGGCGGTACCAACGGTGTCTCCAAGCGAGTCTGCAACCCCCAATACAAATCCTTGAATGGCTTTTTGTGGGTCTTTTTGAGCGATTGCCAATGCTGCGTCCATACCACCGTTTACGGCTGATTCAGCCAATCCAGTTGCCGCTTTGATCAGTTCGAGTTTCTCTTGTGAACTGTCGCTGTCGTCCATGCCCAATTCTAGACCGTCCAGCATCAACGAGGCTGTTCCAGACACCATTTCCTGCGCAAAAGAGATGTGGTCTTCAGCGGCTTGCCATTCAGACACCTCTTCGAGTTCTTGGATATAATAGTCATTGGTCTCGGTGATCATTTTGTGGACTTCGGAATACTCATCGGGAACAATACTTTCCGGAAGAACCAATTCTTTGACCAGTGGGGTGTAAATTTCACGGGCCAACTGATCCTTGGTGAACAGGGGTTGTTCATTGTCTCGAACAATGGTTTCTCCGTCAATTCTAGACCAGGTAAACATTTTTTGCTGTAGGGGGTCGACGATGGTCAAGAGGTCGATGCTGGCTTTGGAGAACGCGGCTTCTTGTTCCTTGGTCAGCGTGACCAGTTCCTTGTCGTTCTCATAATCGAAGGTTTCAGTTTGATCTCGCCCCAAAGTCTTGATGATGTCGCCTTGTTTGGTCTCAATCTCCATGTTGAGTTTCTCGAGGTCGGCCATCTTGCTTTCGACTTTGACGCGTGTTTGATCGATGAACGCTTGACGAATTTTTTGGGCCTCGAGTTCTTCAGCAGCGTGAATGATGCGGAATTTTGAGTCAACGGAGAGGCTGTCGTCTTCCAATACTTCAGTGAGGGCCGCATCATCTTGCACGGCATTGATGCCAGTGAATATTTTGAGCCAGACAATTTCTTTTTCTTCTAGTGACATGGGTACTCTCTCAGTGAGTGGGATTCAAGTGTATTCGATGTGGATTAGTCGCGACCATTTGCCATCAACAGGGTCTTTTCAACGTCGGTCAAGGTTTTTCCGATGTGGTAATGCCCTTTGAAGGTGGGCGCCGACTTGAAGGGGTGCTTGTGCAGTTGCATAATGCGCCCGTCTGTGAGAAGGTCTCGTAGACGACGAACTTCGGCAAGACCATCTTTGACATATTTTCGAGCGGTTTTGCCATCGATACCGTCTTTGCCAAGCATGTCGACACACCCATCAAAAACTGGTTTGGCGAACAATGTTTCCAGTTGACTTTGGACGGTTTTGATTTTGGTTGCCGAGGCACTTTCTCCTGCATCAACCAGGTACGAGTGAATGCTGCTGCAGACTTCATTCAGATCGGTGTGGTACGCATCTACAGCGGTTCTCCATACTTTTTTGACCTCTTGGATTTCCGCCAGCTGCTTTGTGGCAGACCCGTCTGGGAAGTCCAAGTGAAACTGCGCCCGTGACTTGGCGTCGGCAAGGCGAAACAGTGCCATTTCAAAGTCTCCCTTTTTGGCGGCCTCGGAAGATTGGTCGCGCAGCTCTTTCACTTCTTGAAGCTGTTCTGGTGTCCAAAAGAATGCTTTGATGGCATCTCCAACACTTTGTTTGGCACTGATGGCGTCTTCCAACCGTTTGTACTCTTCTCGATTGAAGGCATCAATTTTGGCTTCCCACTCAACTTGCATCGCTTTGTTCTTTTCGCTGGCTTCGTGCACTTGGTTGGATTTCGCGGTAAGTTTGGCACCGTCGTTGAGCACCATGTTGATTTCGGTGGTGTATTGCTGTAGCAACGATTCCGCTTGGGTCATCATGCCGTGCGCCCCTGCAGTTCCTTTTGCTTGCTTGAGTCCCCCGAGCAACTTGGCATAGTACTCTTCGTGGTCGTTGAAGGCTTTGGATTGTTCGTCTTCGAGCAGTTTGAGAGTGGCTTCATATTGCGGTGTAAACGCTTCGAATCGTTGCATTTCATCGCTGGCAATGGCGGCTTCTTTTTGGTATTCTTGCTCCAAAGTGGTCAGTTTCTCGTACAGTTTTCGGGGCAAAACTTCACCGACTTTGCCATTTATGTCTTCGATTCCATTTAGAAACTCTTTTCGCTGATTGTCATTTCGTTCCTTGAGCGTCTTGTCCGCATCGATTGTCTTTTTCAACGTTTCAATCGCTGCGTGCAACTGTGTCAGTGATGCATCCTTGTTCTTGGGTGTCTCAACCCCTTCAAAGTCCATTCTGGCTTGTTCGATGAGTGTTTGCAGTTCAGGCAGGGCTTTTTCTCCTTCTGAAAAAACAATCTCCACATCTGATTGGATGGCACTTTCCAAACTGTGCAGTTCTGTGCGAATGACTTCTGCGAGTTGTTTGAACTCTTTTTTGCTGGCTTCCCAAAATTTCCAAGATGACTGATATTCTTCAACGTTCAATATCAAACTTGAAATGGCAATTTCAATCCGATCATACAGAGCAAGTGCATCCTTCTGTCTCTTTTTAAACTGGCTCTTTTTGTTTTCGAGTTGGCC